>NZ_JBEPQF010000004.1:0-388036 GCF_040547695.1 Bradyrhizobium sp. JR4.3 | reverse complement strand
TTGTACTCGTCCGAATAAGAACGTCGCTGCCGTTTCGTCATCTGACACCTCTTGCTGTCTAAGCTATAGGTGTCCACCGATTTAGGGGAGGCTCAAACCTGGATTGCTTCGCTTCGCTCGCAATGACGTTGTTGAAACAGTCGCGTGCGCCGCTCCGCAACCTCTTCGCGGCCTTCACGGAACCTGCATCCCTTTATTCGCCATTGACAAACTTATTCAACATTATCTAACTTGCTCTCACAATAACCAGCCGCGCCAAGCGGCCCATAAACGAGAGGGAACGACGATGAGAGGGCTTTTGGCCTGCGCTATGCTCGGGGCCATGACTTCGGCTGCCATAACTACCGTTGCGAACGCGCAAATCTCCGACGACGCTGTGCGGATCGGCGTGCTGACGGATCTGTCGAGCTGGGGCCGCGACAACAGCGGGCCAGGCTCCGTGGAGGCCGCGAAAATGGCGGTGGAGGAGTTCGGGCCCACCGTGCTCGGCAAGCCGATCGAGATCATCAGCGCCGACCATCAGATGAAGACCGACGTCGGCGTGCAGATCGCGCGCGGCTGGTTCGACAACGGCAAGGTCGATGCCGTCGTCGACATTCCCAATTCCGGCATCGCGATCGCCGTCCACAACATGGTGCGCGAGCGCAACAAGATCGCGCTGCTGTCAGGCCCCGGCGCGAGTTCGTTGACCGACGAGCTTTGCAGCCCGAACACCGTGCACTTCACCTATGATACCTACGCGCTGTCGAAGGTGACGGCCTCCGCCGTGATCAAGGAAGGCGGCAAATCCTGGTACTTCATCACCGCCGACTACGCCTTCGGCCAGCAGCTCGAGAAGGACGCCACGCGCTTCATCAACGAGATGGGCGGCAAGGTCTTGGGCGGCGTGAAGCACCCGACCAACACCGCCGATTTCTCCTCTTTCGCGCTGCAGGCGCAGAGCTCGAAAGCCGAGGTCGTCGCGTTCGCGAATGCCGGCCAGGACACCGACAATGCCATCAAACAATCCGGCGAGTTCGGCCTGGTCCAGGGTGGTCAGAAGCTGGTCGGCCTCCTGATGTTCGACACCGACGTGCATGCGGTCGGCCTCAAGGCCGCGCAGGGCACCTACATGACCACGGCGTCGTACTGGAACATGGACGAGGCGACCCGCGCTTGGTCGCGGAAATTCTACGAGCGCACCAAGGTGATGCCGACCATGATCCAGACCGGCGTTTACGGCTCGGTGCTGCATTATCTCAAGGCCATCAAGGCCGCCGGCACCGATGATCCCGCCAAGGCGATGGCCAAGATGCGCGAGCTGCCAATCGAGGATACATTTGTTCATGGCGGACGCTTGCGCGAGGACGGCCGCGTCATTCGCGACATGTATCTCGCCAAGGTGAAAACACCCGAGCAGTCCAAGGAGCCGTGGGATTACCTCGAGATCATCAAGACGGTGAAGGGCGAGGACGCCTTCCGCCCGGTCTCCGAGTCCAAATGTCCGCTGCTCAAGAAGTGAGGCCTGCATGACCGGCAACGAGCGCAACGCAATTGAGAGTTACGAGTGCGATGTGCTCGTGGCTGGATCGGGCTGCTCCGGCATGTCGGCCGCGATCACCGCGCGCTATCGCGGCCTCGACGTCCTGATCGTCGAAAAGGAGCCGCGCTTCGGCGGCACCACCGCTCGCTCCGGCGGCTGGTTGTGGATTCCCGGGACGTCGCTGGCAAAGGCCTATGGCATCGAGGAGACGCCTGAGCAGGCCCGCACCTATCTGCGGCACGAAGCCGGCAACAATTATGACGCCGCCCGCGTCGATGCATTCCTGAGCGCCGGGCCCGAGGCGGTCGATTTTTTCACCAGCAAGACCGCGCTCCGTTTCGACATGCCGCTGGTGTTCCCGGACTACCACGCCGAGGCGCCCGGCGGCGCCCAGGGCGGTCGTTCGATGGTGGCACGCCCGTTCGACGGCCGCGAGCTCGGCGACCAGATCAAGACCCTCGGCATGCCCCTGCCCGAGCTGACCGTATTCGGAATGATGCTTGGATCCGGCAAGGACATCGTCCACTTCATGCGCGCGACGAAGTCGCTGAATTCGGCGGTCTATGTCGCAAAGCGCCTGTCGCGGCATCTGATGGACGTGCTGCGCTATGGCCGCGGCATGACGCTGACCAATGGCAACGCATTGGCCGGGCGCCTCGCGAAATCCGCACAGGATTTGAAGATTCCGATGTGGCTGTCCGCGCCGGTACGCGAGCTGACGGTCGAGAACGGCACTGTCACCGGCGCCATCGTCGCCCGCGAGGGACGCGACGTCCGCATTCGTGCCAGACAAGGCGTCGTGCTCGCCTGCGGCGGTTTCCCGCATGATGTCGAACGGCGCAAAAAGCTGTTCCCGCACGCGCCGACTGGGAACGAGCATTTTTCGCCGGGACCGACCGGCAATACCGGCGACGGCCTGCGCCTTGCGGAAAGCGCCGGCGGACAGGTCGAGGACCGGCTGCCGAACGCGGCAGCCTGGGTCCCGGTCTCGGTCACCAAGCGCAAGGACGGCTCACACGGCGTGATGCCGCATTTCATCGACCGCGCCAAACCCGGCGTGATCGCGGTGATGCGTGACGGCAGGCGCTTTGCCAACGAGGGGAATTCCTATCACGACTTCGTCCAGGCCATGGTGAAGGCTGCGAAGCCCGGCGAGGAGATCGCGGCCTATCTCGTCTGCGATCACCAGACCCTGCGCAAATATGGCCTCGGCTGCGTGCCGCCATTCCCGATGCCGCTAGGTCATCACCTCAAGACCGGCTATCTCATGCGCGGCGAGACGCTGGAGGCGCTCGCGGCAAAGGCGGGCATCGACAGCATGGCGTTCGTCGAGACCGTCAAGCAGTTCAATGCGACCGCACCACAGGGGCATGATGCGGCCTTCGGCAAGGGCTCAAAGGCCTATAACCGCTACCAGGGCGATGCGCTGCACGGCCCGAACCCGTGCGTCGCGCCCATCGAGAACGGTCCGTTCTACGCCATCAAGATGGTGGTCGGCGATCTCGGCACCTATGCCGGCATTGTCACCGACGAGAACGCGCGGGCGCTGGATGCAGAAGGACGGGTCATTCCGGGGCTCTATGCCGCCGGCAACGACATGGCCAGCATCATGGGCGGCAATTATCCCGGTGCCGGCATCACGCTTGGGCCGGCGCTGACCTTCGGCTACATTGCCGGCCGTCATCTCGCCGACAGCGCCGCCAAGCGCAACGCGGCGTAAGCCACGCCAGGAGGCGCATGAAGAGAGAAAGCCGCGGCATCCAGTCGATCGAGGTCGGCGGCGAATTGCTCCGCGCGCTCGCCCGCAGCGGCGGGCCGATGATGCTGCGCGATCTCGCGCGCGAGGCCGGCATGACGCCGGCCAAGGCGCATCCCTATCTCGCCAGCTTCTCCCGCATCGGCCTGATCGAGCAGGACGAGACCACCGGCCGCTACGAGATCGGCGCGCTGGCGCTGGAGCTCGGCCTGATCAGCCTGCGCCGCCTCTCCGGCGTGCGTATCGCCGGACCAAAGATCGCGGCGCTTGCGAGCCAGATTGGGCACGCGGTCTCGCTGGCGGTCTGGGGCACGCATGGCCCGACCGTGGTGCAGCTCGAAGAACCCGGCCAGCCCGTGCACATCGTGATGCGGGCCGGCTCGGTGATGGCACTGCTGGAGACCGCGACCGGCCGCGCCTTTGCCGCCTTCCTGCCGGAGAAGACCATCGACGCCGCACTCGCAAGCGGTCTCGATCGTCACGGTGTCGGCTATAATCCGAAGCGGCCGATCAAGGGCGTGAAGCTCGCCGACATGCTCACCGAAGTGCGCAAGCACGGCCTCGCCCGCGCGCTCGGCGACCCCCTGCCCGGCGTCAATGCGTTCGCCGCGCCGGTGTTCGACCATTCCGGCCATGTCGCACTGGTGATCACCGCGATGGGGCCGGAAGGCACGTTCGATGCCCGCTGGGACAGCGCGATCGCCCACGCGCTACGCGACTGCGCCGGCGGGATCTCGAAGCGGCTCGGTTACGGGATGACGGTTGCGGCGGAGTGAGGTTGCCTGCAACCACCGCTGTCATGCCCCGCGAAGGCGGGGCATCCAGTACGCCGCGGCCCATCGGCCCTGTCGCTGCTATCTCGGAGTACTGGATCGCCCGGTCAAGCCGGGCGATGACAGCGAGTGTGGGACAACCTTCCGAGTCCTACTTCTCCTTCACCGGCACCGTGTAGTTCAGGATCAACCGCCCGCCATCCGGATAGATCGTCTGCCCCGTGATATAGGACGCATCGTCGCTCGCCAGGAACGCGACGACGGAGGCAACCTCGCTCGGCTCGCCGCCACGGCCGGCCGGCGTGCGTGACATCACGGTTTTGCGGGCATCCTCCGAGGTGTAGATGGACGACGCCACCATGTCGGTCAGGATCGTGCCCGGCCCGACCGCGACGACGCGAATGTTGTGCGGCGCGAGCGCGACGGCGGCCACTGATGTGAGCTGCTTCATGCCGCCCTTGGACATGGCGTAGGTCGCAAGTGCCGGGATTGCCAGCAGTGCATTGACCGACGACATGTTGATGATGACCCCGCCGCCGCTACCTTGCGCAATCATCTGCTTGGCCGCCGCCTGCACGCCGAAGAAGGCGCCCTTCAGGTTGATGCCGATGATCTCGTCGAATTCTTCTTCGGATATCTCCAGGAGGTCCCGGTTGCGGGCGACGCCGGCATTGTTGACCATGATGTCGAGCCGGCCGAACTCTCTTGCAGCCGTTGCGACCAGCTGGTCGACATCGACACGCTTGGCGACATTGCCGACGACAGTGCGCAAGGCATCCGGCCGCGCGAGTTCGGCGGCCGTCGCGGCCAAACCCTCGGCATCGACGTCCGAAATGACGACCTTGACGCCGTCATCCAGAAATCGCTTTGCGCAAGCCTTGCCGATACCGCGCGCCGCGCCGGTGATGGCGGCGACCTTGCCGGATAATTTCATGGTCTCACTCCAGGATAGCTGCTTCACAGCAGACTGTCGCCGGGTGAGAAACCCGGCTCAGGCCGCCGCGAAGCCGAGATGAGCACGGAACCGGTTCTTGATAAAGACAGCATCGCGCGAGGGCAGCGAGCGCGGTGGATTTTCCGCCAGAACCTTGATGACAAACAGCCGCGGGCCATCGGCCGGCTCGGCGATTTGGGTTGC
Organism: Bradyrhizobium sp. JR4.3; assembly: GCF_040547695.1. Taxonomy (NCBI): domain Bacteria; kingdom Pseudomonadati; phylum Pseudomonadota; class Alphaproteobacteria; order Hyphomicrobiales; family Nitrobacteraceae; genus Bradyrhizobium; species Bradyrhizobium sp. JR4.3. The sequence continues at coordinate 382,847 of NZ_JBEPQF010000004.1, read as the reverse complement.
GAGGCGCTGCACCTCCTCGATCGTCCGCACGGTTCCGGCAGCGGCAAAGCCGCAAGCCACGGCGATTGCGGTGAGATCGACGCCGCGCCCGGTGTGGCTGGCCTGCATCCCGGTCTCGCCAAAATGCTGGTTGTCGATCACGACGATGTCGAGATTGCGCGGGCGCGCGACTCCGATGGTGGCGATGCCGCCGAGGCCCATCAATTGCTCGCCATCCCCGGTCAAGGCGAGGACGCGTTTTCCCGGCTGGGCTTGCGCGAGTCCAAGCCCGATCAGCGCGGCGCCGCCCATGGCGCCCCAGAGATAGAAATTGCCGTCGTGGTCGCCGACCGAATGAAGGTCATAGGTCGGCGAGCCGAGGCCGGAGACGACCAGAGTGTCGTTGCGATTCTTCAGGAGCGCGGCGACGGCGGCGCGGCGGTCGAGTTGGGCTTGCATTGGCATCACCACATCTTCTTGCCGATCAGGCGCTGCCCGATCAGCACCGCGACCTGCTGATCGGAATCGTAGGCGAGCGCTGCGGCCGATTCGACCGTCTCGACCAGATCCTCCGCCGTCTCCGCCCGCATCACCTTCAAACCAATCGCTTCCAGCGAGGGCTGCGTCGCCCGGCTCATCGGCACCTGCCAGGGATTGAACTCGGCCCATTCGCCGCGCATCGTCACCAGCATCAGCAGTGGAAATCGTCCGATCGCCGACAGCGACAGCATGTTGATGCAATTGCCGACCCCGCTCGACTGCATCAAGAGCACGCTGCGCTGGCCGCCGAGCCAGGCGCCGGCGGCGATGGCGACGCCCTCCTCTTCCGTCGTCAGCACGTTGGTGGTGACGTCGCGATCGGCCGAGAACAGGCTGATGAGCTGGCTGTGGCCGGCATCGGGGACGTATGACATCTGCCGCACGTCGGCGGCTTTCAGGATGCGGTAGAGCTCGGACGGCCAATTGTCTGCGCGCGTGTCGGGATTGGATTGAAGGCTGTGCACCGCATGTCTCCGTGGATTTCGAGCGGCACTCTAGCGATGTTCAGGCGCGAAAGCTCTGACCGTCTGGCGCGATCAGGTATCGAGGGATTGTATAGCTGCCTCTTCCGCTGCCGGTGGGACAGCGCACGATGCGCATGGCTGCGCCCTCTCCCCTTGCGGGAGAGGGCATCACCGCTGACAGATACAAACTCATTTGGATGAGGGGTATCTCTCCGTGCACTCATCCGCATCTATATGCGCGGAGAGATACCCCTCATCCGGCGCTTCGCGCCACCTTCTCCCACAAGGGTAGAAGGAAGAGGAGCCATAGGCAACTTCTCGACCTCTAGCCAAACTGGCGCGGCCGCAGTCCTGCATGAAACCAGGTGATCATGGAATAGATATCGTAGACGGGCAATCCGACCTCGGCCTGAAGCGCCGCCGCATAAGGCGGCATGTTGGTGCATTCCAGCACGATCGCGCCGACATCCGGGTTGCTGGCGACCAGCTCCTTGCCGGCCTCGACCACGTCACGTTCGGCCTGCGCGATATCCATGTCGTCCTTCTCGGCCTTGATCAGGACGCGGAAGAATTCCTTGCCGTGCTCGGTGCCGACCAGCGGCGTATCGAGCGGCACGCCGGCGCCTTCGAGATGAGCCGGCGTCAAGGATGAACCTGAGACCGTAACGAGGCCGACGCGCTTGCCCGGCGGCAAGGTCGCCTGCACCCACGGCACCTGCATCAGTGACGAGGTCGCGACGGGAACGCCGACCGCGGCTGCGATCTCCTTCTGGAACAGCGAGAGGAAGCCGCAATTGGTGGTGATGGCTTCCGCCCCGAGCCGCACCAGATCCTTCGCCGCATCGATGAAATCAGGCAGCAGACCGGCCGCACCGTTCAGCACCACTTTCTCGGGCGAGGCACCGCTCACCACGCGATAGAGCACGGGGAAAGGCCAGGTGGTGCCGTTGCCCATGTCGCCGGGAATGCGGGGAAAGCGCGCCTCCAACATCAGGATGCCGAGCGGTGCTCCATAGATGGCCTTGCCGCCGCGGGCGATACGAGAAGGCAAGTTGGCAGGATGGGTCATGGTACGATCTCAGAGAAAACGATCGGGCGAAAACGGTGCCAGCGGAATTTCCGGCGGCTTGCCGCTCAGAAGCTGGGCGACGAGACGACCGGTGCGGGCCGAGCCGACCAGGCCGATATGGCCGTGGCCGAAGGCATAGACGATATCGCGCGAGGCCCGCGCGTAACCGATGCAGGGACGTCCGTCTGGCATGCTCGGCCGATGACCGAACCAGGTCTTGATGCGGGAGGCCGGAATGTCCTTGGGCAGTTTTGGGAACATGCTGACGAGATGGTTGCGCAGAATCTCGGCACGTTTCCAGTTCGGCGCGGCCTCGAGGCCTGCGATCTCGACCGTGCCGGCGGCGCGCAAACCCTTGTCGGTCCAGTTCACCACCATCTTCGCATCCGAGGCCATCATCGAGCTGCGCGGGCCCGTTTCCGGATTCTCGATCATCACGTGATAGCCGCGCTCGGTCTCCAGCGGCAGCGGATCGCCGATGGACGCCGTGAGCCGCTTCGAATGCGCACCGGCGGCAATCACCGCGGCATCACATGCAATCTCGCCGGCCTCGGACAGGACAGCCACGAGCTTGTTGCCGGATAGTTTCAGCCCAATTGCCTTGGCCCGCACGAGCTCGGCGCCGCTTGCCAGCGCATGTTGCGCGAGGGCCGCGACATAGGCACCGGGGTCGCGGCAGCGACCGGCTTCCTCCACCACCACGCCAAAAGTGTAGCGCGGATGCAGATCGGGCTCGCGCTGACGCATCTCGTCGGCCGAAAGCTCCAGCCATTCGACACCGACGCGCTTGCGCACGCGCCAGCCGAGATCATTGTCGAAATTGCCGCGTGACGGGAAGACATGCATCACGCCGTTACGCTCGATCAATTCAGGGACGCCCGCCTCCTCCGCGAGCTTCCTGTGCAATAGCGGCGCGTCCTTCAGGAGGTCGCGCAGCGCAAATGCCGTCTTCTCGACCCGCGCCTCGGTCCAGCCCGAGAGCAGATATTTGATCAACCAGGGCAGCGCCTTCGGCAGATAAGACCAGCGGATCGCGAGCGGTCCGAGCGGATCCATCAGATAACCCGGCACCTTCTTCCAAACACCGGGCTCGGCCGGCGGGATCACCGAATGCGAGGAGAGCCAGCCGGCATTGCCGTAGCTCGCCGCCTGTTCGCCACCGGGCTCGCCCGGATCGATCAGCGTGACGCGATGTCCCTCGCGCAGCGCCTCGATCGCGCTGATCACGCCGACCGCGCCGGCACCGATGATGGCGACGTGACGGCCTTGCGGCATCGGCTATGCCTTCACCGCAGGGGCAAAGTCCTTGCCGACCGACATCGCACGCGGATCGATGATGCAGTGGAGGATCGACGGCTTGCCCGAGGCGAGCGCACGCTCGAACGCCGGCGCGAACTCTTCGGTGCGCTCGACGCGCTCGCCATGGCCGCCGAATGCTTTTGCGTACATCGCAAAATCCGGGTTCTTGAGCTGGGTGCCGACCACGCGTCCGGGATAGTCGCGCTCCTGGTGCATGCGGATGGTGCCGTATTGCGCATTGTCGACGACGATGACGACGAGGGCTGCGTCGTACTGCACGGCGGTCGCGAACTCCTGTCCGTTCATCAGGAAACAGCCGTCGCCGGCGAAGGCTATGACGGTACGGTCCGGATATTGTCGCTTGGCGAGCACCGCGGCCGGCACGCCATAGCCCATCGAGCCCGACGTCGGCGCGAGCTGCGAGGCAAAGCTGTGGAAGCGGTGATGGCGATGAATCCAGCCGGCATAATTGCCCGCACCGTTGCAGACGATCGCGTCCTCAGGCAGGCGATCGCGCAGCCAGGTCATGACCTGGCCATACTGGAACGTGCCGGGCAGCTCGCGCGCCTTGTCGGTCCAGGCGAGATAATCGGCATGCGCCTTGGCGGCCTCGCCCTTCCAGGCAACGGCGCCTGCCGGCTTCAGCGTCTCGACCGCGGCCGCGAACGCAGCGGGCGTGGCCTGGATCGCGAGCTCAGGCTGATAGATGCGGCCGAGCTCTTCGGAGCCGGGATGAACGTGGATCAGCTTCTGCCGCGGGGTCGGAATGTCGAGCAGCGTGTAGGATGAGGACGGCATCTCCGACATGCGGCCGCCGATGAGAAGAATGACATCGGCGCCGTCGATCCGCGCCTTCAGGCCCGGGCTCGGGCCGATGCCGAGGTCGCCGGCATAATGCGAGTGATCGGCGTCGATCAGCGACGCGCGGCGGAACGAGGTCGCGACCGGCAGGTCGAACCGCTCGGCAAAGCGCGCGATGCTCCTGGTCGCCTCATCGGTCCAGCGCGAGCCGCCGAGAATGACGAGCGGTGCTTTGGCGCTCGCAAGCATGGCGCCGACACGCTCGATATCGGTGGGCGCCGGCCAGCTCATCGCCGGCTCGATCCGCATTGCGTCCGCAACGGCTGCGGTCTCGGTCAGCATGTTCTCGGGCAGCGAGATCACCACGGGACCGGGACGGCCCTGCATGGCGACGCGGAAGGCGCGCGCGACCAGCTCCGGAATGCGGTCGGGACGATCGATCTCGACCGCCCATTTCGCCATGGTGCCGAACACCGCCTTGTAGTCGAGCTCCTGGAACGCCTCGCGCTCGCGCATGCCGGTGTCGACCTGACCGACGAACAGGATCATCGGCGTGGAATCCTGCATCGCGATGTGCACGCCGTGGCTGGCATTGGTGGCGCCGGGGCCGCGGGTGACGAAGCAGATACCGGGACGGCCGGTGAGCTTGCCATAGGCCTCCGCCATCATCGCGGCACCGCCCTCGGCGCGGCAGATCATGACGTCGATCGGGCTGTCGTGCAGCGCATCGAGCGCCGCAAGGTAGCTCTCGCCCGGCACGCAGGTGACGCGCTCGACGCCTTGCGCGACCAGCTGATCGATCAGGATCTGGCCCCCGGTGCGGGTGTTGCGAATGGTCATGACGGCTCCCTCAAGGCTTTGGCGATGCGTTTCGCAGCTTCGCGAAACTTTGTTCGGAGCTGGCGTAGGACAGGCCGAGAGGGCGCGCAAGATCGAAAGGCTTCTCGCACCCTGCGCAGGCGTCATGCCCGCCCCTGCCGTTTGCACTACCGCCCTGCAGCGATGATGAACATCCCTGTCTTCACCTCGAGCCTGATCCAGGCGCCCGCTGATCCACGCCATGCTGCCGCCGGACAAGGTCATCGGCGTCTTCACCGAACGCGGCCATCACATGAACGACGAGCATTTCGCGGCGTCGGGTGGTCGCAGCAGCAGATTCCCGTTCAGGTCCAAGGCATGCAGCCAGATGCGCAATTTCCTGCGACCTACATCCTCGGCCGCGAGGAACTGGACATCGAGGTGCGGCACGCCAAGATGATCGAGATGACGCAAGCCTTCATGGCGTCCTCCAAACTCCCGGCGCCATCCTGTTCGAATGCACCAACATGTGCCCGTTCTCGAGGGACGTGGCCGAGGTATCGTGCCTGCCGGTGTTCGACACCAACACGCTGATCAATCTGTTCTACCGCGCGGCCAATCCGGTGCCGTTCTTGCGCTGATTACCTACCGGACGATCAACGACAATTGGATCTATTTCTGATTTCTATTTGATCGTCCTGAAGGGCGCGGCGAAATCACACACCGTCGTCCTCGTGCGATTTTGCAAATCCCGCGGCGGTACGGTTTGACAACTTAGGCGCATCAGCGACACGCTCAGTATGCCGGTACAACAATTCGACGACGCTCGCTGGAGCGTACTCGTTCGACCTCACGTCCCGCGAGGACGCACGAAAGGACACTGACATGATCGAGCTCACGGTCAATGGGATCAAGCGCCAGGTCGATGTTGTTCCGGAGATGCCCCTGCTCTGGGTGCTCCGCGACGAGCTCGCTATCACCAGTCCCAAATACGGCTGCGGGGTCGCGCAATGCGGAGCCTGCACCGTGCAGATCGACGGAATGGCGGTCCGGTCTTGTCAGGCGCATATCGGCGAGATTGCAGGCAAGTCGGTCGTCACGCTCGAAGGGCTGGAAAAGCGGGACCAGCACCCGGTTCTGCAGGCCTGGATCGAGCATCAGGTTCCACAGTGCGGCTACTGCCAGACCGGGCAGATCATGCAGGCCATCTCGCTTCTCAACCTGATCTCCCAGCCGACCAACGAGGACATCAACGAGGTGATGTCCGGCAATCTCTGCCGTTGCGGCACCTATCCGCGCATCCGCGCCGCGATCCACGCGGCCGCTGCAAAGAAGATGGCGGAGAAGTGAGATGGGCGAATTGCAGAGGCTGTCCCGCCGCGCATTCGTTTTCGGCTCCGCTGCGGTGGCCGGCGGCATTGCATTCGGCTCCTACGGCGACGCGGCGCAAGCCGCGGCGGCCGGTGACAATCCCTTGTCCGCCGGGCTCGGACCGAATTCCGCAAGCTTCAATCCCTGGGTCGAGATCAGCCCGGAGAAAATTACGCTGATCGCGCAGCATGCCGACATCGGTCAGGGCGTCGGCTCGATACAGCCGATCATGATCGCCGAGGAGATGGATCTCGATCCCGGCCAGTTCGAAGTTCGCTTCGCCGGACCCAGCCCCGCCTATTTCAATACCGGCTTCGCAGACGAGTTCGCGCCGTTCGTGGCTGCGGACCAAAGTCCCGCCGCCGAGGAAGCGCGCGCCAAGACGCTCGAATGGCTCAGGCAGTCCGGCCTCCAGATGACCGGCGGGTCGAGCACGCTGCCGGACACCTATGAAAAGCTGCGCGTTGCCGGCGCGGTCGCGCGCGAGACGCTGAAGGCGGCTGCCGCCAAGCGGTCGGGCATCGCTGTGGCTGACCTGCGCACCCAATCGGGCCATGTGATCCTGCCCAACGGCACCAAGATCGCCTATGTCGATCTCTCTGCGGACGCCGCACAAATTCCGCCCGTACTCGATGCCAAGCCGCGCGATCCCTCGAAATGGCGCATGCTGGGCAAGCCGATGACGCGCCTCGACATCCGCGACAAGGTCATGGGCGAGCTGAAGTTCGGCATCGACATGAAAATGGACGGCATGCTGTATGCCGCCGTCAAGCTGAACCCTGGCAAGGGCCAGCCGCTGAAGTCCTACGACGCCAGCAAGGCGCGCGCGATGCCGGGGGTCAAGAACATCCTCGAAATCAAGAACGGCGTCGCCGTGATCGCGACGAACAGCTGGTACGCCATGAAGGCGGTCGATGCCATCGCTTGCGAATGGGCGCCCTCGGCGTATCCCGCCGAGCAGGCCGACCATTGGAAGGTGCTGGAATCCTCGTTCAAGCCGGAATTCCTCGGCAAGGAGTGGCGGAAAATCGGCGATATCGAGGCCGGCTTGAAGACGGGCAAGCTCGTCGAGGCCGAATATCGCGCTCCTTACGTGGGGCATCAGCCGCTCGAGCCGCTGAACGGGATCGGCCTCGTCACCGAAAAGGGGATGGAGATCTGGGTCAGTCATCAGAGCCCCCGTTTCGTGCAGTACGTCGCGGCGACAGCGATCGGCCTCCAGCCGGAGCAGGTCACCTTCCACAATCAATGGGCTGGTGGAAGTTTTGGCCATCGTCTCGAATACGAGAACGTACGGGTCCTTGCGGAGATCGCAAATCAGATGAAGGGAACACCGATCAAGCTGGTGTTCTCGCGCGAGGAGGATTTCCTCCAGGACATTCCGCGGCAGATCGCGATCGCGCGGCACCGCGGCAGCGTCGACAAGAGCAAGATCGTCTCGGCCGATCTGCAACTGGCCTCGACCGCCCCACTCAAGGGGCTGCTCGAACGTTCGGGCACGCCGTCGAAGGATCCCGACGGACAGTTGGCCGCCGGCCTGTGGAACGTCTATTACGATATCCCCAACTTCCGGGCCACGAGCTACGAGGCGCAAGGATTGTCGCCGAGCACCACGTGGCGGTCGGTCGGCGCCTCGACGTCAGGGTTCTTCACCGAGAGCTTCATCGACGAGTTGATCCACGCGGCAGGTCTCGATCCCATGAAGGCGCGCATCGCGATGTGCACTGTGCCGCACTATCGCAAGGTACTCGAGACGGTCGCTGAGATGTCGGACTGGAAGGGACCGCTCGGCAACGGCAGGGGCCGCGGCGTCGCCTTCGTGGAATCCTTCGGCACACCGACGGCTGAAGTCGTCGAAGTGACGAAGACCGAGCGAGGCATCCGGATCGACAAGGTGTGGATCGCGGTCGACGTCGGCAAGGTCGTCGATCCCGTCAATTTCGAGAACCAGGTGCAGGGCGGCGTCATCTGGGGGCTCGGCCACGCCATCAATTGCGAGCTGACCTACGCCAAGGGCGCGGTACAGCAGACCAACTACAATCATCACGAAGCGATGCGGATCTACCAATGCCCCGTGATCGAGGTTCGCGGGCTCGAGAACGATCCGAAAGTGAGAGGCGTCGGCGAGCCGCCTGTTCCGCCGGCCGCGCCCGCCCTTGCGAACGCGATCTTCGCGGCGACCGGACAGCGCATCCGCGAAATGCCCTTCAACAAGTTTATCGATTTCGTCTGAGGCGGGCCATGAAGAGATCTTTGATTGCGACAGCCCTTGCCGCGTCGGCCGTTGCCGCCCTCACCGGAATCGTCGTGGCCAAGGACGAAGCCAGGAAGGATGCCTTGCCGCCGGGCAGCGTCAGCCGCACCGAAGGGCTGGAGGCCTGGAAGCGCATCGAGGCCGTGGTGACGCATCCGCGTTGCGCCAATTGCCACGTCGACATCAAGGCCATCCCGATCTGGACGCCGGCAGGCGAAACCAAGCCGCGCGTCCATGGCATGAACATCCACGGCGGCGACAGCCGCATCGGCGCCGAGAAGATCGCCTGCTCGACCTGTCATATGACCTCCACCCAGGCCAACGAACCGGCACCGTCGCCGCCGCGCGCCGGCATCGACTGGCAGCTCGCCCCGGTCGAGTTCATCTGGTACGGCAAGAGCGGCGCCGAGATCTGTGCGCAGCTGAAGGACCCCAAGCGCAATGGCGGTCGCGACGCCGTGGGTCTCCTCGAGCATCTCAGGCACGATGCATCGCTGAACGGCTTCATCCCGCGCGGATGGGCGCCCGGGGCGGGTCGTACGACGCCGCCCGGCACGTTTGAGGATCACGTCAAGGACATGGCCGTGTGGGGCGCCGCCGGACAGCCCTGTCCGGACTGACGGCGACGAGCACGCATGCCAGCGACACCTATGCGAGCCGCCCAGACACAAGCGGCGCTATTAGACCATGATCAAACTATCTTAGCGCCAGTGGGCTTTCGCCAGGACGACGAACAAAACTCACCCGCCCTTTTTCTGCCGAGCGCTTGCCAGCAGCACCAGCATGAACGAGGCCGCCGTCATCAGTGTCGAGATGGCGGCGATGGTTGGGTCGATCTCGTCGCGGAGCGCGGTGAACATACGCTTGGTCAGCGGCTGATACTGGCCGCCGGAGATGAACAGCGCGACGATGGTCTCGTCCATCGCCGAGATGAAGGCGAAGATGCCGCCTGCGACCACGCTGGACTTGATCTGCGGCAAGGTCACCGCGAAGAAGCTGCGCAGGCGGTTCATGCCGAGGCTGCGTGCGACCATCTCCTGCGCCGGATCGAAGCTTTGCAGGCCCGCCAGCACCGAGATGATGACGTATGGCAGGCCCAACATGACGTTCGCCAGCACCAGGCCCGGCAGCGTCGCGACCAAGCCGACTTTCGCATAGAGGAAGAAGATGCCCACCGCAGTGATGATGATCGGCACCACCAGCGGCAACAGCAGCATCATGTGGATCAGCCGCATGATCCGCAGCTTCGACTGGCTGATGCCATAGGCGGCGGCGACGCCGAGCGGCGTTGCGATAAACACGGTCAGAAGCGCGACCGTCAGCGTCACCCGCGTCGCCTGCATCCAGGCCGAGTTGGAGAAATACTGCTGATACCAGCGCAGCGAGAACGACGGCGGCGGAAAGGTCAGAAAGCGCGCGCTGGAGAAGGAGATCGGGGCGATGATCAGCACCGGCAGGATCAGGTAGACCAGCACCAGCGCGCTGATCACATAAAGGGAAATGCGGGCGGGCGACAATCGCGTCATTTCTGCCCCAATATGCGATCGAGCGAGATGAAGCGGCTGACGGCGAAAAAGATCGCGAGCACGCTGACGAGCAGCACGACGGCGACCGCGCTCGCAGCGCCGAACTGGTTGTAGAGCTCGACATTGCGGCTCACCAGCATCGACACCATCACCGTGCGGCCGCCGCCTAGCAGTTCCGGCGTGATGTAGAAGCCGAGGCAGAGCACGAACACCATGGTGCAGCCTGCGAGCACGCCGGGCAGAGACAGCGGCAGAAAGACGCGGACGAAGGTGAGCGACGGGCTCGCCCCCAGGCTGGCGCCGGCCTGCATGAGATCGCTCGGGATCTTCTGCATGGTGGCATAGAGCGGCAGCACCATGAACGGCAGGAGGATGTGTACCGTCGCAACCACCGTGCCGAAGGTGTTGTGCACCAGCGCGAGCGGTTCGCTCGTCACGTCGAGATATCGCAAAAGCTGGTTGATCACACCGGTGCGCTGGAGCAGCGCCAGCCACGCGTAGGCTCGCACCAACACGCTGGTCCAGAACGGCAGCACGACCAGCGAGAGGATGAGAATGCTCCATCCTTTCGGCACCGAGTTGGCGAGGTAGGCCACGGGATAGCCGAGCAGCAGCGCGATTGCCGTGACCGCGAGACTGATCTCGAAGGTCAGCGCAAAGCTGCGCCAGTAGATGTCTTCAGTGAAGACGCGGCGATAATTCTCCAGCGTGAAGCCGTCATGGTAGATCGACTGCCAGGCGAGCCAGCCGACCGGCAGCACGATCAGAGCCAAGATCACCAGCAGCGCCGGCGACACCAATGCCAGCATCAGCGCATGCTCGCGGCGCTGATGCTTTTGGGAGGGATCTGGCATTGATGTCGTCAACGCAGCCTCGCTTCGCTTACTTCTGCATGAACGACGCCCAACGCTTCTCCGCCGCTTCGCCGGCTGGCGACGACCACCACGCGTAGGACATCAGCGCCTGCTTGGCCGCATTGGCCGGCTCGCTCGGCAATTGCGCGGCGCGCTCGGGCTTGATCACGTTGGTCTCGAACGCCTTTGGATTTCCCGGACCATAGTCGATATGCAGCGGCAGATTGGCCTGGTGCACGGGATCGACGGCCTCGTTGAGAAACTTGACGGCCGTCTCGAGATTCGGCGCGCCCTTGAGGATGCAGAGCGAGGTGCTTTGCAAAACGCCCTGGTTGTAGGTGAAGGCGACCTTGGCACCCTCCTTGGCGACCGCGCTGACGCGCCCGTTCCAGGCCATCTCCATGTCGACCTCGCCGTCGTTGAGCAGTTGCGCCGACTGCGCGCCGGAGGTCCACCACACCGTGATATTCGGCTTGATCTCTTCGAGCTTCTTGAAGGCGCGGTCGACGTCGAGCGGATAGAGCTTATCGGGCGCGACGCCGTCGGCCATCAGTGCCGCCTCGAGTGTGGCGAACGGGTGGTTGCGCAGTGCGCGGCGCCCGGGAAATTTCTTCACGTCCCAGAAATCGGCCCAGCTGTTCGGCGCGTCCTTCGGAAAGGTCTTCTGACTGTAGGCCAGGACGCTGGAATAGAACTCGTAGGAAACCGAATAGGGGCTGCGATAGGATTCCGGCATCGCCGCGCCATTCGGAATCTTTGAGAAGTCGAGCTTCTCGATCAGCCCCTGCTCGCCGCCACGCAGGCAGTTGCCGGTCGGCGTATCCACGACGTCCCAGATCGGCTTGCCGCTGCCGACCTGGGTCTTGATCGCCGGCCAGGCATCGGGAATGGAATCCTGGTTGATGGTGATGCCGAGCTTCTTGGCGGAAGGATCGAGGATCGCCACCGTCTGCGCCTGCTGATAGGCGCCGCCTTGCGAGACAAAGGTGATCTGTTCGGCAGCGGCGGCGGTGCCGGTTGTTGCGAACAATCCGAGCGATCCGCCCAACAATGCGTAGCCAAATCGAATATCTCGTTTCGTCGTCATCCTCGCCTCCTCTGTCACCAATTGAATGTCACTGTCCGATCGCATCGAGAAACTGGTACCAGCCGGCGATCATGCGCACGGCGGGCTCGCGCAGCGGATAGAACGGAATCGCCCTCAGGCGCCGCGCGTCGAGCAGCCCGACCTCCGGTGTCTCGCCGCGGACGAAGGCGGCAAGATAGCGGCCCATCAGGCTCGACATCGCGACGCCCGCGCCGTTGTAGCCCATCGAGAACAGCGTGCGGTCGTCGAGCCGGCCGAGATGCGGCACCGAATCCAGCGTCATGGCAACGAGGCCCGACCATTTGTACGCGAGCGGCACATCGGCCAGGTCCGGAAAGATGCCGACCATCGCCTTGCGCAGCGCATCGAATGCGGCTTCCGAGTCCTGCCTGCCGAAGGCGCCGCGGCCGCCGAAGATGACGCGATTGTCGACCATGCGGAACCAGCGCATCATGCGCTTGGTCTCGGTGTAGGTGCGGCCCGTCAGCATCAGCTTGCCCGCGAGATTGCGCGGCAGCTGCTCGGTAGCGACCATGGCGCTGCGGAAGGGAATCAGGGTGCGCTGCATCTGCGCGGTGGCATCCGTCAGGTCCGAATAGCTGTTGGTGGCAATGATCGCCTGCTTCGCCCGCACCGCGCCTTGCGGCGTCTCCGCGACGATGCCGCCGTTGTCGCGCCGGAGTCTTACGACCGGCGACTCCTGGAAGATCGGCACCCCGCGGCGCGCGACGCCGTCGGCGAGACCGCGCAAATAGTTCAGCGGATGAATGCCGCCAGAGCCGGGATTGAGCACGCCGCCAACGAAGCTGTCGGAGCCGGTCTCGTCGCGTACGCCGCGCTTGTCGAGAATACGGACCTCGGCGGAGCCCATCTCGCGCGTCATCCAGTTGGCTTCGTCGATCGCGGCCTTCAGCGTGGTCTCATTGTGTGCGGCCTTGACCTGGCCGGTGCGGGCAAGCTGAGCGCTGGTGATGCCGAATTCGGAGACCAGCTCCTCGACCATGTCGGTGGATTCATGCGCGATCTCGTACATTCGCCGCGCCATGGCGCGGCCGTGCACGGCGTCGATCTCGCGGAACGAGAGACGGAATTTTGCGGTGATCACGCCGCCATTGCGCCCACTGGCGCCCCAGCCCGGGCGGTTGGCCTCGAGCACGATGGGGCTGAGCCCGCTCTTGGCGATGTGGTGGGCCGCGGACAGGCCGGTATAGCCGGCACCGATGATCACCACGTCAGCCTGGCTCTCGCCGGACAGGACCGGAAACGCGCGCGCCGGCTCCGCCGTGGCTTCCCACAGCGAGTTGGCCGACGGCAATGCGCCCCAGTTCTGCGTCATCTCCGCGCTCACAAAGTTACACCGCCGGCCCGATCGCCGCGTCGGCGAGTGCCTTCAATGTCGGGAAATGGAAGTCCGGCTTGGTCAGCGTCTCCACGGCCGGCGTGCCGCCGAAGCCTGCCATGCCCTGACGCCGTTCGATCCAGCACACCTTGTAACCGAGCTTCCGCGCGATCCCGATGTCGTGATACTGGCTCTGCGCGACGTGCAGGATATCGGACTGCTTGTAACCGAAAGCAGACTGGCGCCCCTTGTTGTACGCGAAGAACTCCGGATCGGGTTTCGCCACGCCAGTCTCGTCGGCGCACACGGTATCGTCGAAGGGATTGCCGAGCGCATGCGCGTAACAGGAGAGCGCGACGCGGTCGGCGTTGGTCATCGCGACCAGCCTGAATTTGGTGCGCAGGCGCTTGAGCGCCTCAACCGAGTCCGGGAACGGTCCCCAGCGCAGCACCGCGAGTTGGAAGACGTCGCAGGAGGCGTCATCGGCCTGCAGCCCGAGCTCCTTGGCGAGATGGCGATAGACATGGAACATCACCTCGCTCGAACGCTCATGGTGCTTGTCGCGGCCACGCTTGTAGGATTCGAAGATCTTGTCGTCGCTGAGCTCGGCCGGCGACTTGCCCGAGATCCTGCGCACCGCGGAGAGCACGCCGGTCTCGAAATCGATCAAGGTGCCGACGACGTCGAAGGTGAGAACCTTGAAATTGCTGAACGAGGCTGCTGACGACATTTTGGCTTCTTCTCTCGGTTGGACAAGGCTTGGGTTCAGTCCCTCACCCTGGGTACGACGATGGTGTCCTCGGGGTGAAGGGTCACGGTGAGGCTGCCGCCGAGTGGCGGGATGCGGCTGTAGGCTTCGTGATGACTGGCTTGGCGCAGGCTGAGCACGATGCCGTCGGCGAGCGCCAGGAAGATGCGCAGGCTCTCGCCCTGATAGACAATGTCGGTGACCGTGCCGGTGAGCCGATTGCAGGCTGAGTCCGGCGCGCCGTCGTCGATGAGCAGCTTTTCGCTGTGCACGGCGAGCATCAGCGCGTCTCCGTCGGGAATGGCGCGGGCGCTGCGCAGAAGCACATTGCCGAGCGCAACGCCGGAGGCATCGACGCGTCGCACGGGAAGCATCGTGGCTTCGCCAATGAAACTCGCGACGAAGGAATCCGCGGGATGATCGTGCAGACGCTCGGGCGCGTCGATCTGGATCAGCCTGCCGTCTTTCATCACGGCGACGCGGTCGCTCATGGTCAGTGCTTCGCGTTGATCGTGGGTGACGTAGATGATGGTGGCGCCGATGCGCTTGTGCAGCGCGCGCAGCTCGATCTGCATGGATTCGCGCAGCTGCTTGTCGAGCGCGGACAGCGGTTCGTCCATCAGGATCAGCCGCGGCTCGAAGATCATGGCGCGTGCGAGCGCCACGCGCTGGCGCTGGCCGCCGGAGAGCTGCGCGATACCGCGCTCTTCGTAGCCGGCAAGGCCAACCATCGAAAGTGCCGTGCGCACCTTGTCCGGCCAGACCGCCTTCGGCAGCCGTCGCGCGCGCAAGGGAAAGGCGACATTCTCGCCGACGCTCATATGCGGGAACAGCGCGTAATTCTGGAAAACGACGCCGATGTCGCGCTTGTGCGGCGGCATCCAGGTGACGTCGCGGCCGCCAAACAGGATCGTTCCGCTCGATGGCAGGATGAAGCCGCCGAGGATGCCTAGCAACGTGGTCTTGCCGGAGCCGGAGGGGCCCAGCAGCGAGACGAACTCGCCGGCGGCGACATTGAGGGACACGTCGTCGAGGGCGCGAACGGCACCATAGGCCTTGCTCGCGGATCTGATCTCGACGCTTTCCGCTCGTTTGTCCAACGATCGACCTCGCGATGTCCCTGCAACGGCGTGCCTCACTGCACGCCATAAGCCTGCTTTATAGACAGGAAATTTGAACACTCACGGTCGAAGCTGTGCACCGCACCAACATCTTCGCTCGCAAGCCCTGTCTTTAGGCTGTGACGCCAATGACACCAGACTTGGCAAAACTCGGCAATTGCCAAATTCTCACTTGGCTCATAACATGAGGTTATGCTCGAGCTGCGCCGGATGCTGCCCTCAAGTAACGCCCTGTTCGTCTTCGACGCAGCGGCACGCAATGGCAGCTTCACTGCGGCTGCCGCCGAACTGAACGTCACCCAGCCTGCGGTGAGCCGGATGCTGGGTCAGTTCGAGGACCATCTCGGCGTCCGCCTGTTCGACCGCAAGGCGGGACGCGCGGTGCTCACCGAGGAAGGCGAACTCTTGTATCGCCGCGTGCTCGAAGGCTTTCGCAGCATCGAAAGCGGGCTGGTCGAGATCGAGCGGCGCCGCAAGGGCACCGAGACGGTGACACTGTCGGTCTCCTCCGCCTTCACCACGCATTGGCTGATGCCGCGCATCGACAAGCTGCAGAAGCAATTTCCTCAGGTCGATTTGCGCTTCCAACTGATCTCCGGCGCGCTGCGCGGACCGGTGGAGAATGTCGACCTCGGAATGCGCTTCCGCGATCGCGAAGAACCATCATCCGGCGGCACGCTGGTGATGAAGGAGGTCATGCTGCCGATGTGCAGCCCTGCCTATCTCGGCGAAACCGATCCCGCCGAGGGCAACACCATCATTAGGCTCGCCGAGACGCCGGGCGACTGGGCCGCGGATTACGCATCGCTTCTCACCGGGCGTCGCGGTGCGGCCAAGGCGCTGAGCTTCACGGACTATGCCGTCGTGATGCAGGCCGCCCTGCTCGGCCAGGGTATCGCGCTCGGATGGCTGACGGTCGCCTCGCACTGGCTGTTGACGGGCGCGCTGGTGCCGGCGTCCGACACGCTCACCACGACGCGCCGCATCTGCGAATTCCTGCCACCGCGCAACCGGCCGATGCGCCCCATCGCCGCCGAGATCCGCGACTGGATCACCGCCCAGATGAAAAGCGAGATCGCCGCGATCGACCGGCTCTATCCAAAGCTCGGCGCGATGGCTGCGTGCTACTAGAGCGTTTTCGGGCGAAGTGGATATACCGGCTCGCGTGAAGAAAACGCGTCAAAACCGGAGTCTAGGCGGGTGTCAGCGCGGCACAGTAACGATCGGGCAGGTGATCGCCGATGCCCGCCGGGAGCAGCACCGTAAGCCTGCCGACGACATCCGACCGCGTGTTCTCGGATACGCCGCTGAGGAGATTGCGGACCTGCTCACCAATTCCAGCATTCGCCATTGGCTCATCCGAACCAACATTCGTCGTGAGCTGGCTGGCGCTGAATTTGGCGCCGCGTGCACAGGCGAGATAACGGCCGACGTGATGAAAGCCAAGCCCGGGCGGAGGCACGGTCGGGACGATGTCGGTGCCGTGCACGAGACGATAGGTCATCCTGCCGAACGTACCGTTGTAGAGTGCGACGAAATCGTCGCGGCCCACGCGCGGACAACCGTAAAGATAGATCTGCGCATCCGCGAGTTGGAGCTGCTCCCGCGCGAAGTCCACCGTTGCCACCGCGATCGCGGCGCCGAGGCTGTGCCCAGTGATGAAGATCGGTGATTTGCGCGCCAGCGCTGCCGCCAGTGCGCTCTTCACGTCGTCCCACACGGCTGCCGCCGCATCGACGAACCCCTGGTGCACGGGCGCCTTCGGTCGGCCAAGCGTGAAATCGCTGACCCAGTTCAGGAGATGAAGCGGGTCGGTGCCGGCGAAGGCGACAATTGTTGCGTCGCCCTTGCTCGCGATGATCCCGCGCGTGTCGGTCAGCGGCAGCGTCGAATGCGCCGGCTGGCTCAGCAGCTTGACACCGGACAGATCAAAGAACGGAGAGACCCTGTTGATCGTGTCCGGCACATGGGTCTCGTAGGCGAGTTGCGACATCCACATCATCGCGCGAGCGATGTCGAGATCAAAGCCGGTTGATGTCTCGTTGAATTTTGCAAATGCCCGTCGGTCATATTGATCGGGAGGAAGTTCGACCAGAATGCTCACATCAAGCTCCTAAATGGCTTATTGCTGCAATGCGTCGATCGAAAACGGAATGGCGCTACCTTCGCATATGGCTGGAACTTTGACAATCTGTGCGCGTGCCCGGGACGTATTCTGCCGTCGCGCTTAAGAGGACAAGGTTGAGACGAGGCACCTCTCCTCCACGTCATTGCGAGCGCAGCGAAGCAATCCGGAGTCTTTCCGCGGCGGGATTCTGGATTGCTTCGCTGCGCTCGCAATGACGGTGCGGATAGAGCTTTGGCCCCTATTGATGCTCGATCGCGCGGATTGCGCCGCGCAGCTCGGCGAGACCGCGGAGGCGACCGATCGCGGTGTAGCCCGGATTGGTGCGCTTGGTCGCGGCGAGATCGTCCAGCATGCGGTGGCCGTGATCGGGCCGGAACACAATCCTCTTGTCGGGCGAACGTCGCGCGTTCTCCTTCAACAGCGCCTTGAGCACAGCGACCATGTCGACGTCACCGTCGAGATGATCGGACTCGTAGAACGACAGGCCGTCGGCCTCGCGCTTGGTCGCGCGCAGATGTGCAAAGGCGATGCGCGGGCCGAAGCGCTCGGCCATGGCGGGGAGATTGTTCTCAGGCCGCACGCCGAGCGACCCCGTGCACAGGCAGATGCCGTTGGCCTTCGACGGCACGGCGTCGAACAGCGCCTGGTAATCGTCGGCGCTGGAGGCGATGCGCGGCAGGCCGAACAGCGGACGCGGCGGATCGTCCGGATGCAGCGTCAACGACACCCCGAGCTGCTCGGCCACCGGCGCGACGCGCCCCAAAAACTCGGCGAGATGCTGCCGCAGGATTTTTGGCGTGACGTCGCGATATGTCTCAAGCCGGTCGCGGAATTGCGGGATGGTCATCGGCTCGGTGGTCGAGCCCGGCAGCGCGCTGGCGATCACCATGACCAGATAGTCGATATCGGCTTGGGTCATCCCATCGAACAGCTTCTTCGCGCGCCCCTGCTGCTCCGGTGAATACTCAGCGGTCGCGGCCGGCCGCTTCAGGATGTGCAGCTCGAAGGCGGCGAAACGGTCTTGGTCGAAGCGCATGGCACGGGCGCCGTTCGGCAGCTCCCATTCGAGATCGGTGCGGCACCAATCCACGACGGGCATGAAATTGTAGCAGATGATCTTGATACCGGCCGCGGCAACCGCCTCCAGGCTGGCGATCCACGTCTCGATCGAGCGCGTTGCCTTAGCCCCGAGACGCTTGACGTCGTCGGGGATCGGAATCGATTCCACCACCGACCAGGTCAGCTGCGAACGGCCGGGCTGACCGTTCTCGATGAAGTTCTTGCGCTCCTCGACCGCCTTGCGGGTCCAGGCTTCGCCGATCGGCACCTGATGCAGCGCCGAGACGATGTCGCTCGCCCCGGCCTGCCTGACATCGTCGAGCGAGACCGGATCGTCCGGCCCGTACCAGCGCCATCCTTCGAGCATCATGCGGCCTCTCCAATCAGTTCGCGGTCAGCACGACCTTGACGCTCTGCGAGCGGTCGAGCGCCAGCCGCAGCGCGTCCGGCGCGGTGGACAGCGGCCGCTCGGCGGTGACCAGCGACAGCACGTCGATGCTGCCGTCCGCAATCAGCTCCACCGCCGTCATGAACTCGAGCCCGAAGCGGAACGAACCGCGCAGGTCAATCTCCTTGGCCATCACCGCATTCGCGGGCACCGGAATCTGACCGCCCGGCAAATTACCGATCTGCACCACAACGCCGCCGCGCCTGACGATACCGATCGCACTGGCAAGGCCTGCAGCCGTGCCTGAGACTTCGAAAGCGACATCGTACGGGCGCGACGCGGCCTGCGCCTTCAGGCCTTCCTCGCCGGCTGCGACATTCTCGACGTGAGAGGCGCCGAGCCGGGTCGCAAAGGCCAGCGGCGCCGGCGCGATGTCGGCCACCGTGACGTCGGTCATGCCGGCGCGGCGCGCGGCGAGCATGGTCAGAAGCCCGATCGGACCGGCACCGAAGATGATGCCGCGCTTGCCTTCGATGTTGCCGGCACGCGCGACCGCGTGCAGGCAGACCGCGAGCGGCTCGGCCAGCGCCGCGGCCTGATAGGAGACGTGATCGGGAATCTTGACGCACTGCGCCGGGATGGCGTCGAAGTAGTTGGCGAAGCCGCCCTGCATGTGAGGCGTCTTCGACGCCGAGCCCATGAAGTAGATGTTCTCGCACAGATTCGGCCGGCCCTCGCGGCAGGCGACGCAATGGCCGCACCAGCGCGACGGGTTGACGGCGACGCGGTCACCGAGCTTCAGATTGGCGGCAGACCCGGAGATCTCCACGACCTCGCCCGAGATCTCGTGGCCGAGTACCAGCGGCGACTTCACGACGAAATCGCCGGTGCGGGCGTGGCGGAAGTAATGCATGTCCGAGCCGCAGATGCCGCCGGCGCCGAAGCGGATGCGCACCATGCCTGAAGCGAGCTTGTCGAGCGGATGCTCGACCATACGCAAATCTTCGGGGCCGAACAGGGTTGCGGCGAGAGCTGTGGATATCATTTGGAAAGTCCCATGTATTTTGGCAGCCAGAGGGTCAGTTCGGGAATGTAGGTGATCGCGATCAGCGCGAGCATCAGCGGCACCAGCCAGGGCAGGATCGCCACCGTCGTGCGCTCGACCGAAAGCTTCGCGACGCGCGCGAGCACGAACAACACCATGCCGAGCGGCGGATGCAACAGGCCGATCATCAGGTTCAGCGTCATGATCAGACCGAAATGGATCGGGTCGATGCCGAGCTTGAGCACGATCGGCAGCAGGATCGGCACCAGAATGGTGATCGCGGCCGTGGTGTCGATGAAGCAGCCGACGAACAGGATCAGGACGTTGGCGAGCGCCAGGAACACCCATTTGTTATGGGTGATACTAAGCATCCAGTCCGACAGCATCTGGGCTGCCTGCGACACCGTCAGCAACCAGGCGAAGATCGAGGCTGCCGTGACGATGAACAGCACCGAAGCCGTGGTCTCGATGGTGTCGAAAGTCGCCTTCGCGACCGTTTTCATCGTCATGGTGCGATAGCGCACCAGGCCGAGGAACAGCGACCAGATCACGGCGGCGACCGCGGCTTCCGTCGGGGTGAACCAGCCGAGCGTCATGCCGCCGATCAGGATCACCGGCGCCATCAGCGCCATCACCGCGGAGAAGTCGAAGTACCAGTCGAGCGCGAGCAGCGCGACCAGGCCAAGCCCAACTGCCCAATTGGTGGAGAGGCCGGCGACCGTCAGAAGCCAGACGGCCATCGGGAAGCTCAGTACGACGAGGATCTCGAGCCCCGCCGATCCCAATTGCGGCCAGGAGAACGGCGTATCGCTGCCCCATTTGTTCTTGTGCGCGAAGTAGGTGACGGTAGCCATCATCAGCAGCGTCAGCACGACGCCTGGAATGACGCCCCCCAGAAACAACGCGCCGATCGAGACGTTCGCCATCATGCCGTAAATCACGAAAGGCAGCGACGGCGGGATGATCGGGCCGAGCGTGGCGGACGCCGCGGTGACGCCGACCGAGAACTCCGTGGTGTAGCCGTGATCCTTCATCGCCTTGATCTCGATGGTACCGAGACCCGCGGCATCCGCGATCGCGGTGCCGGACATGCCGGAGAAGATCACCGAGCCGATGATGTTGACGTGGCCGAGGCCGCCGCGCATCCAGCCGACCAGCGCGACGGCGAATTTGTAGATGCGTCCGGTGACGCCGGCGATGTTCATGAGATTTCCGGCCAGGATGAAGAACGGCACGGCGAGCAGCGGAAAGCTCTCCACCCCGGCGATCATGCGCTGCGCCAGCGTGACGTCGGGCGTCACGCCGCTGACCAGGATGTAGAGCAGCGACGACGACGCCATGGCAATCGCCACGGGAACGCCGAGCAGCATCAGGATAAGAAAGCCTCCAAGCAACAACAACATGAATTTATCCTTCAAAACCGTCGTAGGCGCCCGGACGTTCGAGGATCGAATAGCCCTGTCGCAAATGTTGCACGGCCACCTGCACGGAGCGCACGAACATCAGCACGAAGCCGAGCAGCACCGCGTAATAGACGTAGTCCTTGGGAAGATTGATCGTGGTCATGGATTCGTCGCCGATGATCTGGATGTAGACCCAGACCAGCTTGATGGCGTAGCCGAAGAAGACGATCCGGATCAGGTCGATCACTGTCGACAACGCGCGCGCCACGAGGTGGGGCAGATAGCGGTAGATGAGATCGACCTGAATGTGCCGCGACAGCCGCACGCACATCGAGGAGCCGATGAAGACCACGCCGATCAGGCAGTAGGTCGCGATCTCCTCGGTCCAGGCATAGCTGTCGTTAAGCACGTAGCGGGTAAAGAACTGCAGGAAGACGGCGAGCGCCATCACCCAGAAGATCGCCAGCGCGACCCAGTCCTCGAAAGCGTAGATGCCGAGATCGACCTTGGGTGCCGCCTCTTCCTCGAAGGTGTGGGCGATCTCGTCCGCGGTGATCTGCCGGTGCGTTTCGGCGGTGGACATGGGTGTGCTCTCCAAACTGGTCACGTCGTTCCGGGATGGTGCGTTAGCACCAGACCCGGAACCTCGAGATTCTCAGGTGCGCAATTGCGCACCTGCGGTTCGGTCCTGCGGACCGTCCCGGGATGACGACTACGTCGTCACTTCACCGCCTGAATGCGTTCCCAGTCGGCCTTGCGATAGCCAAACGTTTCGAATGCGACGTTCTTCAGCACCGTGTCGCGGAACTCGTTCTTGTCGACCTCGGTCACGGTCAAGCCTTTCTCCTTGAAGAAGGCGACCAGCTTGGCCTCGTTCTGCTTGATCTCCGCGGTCGCCTTGGCGGCGGCTTCCTGCGCGACGTCGGTGAATATTTTCTTGTCCTCGTCGCTCAGCTTATTCCAGAGCGCACCCGCTACCACCGTGTTGAGATGGTCGACGATATGGCCGGTCAGCACGATGTGCTTCTGCACTTCGTAGAACTTCTTGGCCTCGATCGTGGTGAGCGGATTCTCCTGGGCCTCGACGGTGCCGTTCTGGAGCGCCAGATAGACTTCGGCGAACGCGATCGGCGCGGTGTTGGCGCCGCAGGCGCGCGGCATCGCCAGATAAGCGGGCACGTCGGGCACGCGCATCTTCAGGCCCTTGAGGTCGGCGCAGGTCTTGATCGGCTTGTTCGACGAAGTCTGGCGCACCCCGTAATAGGTCACCGCGACGATGTGGTGGCCGCTCTTGTCCTCATAACCCTTGGTAAGCTCCTTGAAGATGTCGCTCTTGGTGTAGGCGAGCAGATGATCGGCATCGCGGAAAGTGTAGGGATAATAGGTCACGCCGATCGGCGGAAAGCTCTTCGCGGCAAAACTCGAGCCGGAGATGATGATATCGACCGAGCCGAGCGAGAGGCCCTGGTTGATGTCGGCCTCCTTGCCGAGCTGCGACGCCGGATAGACGTCGATCGCATAGCGCCCATTGGTGCGCTTGCCGATTTCCTGCGCAGCCCAGACCGACGCGGTATGGAAGGGCTCCGAGGTCTCGTAGACATGAGCCCATTTCAGCTTGGTCTGCGCCATGCCGGAACCGGTCGCCGCACACATCGCCGCGGCCGAAACCGCCAGCACCATTGTCATCTTTTTCAGCACTGATTTTTCCTCCATTTTTCAAGTCTGCTTCTTTTAAATCTGCTTCTTGTCCGCCCGCTCCCAACGCGGATGCGAGCCGCACAATCTCATCGCGGTCGCGCGCTGCTGCTCGTGACTCGCTTCTTCTTCGGCGCACGTTCCGGTTTTGACGGCTTTGCCGTCGATCGCCCCGCGCGCCCGGAAGACGGTCCTGCCGCGTTCTCAGCGCCGAAGTTTTGCGCAAAGCGCTCCTGGGATCGCGCGAGATGATCGCGCATGGCATCGCGAGCCGCTTCAGGATGGTGTGCCGCGATCGCGTCGCGCACCGCGCGATGCTCGTCGAGCGCAGTGCGCCACGTGCCCGGGCTTTCGAAATAATGCGCAAGCTGCGCGAAATAAGGGTTGAGGCGCTGGTCGAACAGCTCGCCGACGACGCGCACCAGAACGGCATTGCCGAGGCTTCCGGCGATCGCGACGTGGAAGGCGCGGTCGTGGACCATCGAGGCTTCGCCAGGGTGTTCTACATTCTCCATCGCGACAAGGGACGCATCGATGCGAGCAACGTCGTCCTTCGTCGCCACGCGCGCGGCTTCTTCGGCGATGGCGCTTTCCAGGAACTCGCGGGCGCGCAGCAGCTCAAACGGACCCTCGATGACGGAAGCAGGCGCGGTCGCCGCAACCGCCGCGGGCTCGATCACATAAATGCCGGAACCGACGCGGATGCGGAGGCGGCCTTCGACTTCGAGCGCGATCAGGGCCTCGCGCACCGTCGGCCTGGAAATCTTGAGCTGCTCGGCGAGTTCGCGTTCGGTCGGCAAGCGGCTGCCGACCGCGTACTCGCCGCTGTCGATCAGGCTTCGCAATTGATCGGCGACCTGGCGATAAAGCCGTCTCGCCTCCACAGCTTCCAGCGGCACGCTGGTCCTCCCGAAAGGGTCATGCCGGCAGCTCTCGCTGCCCGCGGCCCGCCAATTTTGGAAAATTGGTCTTACCAATTGACCGCAGCATTGACCGAGGACAGGCGCCATGTCAAGCAGCGGCCAAACAAGGGGAGAGACGACCATGCGCCCTGATCCAACGCGCCTTGGCCGCGCCAATCTCGACCGGCTGCCACAAGGCATCCGCCGCCCGGCCTACGACCGTTCGCGGGTCACGCCCGGCATCGTGCATCTCGGCCTTGGCGCGTTTCATCGCGCCCACCAGGCCGTGGTCATCGACGATTGCCTTGCCGCCGGCGCCACCTCGTGGGGCATCGTCGGCGCCAGCTTGCGCAGCCCTGACACACGCGACGCCCTCGCCCCGCAGGATCATCTCTACACGGTTGCCGTCCGTGCAGCCGAAGCCACCGAACACCGCATCATCGGTGCGCTGCTCGACAGCGTGGTCGCGCGCGAAAGCCCGGCACGATTGGTCGAGCGAATGGCCGATCCCGCCATTCGCATCGTCTCCCTCACCGTCACCGAGAAAGGCTATTGCCACACGCCGCAGACCGGCGATCTCGACGAACGCCATCCTGATGTCGTGCACGACCTCAACAATTTCGACGCGCCGCGCTCGGCTCCCGGCTTCATCGTTGCAGCGCTGGCGCGCCGGCGAGCCCTGGGCGCGCCGCCGTTCACCGTGCTGAGCTGCGACAACCTCGCCGCCAATGGCCACACCGTGCAGCGGATCGTGACGCAATTCGCCGCGCTGCGCTCGAAGGATCTCGGCAAGTGGATCGCGGATACGGCGGCCTTCCCCTCGACTATGGTCGACCGCATCGTGCCGGAGACGACGGATGGTGACCGCGACGTGGTTTCGTCGGCGCTCGGTTTGCGCGACGCATGGCCCGTCATGACCGAGCCGTTCACGCAATGGGTAGTCGAGGATCGCTTTACGGCGGGCCGGCCCGATCTTGCCGCCGCCGGGGTCGAACTGGTGAACGACGTCAAGCCATTCGAGCTGATGAAGCTGCGGCTGCTCAACGCCAGCCATTCGGCGCTGGCCTATCTCGGCTATCTGGCCGGCTACGAGACCATCGCCGACACCATGCAGGATCCGCATTTCGCGCGCCTCGCCGCGCAGGTGATGGAAGAGGCCGCGGTGACGCTGACGATGCCCGCGGGCACCGATCTGGCCGCCTATCGCGCCTCGCTGCTCAAGCGCTTCGCCAATCCGGCACTGCATCACCGCACCTGGCAGATCGCGATGGACGGCTCCCAAAAGCTGCCGCAGCGCCTGCTCGGCGCGATCCAGGATCGTCTCGCCGGCAACCTACCGATCGCGACGCATGCGCTCGCGGTGGCCGGCTGGATGCGCTACGTCACCGGTCTCGACGAGAACGGCCGCACCATCGACGTGCGCGATCCGCTCGCCGCCGAATTCGGTGGCTTGGCGCGCGAGGCAGGTCCCGTTGCCGAACGATTGGCGCCCGCACTGCTCGGCGTCGGAAAAGTGTTCGGGTCGCTGGGCGCGGAGCCGCGCCTGCGCGAGGCCGTGACCGGAGCACTCGGCCGACTCTACCAGGATGGCGCGCGGCGTGCGGTGGAGACTCTGGTCTCGGCGTGACCACAAAACGGGCAGCAATGCTGCATTGCGGTCCAGATCGACGGAAAGTCGACGGAAGTCTTGCTTGATTTTTGTCTGTCATTGCCCCACCCGAGAGGCATGGCAAAGGACAGCAAGGTGATCGCGGCGAACGCAGCGTTCTACGCCGCCTTTTCGACCGGCGATTTCGACGAAATGGAGCGGATGTGGGCGGACGATGACGCCATTTCCTGCATTCATCCCGGCTGGCCGGCCATCATCGGCCGGGCCACGGTGATCGGAAGCTGGCGCGATATCCTGCAGAGCCCGGAACGGCCGCAGATCGTGTGCGCGGAACCGCAGGCCATCGTCGATGGCGACAGCGCGCGCGTGCTCTGCATCGAGATCGTCGACGGCACGGCATTGGCTGCGGCCAACCATTTTCGGCGCGTCGGCGACGACTGGCGCCTGGTGCACCACCAGTCCAGCCCGATCGCGCAGATTGTCGAGCAAGCTGAGGACGATAGAGCGAGCCACCGCGTCCATTGAGGGCGGCCGGCCCGCAGGCACATTCTACTGTGCATGGGGTTGTTTTTCGGTTTTTTTGTTTTGGCCTCACCCGAGCCCGGACAGATCATCCAGCACGACCCGCGCCTGGCTAAAATCGTCGTCCCGGAAGAACATGCTTCTGGTGATGAGCACGGGAATGTTCGCTCGTGAGGCCGCGATCAGGCCGTTGGCGGAATCCTCGATCGCGATGCAGTCGGACGCGTTGAGCTTCAGCCGCGCCAGGATCTCGAAATAGACATCCGGCGCAGGCTTTTTATGCCGCACGTCATCCCCGGCCACGATCGCATCAAAATCCGCGGCCCAGCTTTTTCCCAAGGCCCGCGACAGCAGCGCATCGATATTGCCGTGTGACGTGGTCGTCGCGATCGCGAGCCGCTGGCCGCGCGCCTTGGCAGCAGCGAACAGATCCGTCACCCCGGGCCGTAAGGGGCAGCAGCCGGTCTCGACCAGTTCGGCAAAATGCGCAGTCTTGATGCGGTGGAGTTCCGCGATGTCCACATCCGATAATGGCGCGGCGATCCTCAGCCTTTCATGATGGGCGCGGATCCGTTCCTTGCCGCCGGTGACCCGCAGCAGGTCCTTGTAGACGGCCCGGTCCCACTGCCAGTCGAGACCGTGGCGGGCGAAGGCATGGTTGAAGGCCTGCCGATGCAGCTCTTCGGTCTCGGCCAACGTGCCGTCGACATCGAAGATCAGCGCGGCGGCGCGGCGGACCAGCTCAGCCGCGTCAGATACCATTATGGCGGGCGCTTCTGCCTGCATGTTCGATGCGTCCCTCCGACGAGCGACCATCGCCCGCACAGGCGGGCGGGACAAATCGCAATATCTTTTGCCGGACCCAAAAATCTCTTATGAGCGGAGGGCGCGCTGCGGCGCGAACGGGAACTCCGACCTGCAAGGAAGACGTATGCGGCTCTTTATCCTGGGTCTCGGCTACAGTGCCCGGCACTTCGTCCGCCTGTTCGGTGGCGGCTTCTCGCATATCGCCGGCACGGTGCGCGATCCCGCGCAGCGGGGCGACCTCGCCGGCATCGAGGTACACGCCTTCTCCGGGAGCAGTCCGGCACGCGAGACGGTCGAACGTATGAGAGACGCCCACGTCCTTCTCATATCGATCCCACCTGGCAGCGCCGGCGATCCTGCCATCGCGACCTTCTCGGACGTCCTGGCGGCGGACCGCCACCGCAGGATCATCTATCTCTCCACGATCGGCGTGTATGGTGATCACGCCGGCGGATGGGTCGACGAGAGCACGCCGCCGCAGGCCGGCCTCGACCGCACGCGCATGCGGGTCGCGGCGGAACAGGCATGGACCGACACGACCGGTGGCGACGCCGCGATCCTGCGGCTTGCGGGTATCTATGGCCCCGGCCGTAACGCACTGGTGACGCTGCGCGCTGGAACGGCCCGGCGCATCATCAAGCCGGGACAGGTGTTCAACCGCATCCACGTCGACGACATCGCAAGCGCGATCATGGCCGCGATTCATCACCCGAGCGGCGGCATCTGGAACGTCTGTGACGACGAGCCGGCGCCGCCGCAGGACGTGATCGCTTACGCGGCGAAGCTGATGAACGTTGCACCGCCGCCGGAAGAGCCGTTCGAGACCGCCGAGATGTCGGCGATGGCCCGCAGCTTCTATGCCAGCAGCGCCCGCGTCTCCAACGCGAAAATGAAGCGCGAGCTCGGCGTCACGCTTGCTTATCCGACCTACCGTCACGCCCTAGAGACGTTGTGGCAAGCGGGGGAACGAGGATCATGCTTCGACCTCAGCTCAACACGCCATACTTCTTGAACCAGGCCTGGGCCTGCTTCCAGGCATCTTCGGCGGCGTCCTTGCGGTAGCTGCCGCGGTAGTCGGCATGGAAGCCGTGCGGCGCTTCCGGATAGATCTTGAACTCGGCCGTCTTCTTGTTCTGCTCCAAGGCTGTCTTGAGCTGCTCGACCTGGGCGACGGGAATGCCGGTATCGGCGCCGCCATAGAGGCCGAGCACCGGTGCCTTCATCTCGGGTGCGAGCTGCATCGGGCTCTTCGGCCACAGCGGATTGGCTGGATCGACGGGCGGACCGTAGAAGGCGACGCCGGCCTTGAGCGTGCCGCTGTGGGCGGCATATTCCCACACGGTGCGTCCGCCGCGGCAGAAGCCGATGATGCCGAGCTTACCGGTGTCGCCGCCTTGCGATCCCGCCCACGCCACGGTCGCGTCGAGATCGGACAGCAGCTCGGCGTCCGGCTTGGCATTGACGATCGGCAGCAGGTCCTTGATCTCGGTGACCTTGGTCAAATCGACGCCCTTGCGAAAGTAATAGTCGGGCGCGATCGCGAATGCGCCGAGCTTGGCGAGGCGCCGCGTCACGTCCTTGATGTATTCGTGCAGGCCGAAAATCTCCATCGCCACGATGATCACCGGCGCATTGGTGTTGCCGGCGGGGCGGGCAAAATACGCAGGCATCTGCTCGGAGCCGACCTTGATCTTGGCGTCGCCGGTCTGGAGGCCGCCGGTGTCGGTCGTGATCGCCTCGGCGCGCACGGGCCCGGCTGCAAGCGTGTAGCCGGCGGCGACGGCCGCAGTCGCGCTCATGAACCCGCGGCGCGAGACAGGGGCGACCTTGGTCAGCCCGACGACGTCGGATGTCATGGTGGTCTCGATACTCATCGGTTCGTCCTTCCTGATGCGTGCCCCTGATCCTTCAGGCGACGCATTCGCCAATAATTGCCAGCGAAACGCAAATCACCAGCCTGCGAGCGCGCCGCTTTCAGGCCTTGTTTTCAGGTCTTGTTCTGACGCTGTTTCACTGGCGCAGTCTCGGGCATGAGGCTCATCGCGACTAGTCCGACGATCGCCGCAAGCAGCAGGTACCAGGCCGGCGCCAGCGGATTGCCGGTGACGTGGAGGAGCCAGGTGACCACGAGCTGCGCCGTACCGCCGAAGCTGGCGATCGCGACCGCATAGACGGTCGCGAACACACCGCCGCGGATGCTCTGGGGCAGCGCCTCGGTGAAGGTCGCGTAGAACGCAGTGAACGGCAGCGAGCCGATGACGGACAGGACACCGAAACCAACCAGGAGCGACAACGCGCCGGGGGCATGGACGATCCACAGGAAGGTCGGGTAGGTCAGCAGCAGCGTTGCGAGCTGCGGCCAGATCATCACCGGCTTGCGACCGAGACGATCTGCCAGCCAGCCCCCGACCAGCGCACCGACAAACTGGATGCCATTGCTGACCAGCGACACGGCGAAAGCCAGTGTCGACGACACATGCAGCGTGTTCTGCGCATAGGTCGTCATATATTGGGTGACGTAGGTCGAGATCGTGCCGCTTGCCAGGATCATCAGTGCAAGTCCGATGACGCCAAGGTGCCGTCTCGCCTGCGAAAGATGACTGGTGTGCTCGACGGTGCGGGCACCGGCTTCGGCCTGCGGGATCGTCTCGGGCAGCGTCCGGCGCATCCAGAACCCGAACGGCAGGCACACCGCTCCGATCAGAAACGCCACCCGCCAGCCATAGGCGTCGAGCATCTCTGGCGCCATCGTCCTGCTCAGGATGACGCCGACGAGTGCGCCCGCGGTCGCGGCGATCTCCTGGCTCGCCGGCTGCCAAGCCACCACCAGCGCGCGATGCTGGGGCGGGGCGATCTCGATCAGATAGGCGGTGGTCGGTCCAACCTCCCCGCCCAAAGCAAAGCCTTGCGCCATACGCGCCGCGATCACGATGACGGGCGCTGCAAGGCCGATCGATTGATAGGACGGCGTGAGCGCGATGGTCAGGATCGATAGCCCCATCAGCGCGAAGCTCAGCAGCATGGCAGGCCGCCGGCCGATCCGGTCGGAATAGATCCCGAGCACGATTCCGCCGATCGGCCGCGTCACGAAGCCGGCGCCGAAGGTCGCCAGCGACAGCATCAGGCTGCCGTACTCGCTTCCCGTCGGGAAGAAGGTATGGCCGATCTGGATGGCGAAGAAGCTGTAGGTGATGAAGTCGTAGAATTCGAGCATGTTGCCGACGGTGGCGGCCAATGCTGCGCGCTTGACGCTGAACGGCTTCACTTGCTCGATCACGGACGACACTCTGGCATTCCCGGGCTCGATCCTATTTCGATTTAACCGCCTGGCCGCATTGCAACGCAACATTCATTAACCGAAAACGGTGGTTCCCCCGTCCCCTTTTCCGCTGCCCCAGTTGCGGCCGCCCCGTCCGCTCGCGCAATTCGAGGCCCATCGCGCAACAAATGGGCTTTGCGGTAGTCGCAACGACACATCGTGCCGCACGCACATCCCGCGCTAGCGGAATTTGCACGCAAAGCCGCGGTCATTTGACTGAAATTTTCAGAAGAGTTGAGCCGGGCGATTTACTCGAACTTTCTTCGTGACACTCTAGTTCCACGGTCGGAAGGTTCCGCATCCCTCGGGATCTTCATTATCAGCCGCCCGGATTGCGCTACCAAAAGCTCAATTGAATCAAGATTTATCCGACCTGGAATTGAAATGAACTTGGCTCGCGAATCGATCGAACTGCTGGAACAGGTCGCCCGTATCCTGTGGTTCGAAGGCGCCAAGCACGGCTTGCGCGACCGCGAGTGGATGGCGCTGCGTTTCCTTTCCCGCGCCAACCGGTTTTCCCGGACGCCGTCGGCGCTCGCGAGTTACGTCGGCACCACGCGCGGCACCGCCTCGTTCATCATTGGCGAGCTGGAGCGGCTCGGCTATCTCGAGCGAAAGCGCTCGGCCCAGGACAAGCGGTCAGTGATGCTGAGCGTGACACAACAGGGCAAGAAGTTCCTGGTGCGCGACCCCGTCAACGTCCTCGTCGAGTCCATCGCCGTGCTCGAGGACGAGGCGAAAGTCAGCTTCCGCGACGCGCTCCGCCACGTGCTGGATCAGTCGGACGCAGCCGAACAGCGGCACCATACCGACGTCTGCAAGCGATGCATCTTCCTCCGCGAAGATCGCAGCACCACGGACAGCAGGACGACCGCCGAGTTCAGCTGCCGCCTGTTTCGCGCGCCGATCGCGGAGGCTGAGGTCGATCTGCTATGCACCAGTTTCGAGCATCACCGTAAATAGAAGGCGGCGGCCCTTGATCAGGGCGTTGCCTTGCGTGACGAATAGATGACGCCCCCGCTGGACTCGACCACCAGACGTCCGTTCTCGTTTTTGATCTCCTCGATGCGGCCAAGGCCGGGCACCTGCTGCCCCAGCACCGCCTCGACGACGCCGTTCGGGCCTTGCAGGATCGCAATCCCCTCGTAGGCCTGGCGGACCGACCAGCCTTTGACCGTCTTGCGCGGAGCCGAAATGCGCTCGGACGGTGCTACCGATCCCGTGACCTCGGGCGTAGCGGCCGAGGCCATCATCGGCATTGGCTGTGAAGCGACGGGCGCCGGAGCCTGGGCCTGCACCTGGGCAAGCTTGTCGAGCTTCACCGTAGAGGACGAGCTCACCCGTTCGATGCGATCCAGATTCTCGCCAAAACGGCCAAAACGGTCATTGGTCGCCTTGCTCGACTGATCGACCGCGGTGCGCAGGCCGTCGAGATTGTCGGACACGCCCGACACCTGCCTGCGCAGTTGTGCCACCGTCTCGCGCAGATTCCTGATCTCAGTATTGGCCGCGACGTTGTTCTGGGCGGGCTGCATGGCGAAATAGGCGATCACGCCGGTGCAGGCACAGACGACCAGGATCGCAGCGACCGCCAATGTCGCGAGCGGCGCGACCCATGTCGGACGCGGCGGCGGCGGCTTGGCCACGATCACGGCCGGCTTGATCACGATGGGCGTAGGCTTGGGGATTGCCATCTTGTCGAGGCGCGCCTTGGCGCGAATACGCTTCAGACCCTCAAGCGCCTCTTTCGCCAGAGTTTCATCACTCGCTGCTGCCGGCGCAGGCTTGGTGTTCGCAGCAGGCTTGCTAGTCCCAGAAGGATTGGTATTTGCAAAAGGCTTGGTGTTTGCAAAAAGCTTGGTATTTGCAGAAGGCTTGGCCGTCGGCGCCGCATTGTCTTTGGCATCGCGCGTCTCCGCAGCCGGTTTCGCCGCTGCGGAGACATCCGCGGTCGCGTTGGGACGAGCTTGTCCATCGGACAACATGCGAGAATGCTCCGTTCGGTTCGATCTGTCGAACGGTGACGTTATTTGCCGAAGCTTGCCTGAAACGTGCGCATCGAAAACTCTTCATCACGCGCGGTGCGACGTCACATGAGTCAAACGCGTCACGCACGTGGCGAGAGTGCGACTCGAAAGACACACCCTCGCCAAGATTTCGCCAAGCTGGAGTCGCCTCGCCATACATGAGTCGAATTGTCGCATGTGGAAAGACGATGACGGGAGTCAATCCCGGGTTGAAAACTTCTCAATTTGCATGAAGCGCAGCACCGCCCAAAATAGCTGTAATCATACGGGGATGCGGAACTTTAGAACCGCCAAGGTGCAAAACTAGTTCGAATTCCAAATCAACTGATGCGATTGAACATACAAAGAAACAACTCGAAACGAATCAACAGCATCAAGCACGTGTAGCAAACGCTTAGTTGCGCACGCTTGATCGGAAATCGGCAATTGTTACGGTCCTACTCAAGTGATTCTCGCCAGTTAGCGAGGAGATCGACAAAGTACAGTGGCGTTCGGACGCATGAGCAACTTGGCGCAACTGTTCTAGGTCGCTTTCTCAATCCGCTCCGCGAGGTGATCCGCAAGACACCCGCCGAGCCTCACGCAGTAAGCGTTCAGTATCGAGTCGAAGTAGCAGGCCTGCGAGACGCAGGCACTGAATGCGTAGGGCTGCCCGCGAATATCGAAACCATAATAACGGTTCGCGGGAAGGAATATCGTCAAACAGCACAGTTGCCGAGCCGGGCATCACAACAACCAACCGGCCGTAACAAGTGCGAAACAGGGGCGAAAAACTGATGTATATTAT
The DNA here is from genome assembly GCF_040547695.1 of Bradyrhizobium sp. JR4.3. Taxonomy (NCBI): domain Bacteria; kingdom Pseudomonadati; phylum Pseudomonadota; class Alphaproteobacteria; order Hyphomicrobiales; family Nitrobacteraceae; genus Bradyrhizobium; species Bradyrhizobium sp. JR4.3. The sequence goes on along the minus strand of NZ_JBEPQF010000004.1, from coordinate 349,906 downwards.
CGTTGATGATCGCGAGAGCGTCACGAACAGCTATGTCGGAGGGCTCGTTCGCGAAGGTGTATCGTCGATCGGCTTCTCCTCCGGAGAATTCTGGGACTGGCTGCAATCTGCGAGTGAATCGGATCTGGCCGCGGTGGACGCCTTCCTCCTCGGGGATTGCGACACCCGCGGAAGCCTGCCGCGGGCGATGCGCAAGCGCTCCTCGGCTCCCATCATCGCCATGAGCGGCCAGAAGATGCTCAAGAACACGCTGGAGCTCTTCGAATCGGGCGTCGACGACGTCGTCCACGTGCCGATTCACCTCCGCGAGATCCTCGCCCGAACGGCCGCGATTGCGCGCCGCCGGGTCGGGGAACTGCCGCGGCCCTGCGAGACCAGGATCCAGGTCTTCTTCAACGGACGTGACCCCGAGATCGCTGGCCACGCTCTCACCCTGCCCCGCCGCGAACTGCGCATTCTCGAATATATGGTCAGCAACCACGGCAAGTGGGTCACCAAGACGCAGATCTTCAACGCGGTCTACGGCATCTTCGAAGCGACGTTCGACGAGAGCGTGATCGAGAGCCACGTCAGCAAGCTGCGCAAGAAACTCCGCGACCGCCTCGGCTTCGATGCGATCGTGGCCCGCCGTTACGTCGGGTACCGCCTCGACATCCCGGCCGGCGAAACCATCGACGTGCCGATGCAGGAGCTCGACGAGGTCGGCATCCTGCTGAACAGGGCGCATACCGCCCCAGTGGCGTATCCAGCCGGAAACTGATCGGCAGGGCGCTGCCACGCAACCGATAACGGCCTCTGCGAACCATCTTCGCAGAGGCCGTTATAGTTTCGGCGACGTCAACGGCGAACAGAGCCGCGGCAGTACCGGCGCTGCGGCTCGCGTCTAAGTATAATTCTAGAGGCTCGCTTCCGATTCAATCAGAACCGGTAATGCCCTAGGGCTTCTGCTGGAATTCTTCCTTCGACACGTAATTGAAGTCCTCGACAAGGACGTCCTGGACGACTTCGGCCTGCATTCGCTCGTTGACACGCTGCTTGATGGCCGTCGTGAGGATGGAGAGGTCGTAACGAGCGAGTTTTCTGAAATCGAGGCGGTCGTCGGCATAGATCCTGCGGAAGGCTTCATCGACGACGAACGGCTCGGGCGGCACGTTGAGCTGGTGCATGGTTCGCGCCTCAACGGTGTAGACAAACCGCGCGACGATGTAGCCCTGAACGTTGCCACCCTCGACCATGGGCACGCTCAGCGCCCGCGTCTTCTGGTACTGCAGCCCGTCAAGGTATTCGTCCTTTGCCGGCAGCAGGCTGCCATTTTCCTTCCAATAGGCCACGGCGTAGCTCGTTCCCGCGGTGAGGATGCATACCCAGAGCCCGGCTAGCACGAGTCTGATCATTTTCCGTCCTGTGCTGCGCGACCGGTATAGGTGCCGTCCGACTCGGCGTCCTTGATGGCCTTGACTATGATGGTCGCGACCTCGCGCACCGCATCGTAATGCATTTCGAGGATGGAACGGTTTCGCTCGAGCTTCTCGCGCAGCCGCTGGATCTCCTCAGTGATCTCGACCTCGCCGCCGAGGTGCATTCGTGCCCGCATCAGGCGGACGAATTCCAGCATGCTCCGGCTCTTCCGGGCGCTGAACTCGTCGAAGTCGATTTTCTTGCCCGTCGCGAGCGCTGCCGTCTCCTCTTCGACGATGGCTTCGAGCCGGCGGATCGCGGCTAACAGGCCGCGTACCTCGTCCGATCTCGCCGGGTCCGCACCGTCGTTCGCCACCTCACCACCGACATTCGGCAGCAGGACGGGCAACAGCCCATCGCCCGACACGGCTGCCATCGTCGTCGCCTCGGTGTCCACGGCCGGCTGTTCCATCACCATGGCCGCCGCGCCTTCTTGTGCCTGCATAGGAAAGTCACCCTTCAACTTCTGTCATCCATTCCCGGATCGTCATCCGGCCTTGCCCGTAGCATCCGGCCCCGCCGGATGCGCGGCGGCGAGCTGCTTGGCAATGCCAATGCCCTTGCCCTTTGCCAGCTGAGCACCAAGTTGCTCCGCCAGCATCGACTTCCAGACGCCGCCGGCCGTGCCTTTTCCAAAGACCTCCTCCGACTCCTTCGGCAACATCGTCTCGACGAAGGTCTGGAGGATGAAGGCCTCGAACTTGCGGTACACCTCGCCGGATGCCGGCGCCTTGATCACCTGCACCGGCGCCCCGTTCACCGCACCCGACTGCGGTTCCGAAAGCTTCGTCGCGGATTGATCGGCTGCCGCCGCCTTGGCCTTGCCGACCTCCGCATCCATCGTGGCGGCGAAATCCGTGTCCGATGATTTGAGCGCGTCGAGCTTCGCTGTGGCCGCGCGCTGCGTCACGGGATCGGCGGCGTCGAGGACGTCGAGAACGAGGTCGGGTGTCGCGGTCACGATCATGTCTTGGTCCGATTGGCTGGCCGTGGCGTCCACTCGCGCACGGTGAGGCTTGTTCCCGTCATCTCCTCGAGCGATCGCTTCTCGACGTCGCGAAGCTTGTCCGCGAGCGCCGCCTTCGCGACCTGCTCGAACTGCTTCACACGGCGGCTCTCCGCGCGAACCTGGTCGAGCTGCTGCGAGGCCTGGGCCTGAATCGCGCGCGCGCCGACGCTGGTTCTGGTCAGGCGCCGCGCGATCGATTCGCTCGATGATCCCGCCGGCGGCTTCCCCTCGTTGAGAGTTCCGACCAGCCATTCCTGTTCGTCCTGCAAGCTGCGCTCCTGCTGCCGCAGCTGCGCGAGCTGCCACTCTGACAACCGGAGCTGGAGCTTCACGAGCGAGACCATCCGGCCGAGCTTGTCCGCGCGCGACGTCATGGCGATCACTCCGCCAGCCACGATGAGACGCCGAGCATGAATTGCCTCAGGAGCTCGTCGCTGGTGAGGTAGAGCAGCAGGAAGCCGCCGAACAGCACGAAGGGCACCGAGATGAAATAGACCGGAATCGCCGGCGTCAGCTTGTTGATCAGGCCGACCGCCAGGTTGACGACGACCGAATAGACGATGAAAGGGCTGGCGATCCGCAGCGTCAGCACGAATGCCTCCGATAGCCGGCCGACGAGCTGGTCGAGCGGCATGCTGCCGCCGAGCCGGTCGCCGGGATGCCAGACGTCGTAGGAGTTCATCAGCCCGCGCAGGACCTGCCAGTGCTGGTCGGTCATGAAGAACAGCGTCGTGACCGACGTCATGATCAGCGGCACCAGGGCCGGCGCCGGATCGGTGTCGCCGACCGGCGTCCCCGGGATGTTGCTCAGCCCGATCGCGCTGGCCATCACGGTGGCCATGGTCTGGAGTGCGAGAAAGAACACGCGACCGCCGAGCCCGATGACGGCACCGACCACGAGTTCGGAGCAGATCAGGAGCGCGAGCGTCAGCGGCGCCGCGTTGTCCGTGAGAGGTTTCAGGACGGCGGCCAGGATCGGCGTCAGTGCGAACGTCGTCACCAGCGCAACGAACAAGCGGACCTGGGCCGGAACATTGACGCTGGAATAGCCGGGGACCAGCATCAGGCAGGCACCGATGCGGCAGAACACGATGAACGTCACCAGCACGCTGTCGGTGAGGCCGCTGATCACGATATCGCTCCGAGGGCCCTGATTTCGGTGCTGCGCGCGACTTCGACATGCGACAGGATCGGCAGTGTCGGAAAGACCCGCTCCAGGATCATCCGGACGTAGGGACGCGCTTCCGGGGTCACGGCCAGCACCACGCTGGTGCCGTTCTCGGTAAACTTGCGGATCGCGGCGCTGGCTTCGGTCGCGAACTGCTCGATCAGGCGCGGATCGGCGTCGAATTCGACGACGTCGCCCTTGGCGTCGCGCTTCAAGCTCTGGTGGAACGCGAGATCCCAGCGGTTGCCGAGACGGACGACGTTGAGCACGCCGTTGTCGGAGAGATCGCCGCAAATCTGCTGGGCAAGACGCGTACGCACATGCTCTGCCACCTGCTCGGAGCGCCGCACATGGGGCGCGATCTCGGCGATGGCTTCGAGGATCAGATGCAGGTTGCGGATCGACACGCGCTCGGCCAGCAGGATCTTCAGAATCGCCAGCAGCCCCGAATACGATATCTGCGACGGGCAGAGATCCTCGACCAGGCGCTTGTATTCGGGATCGAGCCGGTCGAGCAGGCCGCGCATGTCCTTGTAGGACAGCAGCTGGGCGAGGTTGGCCCTGATCACTTCGCTCAGATGCGTGAGCAGCACCGACAGATTGTCGACCGGCTTGCAGCCCTGACGCTTGACCTCGTCGGTGAACGCGTCCGTCACCCACAGCGCCTTCATGCCGAAGGCCGGCTCGATCACCTCTTCGCCGGGCACGTCGGGCTTGCCGTCCTTGTCGACCAGCACCAGCACTTCGCCGAGCCGGAGCTCGCCCTGGGCGACACGAGTGTCGTGGATCCGGATCTGGTATCCCTTGGGATCGATCGACAGATTGTCGGTGAGCTTGATCTCGGGAACCACGAAGCCGTACTGCTTGGCGAACTTCTTGCGGATCTTGGCCACGCGGTGCGCCAGTTCGTTGCGCGACCCGAGCAGATGGACCGAGAGGTGCCCGCCGAGCGCCAGCTCGATCTCCGCGGTCTTGAGCGATTCCTTGACGGATTCCTTGGCATCGACCTGGGCACGTTCGTCGGCCTTGCGCGCATCTTCCTTCTGCTTCAGGGCTGCCTGCCGCCTGGGCAACGAGTATCCTACGAAGGCCATGACGCCGCCGAGCAGCAGGAAGGGCGCCGTCGGCAGCCCCGGCATCAAGGCGAGCACGAACATCATCAGCGCGGCGGCCGACACCGCGCGCGGATAGCCGCCGAGCTGCCGCAACACCGCCTGCTCGGCCGAACCCCGGGTGCCGCCCTTCGAGACGAGCAGGCCCGCCGACAGCGACACGATCAGCGCCGGCATCTGCGTTACCAGACCGTCGCCCACGGAGAGCTTGGTGTAGACGTCGGCGGCGCGTGCCAGCGTCAACCCGTGATGCGTCACGCCGATGATGATACCGCCGAAAATGTTGATCGCGGTGATGATCAGGCCGGCGACGGCGTCGCCGCGGACGAATTTCGAGGCACCGTCCATGGCGCCGAAGAACGCGCTCTCCTCTTCCAGCTCGCGGCGCCGGCGCTGGGCTTCCTTGTCGTCGATCAGGCCCGCGGACAGATCCGCGTCGATCGCCATCTGCTTGCCGGGGATGGCATCCAGAGTGAAACGGGCGCCGACTTCGGCGATACGCGTTGCGCCCTTGGTGATCACGACGAAGTTTACCGTGACCAGAATCGCGAAAATGATCAGGCCGATGACGAAGTCACCGCCCATGACGAACTTCGAGAAACCGGCAACGACATGGCCCGCGGCGTTTTCCCCCTCCCCGCCGCGCGACAGGATGAGACGGGTCGTTGCGACGTTGAGCGCAAGCCGCAGGATCGTCGCGATCAGGAGCACGGTCGGGAAGGCCGAGAAATCGAGCGGCCGCTGGATCCACAGCGCGACCATCAGGATCAGTGCCGAGAGCGCGATCGAGAACGCGAGGCCGAGATCGATCAGGATCGGCGGTATGGGCAGGAACAGAATCGTGAGCATGGCCACGATGCCGCCCGCGAAAAAGGCGTCGGCGCCCAATCGTCGCGGGGTCGGCAGGCTAGCGGCTAACGTATCGGACATGGGTCACCGGCAGAGGATCCGGCCCGTAATCTGCCGTGCAAAGCTTACGCGGGGGTGGTGGCAGGGGTGGCAGAGGCGGCCGGGACCGTCCGGATCAGAAGCCGCGCTCGATGTGCGAATAGACCATCTCGGTGAAGGTGGAGAGATGGGCTCCGATGAAGGAGCCGGAGACGGCAACGACCACGAGAATGACGATGATCTTCGGAACGAAGGTCAGCGTCACCTCCTGGATCTGGGTTAGCGCCTGGATCAGCGCGATGATGGTGCCGACCAGCATCGCGGCACCGACGGCAGGCCCGGAGGCGACGATGATGGTCCAGATCGCCGCCTGGACGATGTCGAGAGCATCCCGTTCGTTCATGACTGGCTGATCGTGAGACCGGGGCCGATCGCGACTTTGGTGCCGTTCTCGAGCGTCGCGACCGAGCCGTCGCTGTTGATGGAGATCGAAGCGACCTTGCCGCTGAAGCTCGCTCCGGTCGCGTCCGTGAAGCTGACGGTCTTTCCGATCAGCCCGTCGGCCTGCGACAGCGACTGCGAAGACAGCAGAGCGTCGAGCTTGGTATTGGTCTGCATCGCCTGCTCGACCGACGAGAGCTGTGCAAACTGACTCATATATTGCGAGGTATCCATCGGATTGGTCGGATCCTGGTTTTTCATCTCCGCGATGAGGAGCTGAAGAAACGTGTTGTAGTCGACGCCGGTGCTCGACTTCGGCGTCGTCGAGCTGGTCGAACTGGACGACTTGCTGGTGCTATCGGTCGCGCTGGTGACGTTCATGTAGTTCTCCTGTCAGGCAGCCTCGAATGGGGAATCGATCGTGGCGCCGGCCAGGATGGCCTGCTCCACTGGAAACAGTGCCCGGATCCGCTTGAGCGCCTCGAAGTAACGGGTCGCTCCGACCAGGTCGTCGACCGCGCCAAGCCCGACCAGCATCTCCTGGCTCTCGCACACCGCGAGCAGGGCCGCGTGATGCTGCGCGTAGAGAGCCGAAGCATCGCGGACGTCAGTCGGATTCATCAGCATGAGCTGGACGATGAAATAGAGCTGCCGCAGCGCCGTGGTGGCGTCGGAGGCCTGCATGATCTGCCCTTCGAGCAGGAACATCACGTCGTTGACGAGCTCGACGGAGACCTTGCGGTCCACGCGCAGCACCGCGCCGTTGATGTAGACCCGTTCGCCCGCACGCAAGGATATCTTCATCAAAGTGCGTCTCGGATCAGGCGGTTGATTTCGATGAGCTGGATCACGTCGTTCGACTTTTCTTCACGAAGGCGGTCGGCTTCCTTGACCACCCACAGGCCGATCGAGATGATGTCGGCGCGCAGCTTTTCCGGAAGTCCGTTTTCCGGATGCGCGAGATCCTCGATGAAGATCGTCCACAGCCGCCGCACATAGAGCAGGCTCTCGACCAGATCCTCGAGGCTGAAGCGGTCCGACTGGATCCGCTCGAGCCGGTCGATGCCGAGGCTGAGCGCCTGCCGCTCGCGGCCCCGCGCCTCATAGCCGCTCTCGTCGACGACCGATTCATAGGCTTCAAACGTCATCAGGACAACTCTGCGCAGGAGACCGAACAGCAAGACAAGGGTTACGCGCCTTACGAAGGAGCTGGATTCAGAGATAGTTGATGAGGCTGATCTTCTGGAGCTGCGAGGTGAGCGCAAGCGCCGTCTGGATCTGCGTCTGCAAAGTGTTGACCCTGACCGAGGCTTCCGTCGGATCGACCTTCTCTATGCCGACGATCTGATTGTTCAGAATGTCCTGCTGGGTCTTGAGCTTGTCGGTTGCGGAGGTGATCCGCTGCTGGACCGTGCCGATGTCGCCGCCGAGGGTCGCAAGGTCAGTGATGGCGTTTCCGACAAGGCCGATGGCCTTGTCCACGACGACCTGGAACGTCGCTTGGTCCAAGTTCGCGTTCCCGAGATCCGCCATCATGGTGTAGGCCTCGGCGAGCTTGCGGAAGCCCGGCTGATTGGCGCTGACGGAGGTATCGGCAATCTCGGTCGTGGAGATGCGGCTTTGCATCACCTGGTCGGTCGCCGATGACCAATTCGTGTTCCAGGCCGGGCTCGCGAACTCGGCATCGAAGGTGGTGTCGAGGAAGGTCTGCATCTGGGCCGGGGTGATGGTGTTCACGCTGGGCGATGATTGCGAGAAGCCGAAGGTCGCAAGGAAGTCGGCGTCGACCTGGTTCTTGCTGGCCGAGCCCGCGGTGTAGGCCGTGATCGGCGTGTTCTGCGTGTTGATGCCCGCAAAGAGAGACGAGCCGTTATAGGAGACGTTCAGCGCGCCAATCAGATCCTGGAGGTTGGAGGACGCAGGTGGCAGGATGATGCGCCCGCCGCCATCGGTACTGCGCGCCGCGATCAGGTCCTTGAGGAAGTCCGTCGCGGTCGATCCAAGCTGGGTGATCCGGCTCTGCGTTATGTCCAGTCGCCCCGCGACGAGCCCATTGGTATCGACGAGCTGATCGGCGAAGCTCAAATCCGCCCGCAGGGTGACGTCGCCTCCCGTCGTGGCACCAAGCTCGAGGCCGACATCGGCGAAGCGGCCGGTGGTGGCTTCCTTCGAAGCCTTGGCCAGCGCGGCCTGATTGTTGGTGATCGAGGATCTCAACGACGAAGACAGCATCAAGGTCGAGATGTAGTTCGCGCTCATCATGACTTAATTTCCCACGGCAGCCAGCAGACTCTGCAACATTTCGTCGACGGTCGAGATGATCTTCGACGAGGCCGAATAGGTGCGCTCGACCTGGAGCATCAACGACATCTCGTCATCCATGTTGACGCCGCTGACGTTCGACAGCGCCGCGGTGCTGCGGTCGAGCAGCGTTTTCTGGTAGGTGACGTTGGAGTCCGCGGTCTTGCGCTGGTTTTCGATCCAGCTCGCCGACGACGACGCGAAGTCGATCAAGCTGCCGCTCGGCTTGCCTTGCGTGGTCGCATCGAACGGCTGCGACGCATCCATGGCGCCGATGAGCTGCTGCAGCCGGGCCGAGTAGCCGCCGTTGCCGGCGGTATTGTATTGGTACGCGACGTTGCCGCTGATCGCGCCGTCGCGCAGCAGATTGGGATTGCCGCCCTGGGCCGGATCGACCGATGCAGCGACCGAAATGGTACCAGCGAGGCCCACCAGGACGGTGGCGCTCGCCGGCATCGCCGGCGCGCCGGGGTAGGTGAAGAGACCGGGGACATCGGGCAGCGTCGGAACAGCCGACTGGTCACTTTCCTTGAAGGCGTCGACCAGGCCGCGCGCGATTTCGTCGAGCTGGCTCTGGTAAGTAACCGTGTCATTGTCGCGCAGCTGCGCCAAGCCAGCAAGCTTGCCGGACTTGAGCGGCATCACGGAATTGGCGCCGGTCACCGGAACACCGTCGATATAGACGGCATTGCCGGTGGTGCCGGCCGTATAGGCGTTCGTCGGCGCAAAGCTCACCGTTCGCGCCGTCTTGTCGAACAGCACGACGCCGCTGTCGGTATAGAGCGCCGCGTCGCCGTTGGGACGGAGCGACATCGAGACCCCGACCTCCTGCGACATCTGCGAGACGATGCTGTCGCGCTGGTCGAGGTAGTCCGTGATGTCGTCGCCGGAGATCGTCCCCTTCACGATCGCGGTGTTGACGGTCTGGAACTGGGAGAGCAACCGATTGATGTTTTGAACCGACGTTTGCATGTCGGCATCCGCGCCCTCACGGGCCGACTGCACGGTCAGAGTCGCCTGATTGAGCGCGGTCGCCATGTCCTTGGCGGACGTCACCGCTGCCTGCGCCAGCGTGGTGTTATCCGGGGCGTTGGCATATTGCTGGAGCGCCTTCTTCAGCGCATTGAGCTGCGCCGTCGGCGACTGGTCGAGTTCCGGATCGTCCACCGTGGCAGACGCGATCTTCTGGAGACCGTCAAGGATCGCGCTCTGCTTGGCCGACGTCGAGGTTGCGGTCAGCACGTTGGTGTAGAGACCCGAGCTCGCGGCGCGCTGGATCGCCGCCACGTAGACGCCGGTTCCCGGGAGGTTGTCCAGCACGGCAATCTTGCGCGAATAGCCGGTGGAGCTGGCACCGGCTATGTTGCGCGAAATGACCGACGACTGGATGCCCGACGCCATCAGCGAGGAGCGGGCGGATTCGAGAGCGGCGGTAAGGTTCATGATCTGCTCTTGCCGGGAACGAGCGCTGAGAGACTCAGCGCTTCAGGTTGACGACGACGTCCAGCAGATCGGCGCCGGTCTGGAATGATTTCGAATTCGCGGTGAAACCTCGCTGCGCCTCGATCATCGAGGTCAACTCGTCCGCGAGATCGACGTTGGAATCTTCCAGAGCACCGGACTGGATCGTGCCGAGCCCGCTCTTGCCAGACACATCGACCTGCACGTTTCCAGAATCCAGGTTCGGCGAATAGACGTTGCCGACTTCGGGCGTCAGATGGTCCGGGCTCGGAACGGTCGCGAGCGCGATCTGAAAGCTCGGCAGCGTGGTGCCGTTCTTGAGGACGGCGGTGACCACGCCCTTGCTGTCGATGTTCACCTTGTCCACCGCGGACGGAGCGTTGCCGTCGACCGTGGCCTTGAAGTCGAAGCTGGAAGCGACCTGGGTCATCGCCGAGAGGTCGATCGTGAGAGGGAAACTCGTCGAACCGCTGGGGACGGTCAGAGGCATCGTTTTTGTACTCGCCGCAGCGAGCGCACCCTTGCCGACGGCTGTGACGTCGAAAGTGAAAGTCGTAGCAGGACCCGGCGTCGAAATCATAGCTCCCGTCGGATCGTAAACCTCGATATCCCATGTATCGGCCGCTGTCTTTGCCGCATAGACGTTGAGAGTTATCGGGTTGCCGATGTTGTCGTAAGTCACCATTGACGTCTTCGACGTATAGTTGCCCGGACCTGCAGGCGCGGCCGGAAACGCGACGACCGCAGCACTGGGATCCAGGTTGGCAGCCACCGTCGCTTTGGTCGAAGCCGACGCCTGGAGCGCCATCTGGTTGACGTTGACGACCTGCAGGTTGCCGAAACCGTTGGCGACAGTATTGGGCACGGCTCCGTTCTGGATGTTGTAGCCCATCAGCTGGAAGCCGGCGGCGTTGACGAGATTGCCCGTGCTGTCGGGCACGAACGCACCGGCGCGCGTCAGGAAGTTGTTGCCGTTCGGATCCTGCACCACGAAGAAGCCGTTGCCTTGAACCGCGAGATCCGTCGCCGAGGTCGTGAACTGGTAATTGCCGGCATCGGAGATCGCGTAACGCACCGTGGTCTCGACCGCGCCGGAATCGTAATTGCCCGAGCCGCTCTTCAGGATCAGCGAGGAAAACTCGGTCGAAGCCCGCTTGTAGCCAGTGGTGTTGACGTTCGCGATGTTGTCCGAAACCGTCGACAGCTTGTTGGACTGCGCGCTCATCCCGGAAACGCCGGTGCGCATAACACCATACAGGCTCATGAATTAGGCTCCTTTGATAGGTTGCAGTTACAATGGAGGCTGTTGCTTGCGCGGGGCTGATGATGGAGGCCAATGCACAACTTGGTGTCGGCCCTTCAGGTCGTCTTCGGCTGACAGAACGAGCGCGCCTTGTCGGTCCACGCGCCGAAGCCGCTCGAGACGAGATGCGCGACGATGTGACAGACGTAGCGCTTCTGTGCCGGCTGGTTGTTGGGGCCTGCATTGTAGCGGGCGACAGCCATGGTCCAGCTGCCCTCGCGCTGCTTCAACTCCTTCAGGAAGCGCGCGGCGTAGTCGACATTCCCTGCGGGATCGAACATCGCCCGCACCGAGGCGAACTTGTCGCCGTGATAGTAATGGTTGATCTGCATGCAGCCGAGGTCGATCAGCTTGATCCCCTTGGCTCGCATGGCTTCAAAGTTGGCGATCGCGTCGTTCATGTCCTTGGCGAATACGGTCTGTCCTTCGGCGCCGAGCGCGTAAGGATAAAGTGCGCCGCGCCGCCCGGTCTCGGTCAAGCCGACCGCGTAGAGAATGCCGAGCGGGATTCCGTGCTGCTGGGACGCACGCGCCATCTCGCGCTCGCACGGGCGCGAATTGTCGGTTGCTGCAGCCGCAGCGCCGGCGTTACAGATAAACAGGGCCGCGACGAATCTGCGGCGCCACGTCCTGGTCATGACGCGTCTCCTGGTTGGACTGGCGCTCCTGTCGGGCTTGCTTCGCGCCGCTGTCCGCTTGTCCCGACGAATTGCTGGTACCGTCGAACGTGCCTTGCGACTGCGACGAGGGCTGTTGCTGGCCCGAAAGCTGCGGCTGCGACTGGCCGGAGCCGCTCTGGAAACCATCCAGCGAGCCGTGCTGGACGGGTGCAACATCGGCGACGTAGCCCGCCGACTGCATCAGGTCGCGGATCGAATCGCGCTGCTGGTCCAGCATCTGGCTCGTGTCCTTGCGCTCGGCGGCGAGGTGGACGGACACTTCGTTGCCGACGAGACGAAGGCGCACGGTGACATTGCCGAGCGCGGCCGGCTCGAGATTGATAGTCAGGATCTTGAGCGGCTGATCCGGCGCATTGGCTTGGGACGTGGTAAGATCTGGAGCTGCGGAGGCCGTCGGTGCCGGAGCTTCTTTCAGCTCGGCGACGACAGCGTTGGCAACCTGCTGCGGAGCGTTGAACTGCGCCGGCGGCAGATGGGTCTCCTGCTGGACCACGGTGACCTTGGTCGTTCCGGGCAATGTATCCCGCGCCGAAGCCTTGGCGGCACGCTCGACATTGGCCGCGATGGCCTCGAAGCCGGGTGCCGTTGCCGTCGGCGGCACACTGCTTTCCGGCGATGACGCCTGGTCGGTAACTCCGGCGTGCGAAGTCGCGGCCTGCGAATGCGCGGCGGCTGGAGCCACCGGAGATGGGAGCTCGGCTGTCGCCTTCGACGTGCCCATGGCCTGAACGTCGCGCTTCGTCGTGGCAGACCGCTCGTCGCGCCCGGACGCACCCTTCTTGTCGCCGGCCGGTGCTTGCATCTGCGGCATCACGACCTGCGGCCCGGCGACGCTCTCCTGCCCGATGATCCCGGCAATGCTCGATCGGCTCTGGACGTCGGCCTGCTCGGTATGATCGAGAAGTCCATGTTTCCCGGAGGGTTTGTCGACCTTTTTGTCGGAAGATTTCTCGGTGAGATTCTCGCTGGATCCGGGCTCTTCCTCGTCGCTCGCGTTGTCCTTCCCGCTCTGGTGCGCCAGGCGCGTCCGCAGCGTTCCGGCTTTGACGGCCGTGTCGCTGCCCCCGTCGTTGAGCGCCCGCTTCGCGAGATTCGAGACGGTGTGCAGCAGATCGTTGAAGGACGAGTCCGCCGGCGCTTTCGCCCCGGCGCTCTTGCCGGAGCGCGATGTGCCCCGCATGTTGAGGCTTTCGGCGAGACTCGAAAAGACCTGTCCGGAGGTTCCACTGAGCTTCGTCATGGACGGCGATCCCTGGTGAGGAGTTCGAGCTCGCCGAGCTGCTTCTGCGCGCGAGCAAGCGTTGCGGTCGACGACGCGAGGTCGAGACGCGCCGGCGTGACCGGAGGCTTGTCGGCTGCGGCGGCGGATCCGCCAGCGAACGGCTTGCGAACGTCGAGTGCGAGCTGCACCGTTGCATTGAGAAAGGGAATGTCGCGCTCCGGCAGCTTCGACCGGTCGAGCGCCTTCAATTCGGCGAGACCGCCGTCATATTCGTCGGTGAGCGCCCGCGACACGCCGCGAAACAAATGCGCCCGCTCGCGCTCCGCCGAGGCATCGGCGCTGAGTGCCAGCGCGCGTTCGCCGGCAAGCCGGGTCACGGCCAGCCCTCCGCGCACCATCGCGGTGCGCGCGATCACGAGATAGAGCTTGAGGCGGCTCGCGCGGTCGATCTGCTCCAGCAAAGTGCTGATCCGCGCAAACCGACGCTCGTCGAGCGCGAGGCTCGACTGCGTCAGACCCGTGGAAAAACGCTGCCAGAAGTCCCCCGCATAGACCGAGTTGTGGTAGTGCCGGATATAAGCCAGCGCCAGGAACTCGAACTTGTCGAAATCCTCGGCTTGCCCGACCAGCAAGATCTCTCGCCGCAGCGCTGCCTCCTCCACCAATGTGCCCGGCAAGAGCAGGCGCGCGTCATCCAGACGCTCGATTGCAAGCGATGCCTCGGCGCGTGCGAACAGCGCGCCCTGCACCAGCGCGAGCTGTCCGCCCAGGCCCGACGGAATTGTCCGCGGCTTGACGTCCTTGAGCAGTTCGCGCGCTTCGTCCTGACGACCCTCGACATAGGCAAGCGCGCCATCGAACAGCCGTCCATCGACGTTCAGCTTGTCTCGCGGCAGCTTGCGGATGATTTGCGGTGCGCCGCCGCTGAGCAGGTAGATGACGGCGGCCTGGCCGTTCTGCGAATTACTCCACACGCCCGGATCGGCGGCGAGAAATTTTTCGCCGATCTGCCTGATCAATGCGCCGTGGCTGCCGTGTGCCGCACTATCGCCATTAGCGATGCCGTCCTGCACGGTCTGCAACGCCCGAACGAGCTCATACGGCTCGCTCGATGTCGATGCCGCCGGTACCGGCACCGGTGCCGCCTCGGCGAATGCGGCCGCCGCCGTGAACGGCAGCAGCAGCGCGGCTCGGAGAAGGGGCCAGATCAAGGACGCTTCTCCCGGACCATGATCTCGATCCGCCTGTTCTGCGCGGCCGCCGGATCGTTTTGAAGCTTCGGCCGCCGATCGGCATAACCCTCGACATGCTCGATGCGCTGCGCATCGACGCCGGAGCGGACCAGCATGTAATAGGCCATCTGCGCACGGGCCGTCGACAGCCGCCAGTTGTCGTAGGTCTCCGAACGGTACGGCCGATTGTCGGTGTGGCCGCGGACGATGATCACGCCGGGACGCTTTGTCAGCAGCGGGCCGATTTTGTCGATCACACGGATGAGTTCGGGCCGCGGCTCAGCCGAGCCGACCGCGAACATGCCGAAGTTCGCATCGTCGGTTAGGCTGATCAGCAGGCCTTCCTCGACCTGACGCACCTCGGCCACCGGTCCCGCGCCGGCCTTGACGTCTGACAGCGCATCCGCGATCGCCGACTGAAGCTGTTTGACCGTTAATTGCTGGGCCTGAACCGCGTCGCGCGGCTCGGATTCCTTCGTCGCATCGTTGGGACGCGGCTGCGCGGCGGCATTGGCTTGATTACCAGCCTGGGCACCCGGCTGCGCGCTCCCTTCGCGTGAGAACAGCGACGACGCGGGCCCCGGCGGCAGCAGAGGCGACAGGCTTGCGGACGACGCGTCGCCGTTCGGAGCCACGCTTCCGCCGGCATCGTCCTGCCTGGCTCGGCGTGCCTGCGGCTCGCCCTGGCCTGTCCCGGACGCAGTGTCGCGCGTGGACGCATTCGACTTGAACTCGGGCTCTGGCTTGGGCTTGGGTTCGCCCTCGATGATGCGATCGGCATCCTTGGCCGCCTGCGGCGCAAGCTTCCAATAGCCGGGATCGAACGGATCTCGGTAGGCGTCGCCTCCCTTGAGGCCATCCTCTTCGGCGGACGTCAGGGCGCCGGCGCGCCGCTGGCCCGAGGCCTGGTTCGCACTGCTGGCGATCTCGGCGAGCGTCGTATAGGGATCGCGGAACAGGACCTTCTCCTCGTAGAAGGGCGGCTTCTCGGCCGTCGGAGAGTCACCGCGACGTTCCTCGCTCGGTCCTCCCGGCTGGCGCCTGCCGTCCTGGCCGTCGAACGACGACGGCTCCTTCTTGGAGAGATCCTTGAGTCCCTTCGGGGCAGGTGCGTTCTCCGCGAGCTTGATCGGATTGAAATAGCTCGCGACCACCTGCTTCTGATCCTGGTTGAGTGCATTGATCAGCCACATCACCAGGAAGAACGCCATCATCGCTGTCATGAAGTCCGCATAGGCGATCTTCCAGACGCCGCCGTGCGGTTTCTCGTCGTCGAAGGCGCTCCGCCGGCGGATGATGACGAGTTCTGACTTGACCTCATTCATGACGGACTACCGGCGCGCCTCTTTCAGGCGCTCGCTCCAGGCTGTGATCTGCGTCTCGATCACGGTCTGGTCGGCCACGACGCGAACCTCGAAAGTATCGGCGGCCTCATACTCGAAGCCGGTTCGCCGCGCCGTCCCGAGCTGCGTCCTCACCAGGTCGAGCAGTTCGCTCGGGCCGGTGACCTTGAACACCGGCACCGGCGAATTGCCGGTCAGCGCCGCAATCTGCTCGATCAGCGACCCGATCGCCTTGTCGCGGACCGCATCGGCGAGGAACGGCAGCAATATCCGCGCAACGGAGCTCGCGATGTTGGTCTCGATTTCGCGGCAAGCCGTCTCGAAGCCGCTGACCACCGCCACCGCCTGCTGGTCGGACCACTTGGCCCGCTCTTCGCCGAGCCGGATCGCGCTGCGAACTCTTTCCTCGGCGATCCTGGACTCGCCCTCCGCGACGCCGGCCGCATGCCCGCGCCGAAAGGCATCATCCAGGAGATTAGCCGCCGGGGCTTCCGCCTTCGGCGCCGGAGGCGGCGACTGAAGCTGCGGCTGCGAATGGGTCTGGGGCTGCGGCTGAGGCTCGCGCCGGGCTTCCTTCGGCCTCGTCAGCACATCCTGGATTTTGGGCGGCGGTGGAGGCGGAGGCGATTTGACCCGCCCGTTCGCGTCGAACTGCGTCAGGAGCTTTCCGATTGCCGCGTTCATGCCGCCTCCTCGCGTCGCATCCAGTCTTTAAGGATCGCTGCCGCCTGCATCTGATCGAGACGGACGATCTGCTCCAACCGCTTCTGCGGCGTTCGTTGCATCTTGCCTTCGAGGTCTTCGACCAGGTTGAGCTCGCTCTCCTCGCTGTCCGCCAATGCAAGGGCGCCGGCGGCCGCCTCGAGCTGGGCAGCTTCCGCCGCCTCGGTCTGCTCCTGCGCCGCGCGATGGGTCAAAATGCCGTTGACCGCGGGACGAAGTCCGAACCACACCAGCATCGAAGCGACGGCCAGGATCGTGACTGCGTTGATGACGCTGCCGAGCTGCTTGTTAATCATCTCGACGAAGCTGATCGGCGGCACCGGCGCCAGTTCGCGCGAGCCTTCGATGAAATCGACGGCCGTCACCTGGATCTGGTCGCCGCGCGCCTTGTCCAGACCGCCGGCCGTGGCCGCGAGTTGGCTGATCTCGGCGAGCTTGCTGTCGACGATGGCCTGGTTGCTCTTGTCGCCGAGGTCGGCAATGAGCCGTCCGCGGTTCACCAGCACGGCAATGAACAGCTTCTTCACCGAATAGCCGTCGCTCACCGTCGTCGTGGTCTTGGACGAGACCTCGAAATTGGTGACGTCCTCGCGGCGCGTCTTGTCCTCGCTGGAGTT
The DNA here is from genome assembly GCF_040547695.1 of Bradyrhizobium sp. JR4.3. Taxonomy (NCBI): domain Bacteria; kingdom Pseudomonadati; phylum Pseudomonadota; class Alphaproteobacteria; order Hyphomicrobiales; family Nitrobacteraceae; genus Bradyrhizobium; species Bradyrhizobium sp. JR4.3. The sequence goes on along the minus strand of NZ_JBEPQF010000004.1, from coordinate 332,948 downwards.
CTTGGTGCCGCCGGCGTTCACCTGCTGGTCGGGAAGATTCTGCTGCACCGTGGTCGGCTGCGAACGATCCGCGTTCTGTGACTTCTCGTTCTCGCGGACATTCCGGACCGAGCGCTCGGCGCGGCTTTCGGGGTCGTAGACAGTTTCGTTGATCTGCCGCTTGTCGGTGGAGAGCTGCGATGCAACGCTCACTTCGAAATTGTCGAGGCCAAGATACGGCGTCAGCGCCTTGCGGATGTTCTCCTGCACCATCCCGCCGACCGTCTTCTGCAGGCTCGCCATCTTGGTCGGAGCAGCAGTCGCCTCGTCCTCTTCGGCAAGCAGCATCGAACCGTCGGCGTCCAGCACCGTGACCTTGTCGCGAGTCATGCCCGGAATGGCCGCCGCGACGAGATGACGGATCGACTGCGCCGTGCGTGCCTCGATCGCGCCGTCGGTGCGCAGCACGACCGATGCCGAAGGCGGCTGCTGCGTCGCGCGGAACGACCCCCGCACCGGCATCACGATATGCACCCGCGCCGCCTTCACGCCCTTCATCAACTGCACCGTGCGGGCGATTTCGCCTTCCAGCGCCCGGAGCTTGGTGACCTCCTGCATGAACGAGGTCAAACCCAGCGACCCGATCTTGTCGAACAGCTCGTAGCCGGAATTTGCGCTGGTCGGCAGCCCCTTCTCGGCGAGCAGCATCCGCGCTTGCATGGTCTGGCTCGGACGCACCGAGACCGCGTCGCCGGCCGTACTGACGTCGAAGGTGATGTTCTGCTCGCGCAGGGCGGCACCCATGCGCGTCACATCTTCGCGGGAAAGGCCCGTATAGAGCGTTTCGAATTCAGGCCGGCTCAGATAATAGGCGCCGCCCACGACGGTGACGAGAACGGCGAAACCGATCAATCCCAAGGCCATCAGGCGTCGCGGCCCAAGCTCCAGCAGATTGTTGAGCAGTTGCTGTATCTGCGCACGACTGAACAGCATGTGACCTCATACCAATGCGAACGTAGAGGACACTCTGCTGCCAACCTTGTCTGAAGGTTGCGCGAGACCACGAATGTGTCGGTTCGCAGGCGAGGCGTTGCAATTTTACAAGAGACTGAGTGACGCAATCGCGCGCGTCGGCAACAAGCGGACGGCCGGTCGCATCGCGGCGCGATCGGCGACGGCGTGTTGCCTGGAAGGTGGCGTCAGGAGATCGATGTTGGCACGTCGTGTGCCGTCAGATCCGCCGTTCATGACGGAGACCGTGCTCCCTGAGGAGCACGGTCGTTTTCGAAGCCGCGACTTAGCGGAACAGCGACAGGATGCTCTGGCTGTTCTGGTTGGCGATCGAGAGCGCCTGAACGCCGAGCTGCTGCTGGGTCTGGAGCGCCTGCAGCCGGGTCGATTCCGCGTTCATGTCGGCGTCGACGAGCTGGCCGACACCGCGATCCACGGAGTCCATCAGGGTCTTGACGAACTCAGTGTTGGTCGCGAGGCGGTTCTTGACGGCACCGAGATTGGCGGCGGCCGAGGCCACCGAGTTGATGCCGGCGGTGACCTGCGCGATGTAGCCATCGAGCGTGGTCTGGTCAGCTGCCGAGTCGGTCAGCACGGAGATGCTCATCGTGTCGATCGACGGAGAGGTCGAACCGGCCGTGTCCAGAATGCCGCCCTGCGCCGAGGTGTAAAGCGAGTAGTTGGCGGTGGTCACCGTGATGGAGCCGATGGTGGGCGTACCGCCGACGCGCGAGTACGACGACACCAGGTTGAAGGTCGTCGGCGTCGTGGCGGTCGTGCTCAGCCAGTTGATGCCGTTGAAGGTCGCCGAGTTGGCCTTGAGCTTCATGTCCTGCTGGATCTGGGTGATGTCAGCCTGGATCTTGGTGCGGTCGATACCAGCGGTCTTGGCTTCGACCAGCAGCGCCTGGAGCTTGGTCAGGCCGGAGTCCTTGTCGCCGATGACCGAGGTCAGAGCAGTATATTCGGTGTCGACGGTCGCAGCCGACAGACCGAGCGAGTCGGAAACCGCGGAAAGCGCGGCGTTGTCGGAGCGCATCGACGTCGCGATCGACCAATAGGCGGCGTTGTCTGAGGCGGTCGAAACACGCATACCGGTTGAGATCCGGTTCTGCGTCGTCGCGAGCTGCGAGCTGACGTTGCGAAGGGTCTGCAGCGCGGTCATTGCAGACGAGTTGGTGAGGAGGCTAGAACCCATTTTGATGTCCCTTTGGAGATTGGATTGAGTTGGGGACATACCGGACTTGCACCGGTACGGCAGGGCGGCGTCATGCCTTTGGGCTGCGCAAAAGCGTCAAGGCCCAACCTGTCGTAACGGCGACGATAGCCCGCGAAGCTTGTGCGGGGCTTGTGGCCCTGTGTCTTGACCGCAACAGGGCAGCCGAAATTACGGCGCGCGACGTCACCGCCAAGCGAAAGGGCCGCGCTTCGCGAGAAGCGCGGCCCTCCCCGGATGGTTCGAGGTTTAGCGGAACAGCGACAGGATGCTCTGGCTGCTGTTATTGGCGATCGAGAGCGCCTGCACGCCAAGCTGCTGCTGGACCTGGAGGGCCGACAGCCGGGTGGACTCCTGGTTCATGTCGGCGTCGACGAGCTGACCGATACCGCGGTCCACCGAGTCCATCAGCGACTTCACGAAGTCCGTGTTGGTCGAGAGGCGGTTCTTGACGGCACCGAGATTGGCGGCGGCCGAGGCAACCGAGTTGATGCCAGCGGTGACCTGCGCGATGTAGCCATCGAGCGTGGTCTGGTCAGCTGCCGAGTCGGTCAGCGCGGAGATGCTCATCGTGTCGATCGACGGAGCGGTCGAACCAGCCGTGTCCAGAATGCCGCCCTGCGCCGAGGTGTAGAGCGAGTAGTTGGCGGTCGTCACGGTGATGGAGCCGATGGTGGGCGTGCCGCCGATACGCGAATACGATGACACGAGGCTGAAGGTCGTCGGCGTCGTGGCGGTCGTGCTCAGCCAGTTGATGCCGTTGAAGGTCGCCGCACTGGCTGTCGCCTTCATCTGCTGCTGGATCTGGGTGACGTCGGCCTGGATCTTGCTGCGGTCGATACCGGCGGTCTTGGCTTCGACCAGCAGGGACTGGAGCTTGGTCAGCCCGGAGTCCTTGTCGCCGATGACCGTGGTCAGAGCGGTATATTCGGTGTCGACGGTCGCGGCCGACAGACCAAGCGAGTCGGAGACCGCCGAGAGCGCGGCGTTGTCGGCGCGCATAGACGTCGCGATCGACCAATAGGCAGCGTTGTCCGAGGCGGTCGAGACGCGCTGGCCGGTGGAGATGCGGGTCTGCGTGGTGGAGAGCTGCGAGCTCACAGACCGCAAGGTCTGGAGTGCGGTCATGGCGGTCGAGTTCGTAAGCAGGCTTGACATTGCGAATGTCCCTTTATGTACGCGTTACATTTTCACGAGGGGACATACCGGGCTTTCACCGGTACGGAGGGGCGGCATCATGCCTTTGGACTGATATGGGTGGGGTCCAACCCGCCGTGCCGCATTGCTAACACGCCGAATCTTGCGCGCAGATTAAGATCGGCTTGAATTACGCTGTAAAATCAGATGGTTAACAGTACCTATTGCTAACCATAGGGCGGTACTTCTCGCTAACCATAACCATCCCTCTGGCGCTCGTTGCCGTTACGAGAACGACCGCACCAGCCCGGAGGCGAGCAGGTTCCAGCCGTCGATCAGCACGAAGAACAGCATCTTGAACGGAAGTGCGAGGATCGTCGGCGGCATCATCATCATGCCCATCGACATGGTCAGCGTCGCCACGATCATGTCGATGACGAGGAACGGCAGGATAATGAGGAATCCGATTTCGAACGAGCGCCTGAGCTCGGAAATCATGAAGGCCGGAATGATGACGCGCATGTCGACGCGCTTGTCGTCGAACTTCCTGCGGAAGCTCTCCGCGGCCAGCGATTCGAACGTCTGCAGATCCTTGTCGCGAACATGGGCCAGCATGAATTCGCGGAACGGATCGGTGATCTTCAGATAGGCCTCTTCCTCCGATATCTCGTTCTTCATCAGCGGCTGGATGCCGGTTTCCCAGGCGCGGTCGAAGGTCGGCGCCATCACGTAGAAGGTCATGAACAGCGCGAGGCTGATCAGCACCAGATTTGCCGGCGTGGTCTGGAGGCCGAGACCGGCCCGCAGGAACGACAGCGCCACCGCAAATCGCGTGAAGCTCGTCACCATGATGAGCAGTCCCGGCGCCACGGACAGCACCGTGATCACCGCCATCAGCTGGATGATCCGGCCGCTGGTCGAGCCGTTGCCCGGCGGCAGCAGCGAATTGAGGTCCGGAATCTGGGCCAGTGCCACTTCGGGCAGCACGACCAGGAGCAACGCAAGCAGCAGGAGTCTCAGTTTCACTGAATCACCAACGTCTCAATGATCAATTCGCGGATCTTGCCCGAGGAGCGGATATTGGCGCGTTCGGTCAGGTCGTCGCGCAGGTGCTGAAGCCCGCGCGATCCCTCGAACTGCGCCACCGTCGCCGACCGCAGATAGGTGACGATGTCCTCGCTGACATGGGCCGCCAGGATGCCGGCATCCTCGTCGCTCATGCTCTCGGTCACCATGGAGGCTTCGATGCGGGCCCAGTTGTTGGCCGGCGCGCCAAGATTAGTCACGATCGGGGACAGCTTCCTGAGCCGCGCGCTGCCGGCGTAGCTCGAGGCAAGAGGCGGCGGCGTGGCGGTTTTCTTCGCATCGGCGACGCGCTCGGCGGCCGCAAACAGATGCAGGCCGGCAAGCGCGCCCGCACCGATCGCGATCAGGGTCAACACCAGGATGGCTGCAATCAGGCGCATGACGTCCCCTGCCCCCGCGACGCGGCCCGACGGTCGCGCATCTCAGAACGGTGCCACGGCGTCATAGATCCGATGTCCCCATCCAGGCTGCTGCACGTCAGAGAGATTTCCGCGACCGCCATAGGCCACGCGTGCCTCGGCGATCTTCTCGTAGGAGATCGTGTTGGTTCGCGAGATATCACGTGGACGCACGATGCCGCCGACGTTGAGCACGCGCATTTCCGTGTTGACCTTGAATTCCTGCGAGCCGCTGATCATCATATTGCCGTTCGGCAACACGTCGGTGACGATGGCCGCGATCGACAGCTTGATATCCTCGGTGCGGTCGATCTGGCCGTTGCCCTTGATCTGGGTGTTGGTGTTGAGGTTGGCGCTCGTCGAGCCCTTGTCCTGCCATCCCGCAACGTCCATCAGCCAGTCGAGCCCGAACTTGATCTGCGAATCCCGCGAGCGGCCGGTCTTGTTGTCCAGCTTGGCCTTGTCCTGCATCGAGATGATCACCGTCACGACGTCGCCAACGCGCCGGGCGCGGGGATCGCGGTAGAGGTCGGTGCCATCGTCCCAGGTCGAGCGATAGCTGACGGGCGAGTGCATACGGGGCGTCACGGGAATCGGATCGGCCTGCGTCCTCAGCCCGCTCCCGACCGGCGACAATCGCGGGCCAGTCAGGACCTCGGCCGGATCAGTGACGCATCCGGCAAGCGAGAACAGCGACAGGATGAGGATCAGGTTCTTCATCTATTTGGTCTTTCCGTCATCCACGCGACGCATTCCGCCGAGCAGATCGGCGAGGTGCGCCGCGCGCCCCGTCTCCATCTCGTTGAAGATTGCGCTCGAGCTCCTCGGGCTGAGCTTTGCGAGCACGGCCGCAGCCGTCTCGTCTGCCATTCCGGCGATCTGGGTTGCGGCGGCATCCGGCTTCATGCGCGAGTAGATCTCGACGACGCTCGCTTCGGCCTTCTTCAGGAAGTCGTCGCGCAACGCCATCCACTTCTCATATTCCGCGCGCTTGGCCTCAACCTCGGCGATCCGCTCGCGAAGCTGGTTCTCGGCCTTTTCCAGCTCCTTGAGCTGCCAAGCCAGCCTTGCATCGACGGCGGGGTCGGCGACATTGCTGCAGAACAGGGCGACTTCGTTGTCCGCGGTTGCAGCGGCCGGGGGCGGCACCGGCTTCGGCGGCGCCGTGACGCTGCCGGGCTTGGCCGGTCGCGGCGCGGCTGTGGCTGCCGGCGCGGGCTTCTCGGAGGCCGGCACGGCACCCGTGGTCGCGGGTCCCGAATCTTCGGCTGCCCACGCCGTCGCTCGCATCGATGCATTGTCGCTCGGGATCGACGAGATCGGCTTCTGCGGGCCAGGCGCGCGGGCGCGTGCGAAGGACAGCAGGTTGAGCGGCTTCGACGGCTTGGCCTCATCCAGCGCCAGGACGGGCGAAGCGCTCGCGAGCGCGGAGGCCGCGACCAGGAGGAGGAGTTTGGCTTTATGATCCAGCTTCAACATCGGCCCGCGTACGATTCTCGGTCGAGAGAGCATTGAGCGACCAAGCTTGCACGGCGCTTACGCGTCATTGCACGATGACATCCGCCTGGAGGGCGCCGGCCGTCTTGATCGCCTGGAGGATCGCGATGATGCCGGATGGTTTCAGGCCGATCTGGTTCAGGCCGCGCACCAGGCGCTGGAGATCGACGCCGCTCAGGATCGCCACCTGCGATCCGGCTTCGTTGGCCTCGACCACGGTCTGGGGCACGACCACCGTCTGCCCTTTCGAGAAGGGCGCCGGTTGCGACACCACGGGAAGCTCGGTGACGCGGACCGTCAGATTGCCGTGCGTCACGGCAACGGTCGATATCCGTACGTCGCGTCCGATCACCACGGTGCCGGTACGTTCGTTGATCACGACCCGCGCCGGCGTGTCCGGCTCTACGGTCAGCTCGCCGATTTCGGCGAGGAAGCGGACCGGTCCGATATGGCGCGGCTTCGACAGCACGATGGTGCGGTAGTCGCGCTCGAAGGCGATCTGCGCGCGGTAGCGTCCGCCCGCGTAGCGATTGATGGCGTCGAGGATTCGCGTTGCGGTGACGAAGTCGGGGTTCTTGAGCTCCAGCACAAGATACTCCATTTCGTGGAGGCTACCCTGCACCTCGCGCTCGACCAGCGCGCCGTTCGGAATGCGGCCCGCGGTCGGCGTGCCCTGGCTGACGTTCTGGGCCTGGCCACCGACGCTGTAACCGGCGACCGTGACCGCGCCTTGCGCCACTGCATAGACCGCGCCGTCCGCCGCGCGCAGCGACGTCATCACCAGGGTGCCGCCGAGCAGCGAGGTCGCATCGCCGAGCGACGACACGGTCACGTCCATGCGCTCGCCCGCACCGATCGAGGGCTGCAGGTCCGCGGTCACCATCACGGCCGCGACATTGCGCGTGCGCAGCGTCGTCGGACGCGGCGGATTGTTGGTGCTCGTGGTCTCGTTCCGGACATTGATGCCCATGTTCTCGAGCATCGATTGCAGGGACTGCTCCGTGAACGGCGCATTGCGGAGCGTGTCGCCGGTGCCGTTCAGGCCGATGACGAGGCCGTAGCCGACGATCTGGTTTTCGCGCAATCCCTTGATGTCCGCGATGTCCTTGATGCGGACGGCGGCCTGGGCGCTGGCGGCGGAAACGAGCAGGACGAGCGCAAGCAGGACTCTGGTCATGACCCGTCCACGACCTTGACGGTGCCGTCCGGCTGGACGACGGCCCTGATGATCACACCGGTGTCGGTGTTTCGTATCGGGATCAGCGCGCCGGGCGCACCCGACTGCATCGCTGCGCCGTAGGTCACGATCGACAGGCCGCTGTCTTCGACCACGACCTTGACCATCGCGCCGCGGGCGACCGTCCAGGGATCCTCCACCGAGTTGGTCGGGATCGGCTGGCCGGGGAGCAGCGCGCGACGCGCCATACGGCCGACCAGGACCTGGCGTCCTTCGATGAACATGGCCACGCCGAGCACGTTCGGCGCGAAGGCGCGCTCGGTGATCATGTCGTCCCGGATCAGCTCGCCGGCGCGGATCGAGACGGCCGGCACGGGAAGCCGCTTCTCCTCGGCCGCGGCGGGACGCGCCGAGACGAGAACCAGCAGCACGGCGGCCAACCCGCGCATGATCGAGCCCATCCTGTTCAACATGGATACACCGGAACTAGCGCATGCCCTTCGAGACCGTCTGGGCCATTTCATCCGAGGCCTGGATGACCTTGGCATTCATTTCGTAGGCACGCTGGGCAGAGATCAACTCGGTGATTTCCTTGACCGGGTCGACGTTCGAGGCTTCGAGATATTGCTGGTTGATCTTGCCGTAGCCGGAATCGCCGGGCAGCCCGACGACCGGCGTGCCGGACGCCGTGGTTTCGCGATAGAGATTGCTGCCCAGCGGTTCGAGGCCGGCCTCGTTGGCGAAATTGGCGAGGTTGAGCTGGCCGATTTGCCTCGGGTTCACTTCCGTATCCAGCTTGGCAAACACCTGTCCGGTCTGGTTGACCGTGACCTGGACCGTTCCCTGCGGCACCGTGATGGCGGGATCCAGCAGATAGCCGTCGGTCGTGACGAGCTGGCTGTTGGCGTTGGTGTTAAACGAGCCGGCACGGGTATACTGCACTTCGTTGTTCGGGCCGAGCACCTGAAACCAGCCGCGGCCGTTGATCGCCATGTCGTAGGGATTGCCTGTCTGCGTGAGCGCGCCCTGGATGTGCAGCTTGCGGATCGCCGCCGACTTGACGCCGAGGCCGAGATTGGCGCCTTCCGGAATCGGCGAGGAGCCGCTGGTGTTGGCAACGCCCTGCATGCGGTCCATCTGGTAGAACAGATCGGTGAACTCGGCACGCGCCCGCTTGTACGACGTCGAGTTGATGTTGGCGATGTTGTTCGCGATGACTTCGATGTTGGTCTGTTGGGCGTTCATGCCCGTGGCCGCGATAGCAAGCGATTTCACAGCGTCACTCCTTGATCAGATCGACATCCGAACGACTTCTTGATAGGCCTGCACGACCTTGTCGCGAACTGCGACCGCCGTCTGCAAGGCCTGCTCGGCCGACATCAGCGCCTCCACGACGCGCCGCGTCGATTCCTTGCCCTGCATCGCCGAGATCGAGGCAGCCTCGCCCGCCTTCAGCGTCCCGATCGCGTCCGTCGTCACCTGCTTCATGACCGATTCGAATCCGACGTCGCCGCCGGACTGGATCGCGGGCGTGGCCGCCGGCGAGATGGCCTGCGCCTCGGTCGCGCGGCTCGCCGCCTGCGCAGTTGAGATCGCCGTGGATGAAATTGCTTCAAGCATTGTCAGCTCCTCAGCAGGTCGATGGTCATGCCCAGCATCGACCTCACCTGTTTCACGACCTGGAGATTGGCTTCATAGGAGCGGTTGACTTCCCGCATGTCCGCCATCTCGATCATCATGTTGACGTTCGGCAGCTTGACGTAGCCGGCCTTGTCGGCAGCGGGATGCCCCGGCTCGTACTCCACGCGGTACGGCGTGGTGTCGACGCCGATTTCCTTGACCTTCGCCAGCTGCGCGCCCGAGGCGCGGTCCATCGCGGCATCGAAGGTGATCGTCTTGCGTTGATAGGGATCGGCGCCCGCGGCGCGCCCTGTCGACGTCGCGTTGGCGAGGTTCTCCGAGACGATGCGCATGCGCGTCGACTGCGCTTCGAGCCCGGAGCTCGCGACCGTCAACGAGGATTGCAGTGAGTCCAGCATGTCAGTTCACCTCAGGTCTTCGCACTCGACAGCAGCATGCGGTGAAACGACCGCACGATAGCCGAGTTCATCGAGTAGTCGCGACTGACGTCGCTGCCCTTGATCATTTCCTGCTCGAGACTGACGGAATTGCCGGAGTGAACCACGTCCCAGCTGTCCTTCTTCGCGGTCGCCCGGGTGTCGCTCTCGGCAGCGGAGAGCTGCATGTGGGATGGCGCCGTCGTCGCGAGCCTCACCGGCATGCCATCGAGCACCTTGTTGAAGGGCTCGACGTCGCGCGCCTTGAAGCCCGGCGTGTTGGCGTTGGCGACGTTGGTGGCGATCGTCGATTGGCGGAGCTCGAGATATCGCGCCTGCGACGATGCGAGTTCGAAGAGATAGAGCGGTCCCACGGCAGCACCATTCTGGTTCAGACGGTGTAACCTTAGGGTCGCAAGCTTTCGTCAGGCTGATGGAAGGGACGCCGTCCTCGGAATTCTACTGGACCTTCTCGGATCGCGGCGTCTGCTTGGACTGCAGGAAGTAGATGATCTCGGCGACCGGCCGGAAGAACTCCGCCGGAATCACCTGGTCGACCTGAACCGCCTCGTAGAGCGCGCGCGCCAGCGCCTTGTTCTCGATCACCGGAATTCGGTTCTGCTCGGCGACTTCGCGGATCTTCAGCGCAATCACGTCCATGCCCTTCGCCACGACGATCGGGGCCGGATTTTCTTCGCGATTGTAGCGCAGCGCGATCGCGAAGTGCGTCGGGTTCGCGATCACCAACGTCGCGCGCGATGCGGAGGCGATCATGCGCTGGCGCGAGCGGTCGCGCGCCAGCGAGCGCAGGCGCGCCTTGATCAGCGGATCGCCTTCGGCCTGCTTGTGCTCGTCCTTGATCTCCTGCCGCGTCATGCGCAGCTCGCGCCGCCAGTGGAAGCGCGCCCAGGCGAGATCGACCGCGACCAGGACGATGGTCGCGATGCAGATCGCCGAGACGATTCGCATGGCGATATTGAGAATCATCTCCGGCAGCGCGACCGGATCAGTGTACATCGCCTCGAACGCCTTCGCTTCCGACGAGCGCAGAACGAACACGACGACGATAGTCACCGCGGCGAGCTTGAACAGCGACTTGGCGAACTCGACAAGGCCCTGCGATCCAAACAGCCGGCTCCAGCCGCTGAGCGGCGAGATTCGCGATAGATCCGGCGTGATGCGCTGGAGCACCAGGCTGGGAGCATTTTGCAACAGCGAGGCTGCCAGCCCGAACGCCGACAGAGTGACAACTAGCGGCACCAGGAATCGCAATGCCTGAAGGCCTACCACGGTGAGAAGATTGAGGGCGTCGGCCCCGGTGCTGAGAGGGAAGCCGTCGGGATCGTCGAGAAAGCCCGTCAGCATCGGCGTCAATTGCTGCACGCCCTGACCGATCAGAAACATCTGGATCACCATCAGAGCCGCCATCGACGCGAAGATGGAAGCCTCCCGAGAGACCGGGATTTTGCCCTGTTCGAGCGCATCGCGGACTTTCTTCTCGGTCGGCTCTTCTGTCTTGCTCTCCTGATCGGTTGTTTCTGCCATGCCGGTTCAGCGGTCAGCGGAAGACCAGCTCATCCTCCTGCTCGGGGTTGAGCTCGATTTCGCCCTTTTCCGCGAGGTCGAGCGCGAGGTCGGTGATCACGCGCCGCGCCTCCAGCACATCGCGCTGGTTCGACGGTTCGCCAATGGCGAGTTCGTGCTCGACGACCCGGCGGACGCGCGAGGCGACCGAGGACAGGATCATCTCGCGGAAGTGCTTGTCGGTGCCCTTCAGCGCGATGACGATGCGATCGGTCGGCACCTGGTCGAAGATCATGGTGCGCGCCTTCGGCGTCAGGTTGGTCACGTCGTCGAAGGTGAACAGCAGCTCCTTCAGCACTTCGGCCGACTTCGGCCGCTTCTCCGACAGGCTCTTCAGCATGTCCTCGATATGTCCGCGCTCCATCTTGTTGATGATGTCGGCGACGCGGGCATAAGTGTCCGCGCCGAGGTTGCGGGCGAAATTCAGCGTCAAATCCTCATGCAGCGTCTTCTCGAGGACCCTCAGGGCGTCGTCGACGATCGGCTTGAGGCTGAGCACGCGCCGCATCAGCTCGTTGCGCAGGCTCGACGGCAGCTGGCTCATGACCTTGGCGGCGCAGGACGGCTTGACCTTGGACAGGATGAGCGCCGCGGTCTGCGGATGCTCCTTGGACAGGTAGCTTGCCAGTGAGTTTTCCGACACCGACGAGACGCGGTCCCACACGGACCGGCTCGAATTGCCGAGCAGGTCCGACATGATGGCCGAGACCTGGTCGGCCGGAAGCACGTCGCCGAGCACGGCTTCCAGGCCGCCGAGGGTGCCGAGAATGTTGGCGCCCATCGAGAATTGCTGGGCGAACTCCTCGACGATCGCTTCGAGTTCCTGCGCCGTGATCGGCCGCAGCTCGGCCGCGGCCTTTGTAACGGTGCGGATATCCTGCGGCTCGAACTGCGCGAGCACGCTCGCGGCCGCCTGCCGGCCCATGGCGAGCAGGAGTGCCGCGACCTTCTCCGTCCCGCCCAGCGTGGCAACGCCTCGCTGCTTGATGGGAGCCATGCCGACCTGTGCCGCCATGGTCAGGTATCACCCTGTCCCAACGGCCCGACAATTTCGGTGAGCGAGACGCCGAAGCGGGAATTGTCTTCTTCGACCACGACCACCTCGCCGCGGGCGACGACGCGGCCGTTGACGACGACGTCGACGGGTTCGCCGACCCGGTGGTCGAGCGGAACCACCGCGCCGCGGCCGAGCTTCATCAGGTTTGCCACCGGAATGGTGGCCGATCCCAGCACCACCTGCATGGTCACGGGAATGCGCAGGATAGCGTCGACATTGGCGAACTTGCCGGTCTCCTCCGCAGTGCGCGCGGCGATCTCCGCCAGCCGCTCCAGCGGAGATGTCTCGGTATGCCCCTCGTCGGACGCCGATGCTGACTCATAATCGAAGGATTGCGCCATCTGGTATCGCCTCTTGGTATTTCCACTCCCGGAGCGCCGCAACGTTCCGACCGTATTTATTCCGCCGGTTTCGGCTTCAATGCTTGTTCACGTCGGCGCCGCCCGCGGTCGCCGCGGATCCGAGCCCGCTCCTCGCATCGAGCGCCGCGATAGCCTCGTGGGCCTGATCGATCTTCGTGCTCAGCACGTTGGCAAGCCGTCCGAGGTTTGCGGTGGAATCATGCGCCGCGGTGATGACCGTGTCGAAGGCGCCTGCCGTCTCCTGGACGATGGTCGAGAACTCGCCCTGGTAGCTGCGCAGCCGCGCCAGCTCACGATGCATCCGGGTCACCCGCATGCTGGTGAAGGCGAGCGCGATCAGCAGCACGGCATCAACGAGATAGGATATCATCGACGAACTCCCGTTTCTGATCGACGGGATCTGCCACCTGCATGGCGTAATAGCCATCAAGCTGGCCGATCTGACACCAGAACAGCACCTGGTTGTTGCTCTCGAGCCGGGCCAGCGTGCGCGGCGTGGCTTCGAGCTCGAGCACCTGTCCGACCTGGAACTTCACGACGTCGCCGAGCGAAATCATCTTCTCGTCCAGCACGGCGCTCAGCGTCACCTCGGTGCGGTGAACCTCGGTCTCCATCTGCTCGCGCCAGCGCGGATCGGCCGCGCGGCCGTCGCTGACGACGACGGTCGCGAGCTTCTGCCTGAGCGGGTTGAGCGCGGAGTGCGGAATGATGAGGAACATCTGACCGCCGCGGTAGAGCGCCTGCAGCATGATGTTCGCGCAGATCGACATGTTGCCGCTGCGCCCGATCGCCAGCGACGCCATGGCGGTCTCGACCCGCTCGACGCGGAAGGTGACGTTGGAGGTGCCGGCGAAAGCGGATTGCAGCGCCTTGGCGAACCGCTCGAACAGCGCCTGGACCAGGCGGATCTCGATGTTCGAGAAGCTGCGCTCGACGTCGAGCGGCGGTTCGGCGCCGTCGGAGCCGAACATCGCCTCGACCATCGTGAACACGAAGTCGCGGTCGAGCATGATGATGATGCGGGAGTCCCACTGCTCGGCATAGAGCACGGCCGCGACCGCGTTCGCCTCGTAGTCCTTGACGATGTCGCCGACACGGTCGTTGGTGATGCCGTTGACCGAAAAATAGCATGGCGTTCCAGCCATCGGCTGCAGGCTGTCCGTGCACGATGCCGCCATGCGATCGAAGATCACATTGAGCATCGGCATGCGCTCGATCGAGATGCCGGCGGCGTCCAGCAGATAGTTCGGCAGCGGCTTGCGCTGATCGACGTCGAGGGCTTCCATCATGATGCGCGCGCAGCCTTCGGTTCAGCTTCGGTCACGACCGCCTTGGGGCCCGCGATCGTCTCGTTCTCGACGACGTCGATCGAGGGCCGCTCGGGGCTCGCGATCATCTTGCGGCCGTGCTCGACGGCGATCTGCGGCATGGCGCCGTTCATGAACGCCAGCAGCGTCTGCTTGACGATGATGTAGGGCCGGCAACGCTTCTCCCGCGTCATCTTCACCTTCATCGCGAAGGGCGAAATGATGCCGTAGGACAGGAAAATGCCGGCGAAAGTGCCGACGAGGGCGGCGCCGATGAAGCCGCCCAGCAGCTTCGGCGACTGGTCGAGTGCGCCCATGGCCTTGATGACGCCGAGCACCGCGGCGACGATGCCGAGCGCAGGCAGAGCTTCCGAGACCACCACCAGCGCGTGATAGGGCGCCAGCTTGCTCTTCACGATGGTGTGGATCTCCTCGTCCATCAGCGCTTCGATCTCGTGCGTTCGCGCATTACCCATGATGATGAGACGGACGTAGTCGCAGATAAACTGGAGCAGCGACGGATCTCCGAGCACGCTCGGGAACGCCTTGAAGATCTCGGAGGACGCGGGATCGTCGATATGCGCCTCGACCTCGTTGCGGCCCTTGCCCCGCAGCTCCCGCATCAGCGCGTGCAGCGCGCCGAGCAGATCGAGATAGTAGCGCTGGCCGGGCACCGCCCCCGTCACTGCCTGCACGCAGGCAAGCCCGGTATCCGCGACCGTCTTCCAGGGATTGGCCATGATGAAGGTGCCGGCCGCGGTGCCCATGATGATCACGAACTCCCACGGCTGCATGAGCACGCCCAGATGCCCGCCCATGGCGGCGAATCCGCCCAGCAGTGCCGCTACCGTGATGACGATCCCCACGAAACTGCCCAACGCGCCGCTCCATCACCGATCCCATCGGGAATATCTAGTCGGCGAGCCTTGCGCGAGGCTGGCTTCCCCCTCGCCAGCCTCGCGCAAGCGATTCACGGCAGCTTGGGACGACGTCGCGAGAGCGGCCAGAGGGGCGCGGGTCATGCTATCCACCATCGCGGACTACACCAGACTGACCAAGGACATGGGCAAGTCGCTGACACAGGTCGCGACGCAGCCGGATGTCAGCCGCGATACCGATTACTTCCTCAGCCACATCGGCAACGTGAAGACCATCGACGACTTCCTGAAGGACTATCGCCTCTATTCCTACGCGATGAAGGCATATGGCCTCAGCGACATGACCTACGCCAAGGCGTTCATGCGCAAGGTGCTGACCGAGGGTATCGCCGACAACAAGACCTTCGCCAACAAGCTGACCGACACCCGCTATCGGCAATTCGCCGCCGCCTTCAATTTCGCCGCCCTCGGCGACAAGGCGACCCAAACCGCCGCGGCCACGACCGGCACCGCGACCCAATACGTCACGCAGACGATGGAGGAGAAGGCGGGCGACCAGAACGAGGGCCTGCGGCTGGCGCTCTATTTCACGCGCAAGGCCTCCACGATCACCAATTCCTACCAGATCCTCGCGGACAAGGCGATGACGCAAGTGGTCCAGACGGCGCTCGGGCTGCCATCGACGATCAGCTCGGCTGATATCGATGCCCAGGCCAAGATGATCACGAGCAAGATCAAGCTCACCGATTTCCAGGACCCGGCCAAGGTCACCAAATTCGTGCAGCGCTTCGCGGCGATGTGGGATGCGACCCAGGCCCAGAGCGACACCTCGACCAACCCGGCGCTGGTCCTGATCGGCGGCGCCGCACCGTCGATCAGCATGGATAGCAACGTGCTCACGACACTTCAGAACATCAAGTTCAACAGGTAAGTCATGCAATCGGCCCTCTATGTAGGATTGTCGGCGCAGGTCGCCCTCGAAAAGCGCCTCCAGACGATCGCCAACAACGTCGCCAACGTCAACACGGCGGCGTTCCGCACCGACGTGGTGAAGTTCGAGACGGTGCTGTCCAAGGCGGGCGCGAACCCGGTCGCCTTCTCCTCGCCCGGCGACAACATCATCTCGCGCGAGATGGGCAGCATCACCGAGAGCGGCAACCCGCTCGACGTCGCCGTGGTCGGACAGGGCTGGATCGCCTTCGCCGGTCCGAACGGCACGGTCTATACGCGCGACGGTCGCCTCCAGATCGCCGCCAACGGCGACCTTCAGACCGTGTCCGGCTTCCCGGTCATCGATTCCGGCGGCGCCCAGATCACCCTCGATCCGAACGGCGGACCGGTCTCCATCGCGCGCAGCGGCGCGATCACCCAGGACAACAACGAAATCGGCACCATCGGCCTGTTCAACATTCCCGCCGACGCCAATCTCGACCGCTACGGCAATTCGGGCGTCACGCCCAACCGGCCTGCGACAGCCATCGCCGACTTCTCCCGCGACGGCTTCAAGCAGGGCTATGTCGAGGGCTCCGGCGCCAATCCGATGATGGAATTGACGAAGCTGATCGCGGCCTCGCGCGCCTTCGACGGCACCAATTCGATGATCGAGGGCACCGAGAGCTCGCTCCAGAACGCAATCCGGACGCTGGGCGAACCCGGCAAATAGACTGCGCCCCGCGCGCAATGAGGTTGGACGGTTTCCTTGAACGCTCTTCGGCAACTTGAGTGGGCGCTGCTGGAGCTTCAGCAGAGCACTCCCCTGGCAAGCGTCAGCGGCGCGATCTCCGAGATCGCGTCGACACATTTCCGCGTCTCCGGCCTGTCGCGCTTCGTCAGGCTCGGCGAACTGATCGGCGTCAACTCCGGCGGCAAGCCCCAGATCGGCGAGGTGGTGCGGATCGACAGCGAAGGCATCATCGCCAAGCCGTTCGACCGGCAGTTCGCCGGCGGCCTCGGCTCGGTCGCCTACCGGATGCCGCCCCTGTCCTTCGCCCCGGATCCGAGCTGGAAAGGCCGCGTCATCAACGCGCTCGGGGCGCCGCTGGACGGACAGGGCCCTCTCACCCCGGGATCGCGTCCGGTCTCGGCCGAGGCGGAGGCGCCTTCGGCCATGAAGCGCGCACGAGTCCACAAGCCGCTGCGCACCGGCGTACGCGTCATCGACCTGTTCGCCCCGATCTGCGCCGGCCAGCGCGTCGGCATCTTTGCCGGTTCCGGCGTCGGTAAATCGACGCTACTTGCGATGCTCGCCCGCAGTCAGGGCTTCGACACCGTCGTGCTGGCGCTGGTCGGCGAGCGCGGCCGCGAGGTGCGCGAGTTCATCGAGGACGTGCTGGGCGCCGATCGTCACCGCGCCGTCACGATCGTGTCGACGGGAGACGAGAGCCCGATGATGCGACGACTGGCGCCGAAGACGGCCATGGCGGTCGCCGAATATTTCCGCGACCGCGGCGAATCGGTCCTGCTCATGGTCGATTCGATCACCCGCTTCGCCCACGCAGCCCGTGAAGTTGCGCTCGCCGCCGGCGAGCCCGCGGTCGCACGCGGCTACGCACCCACCGTCTTCACCGATCTGCCGCGCCTTCTGGAGCGCGCCGGCCCCGGCGAGGAGGGGTCCGGGACGATCACCGGGATTTTCTCCGTGCTGGTGGACGGCGACGATCACAACGAGCCGATCGCCGATACCATCCGCAGCACACTCGATGGACACATCGTGCTCTCCAGGCACATCGCCGACCAGGCGCGCTACCCGGCGGTGGACGTTCTGGGTTCGGTCTCCCGCCTCGCCCATAACGTCTGGGATCCCGAAGAGCGCGAATTGGTGAGCAAGCTGCGCGCCATGATCGCCAAATACGAGGACACGCGCGACCTTCGCCTGATGGGCGGATACCAAACGGGACGTGATTCGGGGCTCGATCAGGCGGTCGACATGGTTCCGAGAATCTACGGCGCGATGAGGCAGGACGCCTCGGCTGCGCCAAGCGCCGATCCGTTTCGCGAACTGCGGGATATGCTCAAGGGCGACTAGCAAGTCTCAACTTGGGTCGGCCGCGAGGCGCCCGCGATCGCACCTTGCTCGTTGTTTTCGACAGGCGATTGCGCATGCCGCCACGCTTACAGCGCATGCGCCTGCGCGACCGTCTCCGGTTTCGGCCGTGATCTTCTCCACCGTTCGGGTGAGGCAGCCGCGCCGAATGCGACTCCATCCTCCGGCCCGGACAACCGCCGCGTGTACTTCCTGTGAGTTCCCTCGGACAATTCTTGGCAGAACGCACAAGTTGTGGATGACATGCCGAGGCACATCGTCGTCGTGCACAAGCTTCGATCAACTTGCATCAACGACTGCCAACAATGGGCCGTGCAATAAAACTGTCGCATAGTCGCGTGCATGTTGCTGGTGGGACAGCGTATTGCGTTCACCATCATGTGTCCCCGAAGCCCGAGATTGTCTTGAACGTTACATTCGCCTGCGACGACATCCAGTCTCCGAGAGGGTCTCTACTTGATTTTGTTGAGAAGCTCATTCATCGTTTCGTCGAAGATAAGAAACGTCTGCGTGTGACTTGAACCTTAGGGGCTTCGGTTGAACTACTCCGATCCATCGTCTGCTGGCGACGGCTACTCGGGCTCCCGTGCGACGACGCCGCGAATGGCATACCATCAGCAACACCGCTTCCCGCGCCATAGCTTGCAATGCCCATCGGTCCGGGTCGGGCCCCGGGCAGTCCGTGCCTTCATGCGAGAGAAGAGCACGGTGCATGTATCGGACATTGCCGGTGCTGCAGCTTCTCGCGAACGGCTGGTGCGCAACGACCGAAGGCGGCTCCGGGGCGCCGCAAACGTTTTTCCCGGGGCAAGGTAGGAATTCATGCCATTGGCAAGAGAAGCCGTGGAGCTGCTGGTTCAGGCGGCGAGGGCTTGGTATTTCGAAGGCAATCAGCATGGGTTGCGCGATCGAGAATGGATGGCGCTGCGCTT
This sequence comes from Bradyrhizobium sp. JR4.3, assembly GCF_040547695.1. Taxonomy (NCBI): domain Bacteria; kingdom Pseudomonadati; phylum Pseudomonadota; class Alphaproteobacteria; order Hyphomicrobiales; family Nitrobacteraceae; genus Bradyrhizobium; species Bradyrhizobium sp. JR4.3. Next base: position 314,227 of record NZ_JBEPQF010000004.1, on the reverse strand, counting down.
CCTCGGCCGCGCCAACAGGTTTTCGCGCACGCCGTCCGCGCTGGCCGGCTTCATCGGCGCCACCAGGGCCACTGCATCGCAGATCGTGAAGACGCTGGAGGGCAAATCCTTCCTGGTGCGAAAGCCGTCGCACGAAGACAAGCGTTCTGTCGTGCTGCACGTCACTGCGCAGGGCGAGAAGTGCCTGAGCCAGCACGATCCGATCAATCACGTGCTGAACGCGGTCACCGCGCTCGGACCCGACGAGTGCGTCAGGCTGCGCGATTCGCTGCGCGAGATCCTCAATCACCTCGACGCGGCGCATCAGCGGCTCGATGCCAGCATCTGCCGAGACTGCATGTTTCTCGCCGAACGCGGGCCGGGTACCGGCAAGGGACGCGCAACGGCCGAATTCATGTGCCGGCTGTATCGCGCGCCGGTTTCGCTGGAGGAGACCGAACTGCTCTGCACCAGTTTCGAGCGCACCCGCGACCGTCCCAAGATCGAGGAGCACCTCGACCGCGCGCGCGTCGCGAACCAGGGGTGAGGCACGCGTAAATTCCGCGCGCGGATTCTGCGCTACTTGCGGAAGATTGCGCAGCGTTGGCGAGAACGAAATGTGGCGCACACTCCGTCAAGCCGTCATTGCGAGCGCAGCGACGTGTCCGCCGAAGCTTTAGCGAAGGCGGAAGCGTCGCTGCGCTCGCAATGACGGCGTATGAGGCGGCAGCTTCGTCCTCCCAGCACCACTGTCATTCCCACGAAAGCGGGGAATCCAGTGCGCCGCGGCTTCTCGGTTCAGTCATAAACTGTCTCGGAATACTGATCGCCCGGTCAAGCCGGGCGATGACAGGGAGTGTGTAGCCGCGGACACAGCTTCGCGTCCTCGCGGCGCATTTCGCCCGAGCTTTGCCTGGTAGCTCCACCCTCTTGTCCAAGAGGGCGCAGGGAAGGCCGGGTGCCGGCTGGCACCCGCGGTCCGCTGCGCGAAAAGCACACGCAGGAAAACCGCACAGCAGCATACAGGTGTAGCCAATCACTCGGCCTTCCCTGCGCGATGGTTGGACGGCTTATGCCGTGCTCTCCCGGGAGCCGAGTTCTCTTTGGCCTCCCTCGCCTTCGCGAAATTCACCGACACCGCGCCGGTTGACGCAGATGCCGCATCCGCAAGAGCTTGACCGTAGCAACGACGGCCAGGACCACACGGTTTTGCCGTACGCACGGCTCGCCATTTCGCCGCAGTTTTTCCAGCCCTGTCGACAGAGCCGGAAACTTACAGACGAGACGAAGCCTAGCAGCGCCGCTCGTCGGAACGAAGCCTTGGGCTCACGGAGAGCAATCCGCCCTGCCCTTGGCCACTCGTACCCGAACGCTGCCGCGTCCACCGCAAGCCCGGCTCGCGAACGTGACGACCACAAGATCGCCCCTCAAGGATGAGCCGGGATGAGTGACACATACGCCAAAACCGAATTTCGGTAAAGTGGAATATTTTTGCGGCCAACGATTGACAGAGGAGCGACACAGGCGCGATCCCGTAGCCCGGATGGAGCGCAAGCGTAATCCGGGAAGGTGCCAGACACCGCGCGAGCGGCCCCGGATCGCACTTGCGCTCCATCCGGGCACCGGGGCTTCGCCGTCCTACATCATCTGCTTTGCGCAAAAAAAACACCCGGCGGTTTCCCGCCGGGTGTTCGTTCATGTGTTTCGACAGATCTTACCAGTTGCGCTGAGCGCGGAGGATCATGGCGATCGAGTCCTGGTCCTTCAGTTCGTAAACCGCGGCCGGCTTAGCGGTAATAACGTTCGGGACGAGGCCAACCGTACCGGAGTACTTCTGGTCGAGGTGGGTCCAGGAGACGTCAGCCGAGAACGTCAGGTTCTTGACCGGGGTCCAGCGGGTGACGACACCGAGCTGGCCGATGGCGAAGTCCGGGTTACAACCCGTCACACCGGCCAGGCCGCCGAACACGCCGCCAGCACCGCCGGCGCCGCAGAGGGTGGTCTTGGCCAGCGTGCCGAACTGGGCCTGTGCGTAGGCACCGTACAGCGAGGAGTTCCAGTATGGATCCCAGTTGTGGGTGTAAGCGCCGCGGAAACCCCAGGTCTTGACGGTTTCCTGCGAACTGCCGGTCACGAACACCGTATCGGGAGCGCTGGCGAAGCCGATGCTGCCGTAAGAGCCAGCAATGCCCGAATTGCCGTACAGCGCGTAGCTGCTGCCCGACAGATTCTGGAAGTTGTAGCGGGTCGCACCGTCGGTGTAGACGCCCTGGATGTTGATCGTGTCACCCGCGCCGGTCGGGATGTTCTTGATCGACAGAGCGAGCTGAACCGCCCAACCCCATTTGTCGTCGGGGTGGCCGGTCGGCTCGGTCGCGCCGTAATAACCGACGTGGTTGTCATGCGCAGCCACCGACGCCTGGAACAGGCCCCAGGCCTGGTCGACACGGACCGTACCAACGAGGTTCGGCGAACGAGTGCCGCCGATCGCGTTGGTGCCGTACGAGCCGCCGATCATGCCGCCCGCGGTCGCGCCGGTCATGTTGACGTTTCCGGCCTGATAGTAGGCCGAGACGTCTTCAGCCGAGAACGACGCCGTGATGCCCTGACCGAAGTCGGCGGTGTAGGTGAACTGGTTGACACCAGTGACCGTGCCGCTGCCGCCGACGAGGTTGTCGGTGATGTTGCCGGGATAGTTGGTCCAGGGCGCATCGAACTGCGACACGGCCTTACCCATGGTGAAGCCGGCGAACTGAATGAAGGCGTAGTACACGCCGAGTGCGCCACCCGAGGTGTTGCCGTCGGTGCCGTTGACGTTGCCGCTACCATTCGAACCAACGAGGCCGGTGCCGGCAGCGTTGAGACCGAGCGTACCGCTGTACTGGGTTGCGCCCGTTGCCGACCCGGTCGGGGTATAGTTGCCGCTCGTCCAGGTGAAGACGCCGTCGAAGAAGGTGCGGACCACGCCGTATTCGGTCGCTGTGCGGGTGTCGATGTTGAGGTCTTCACGAGCGCGGAAGGTGTAGTAGTTCATCAGGCGGTTGCGAGCACCGGCAGTGCCGCCCTGGTTCGGATTGAAGTCCGAGTTGGTGTTGAAGTTCGCGTCAGCGCGCACGTAGCCGCCGAGCTTGATGCAGGTGTCGGTGCCCGGGATGTAGTAGAAGCCGGCGCCGTACAGCGAACAGATCTTCACGTATTCGACCGCCTTGGCCTTCACGGGAAGATCGGCTGCGAACGCCCCGGAGGCGGCCATCAGGCCGGCAGCCGAGCCGAGAAAGAGTGTCTTCGTCAACTTCATTAGTAAACCTCCAGGTCGGTTCAGGGGGCTCGGGTCCTCGGTGGACGCCGCTTTACCCTCTCAATTTCGATCAATTCAGATCCGCACGAAGGTCCGGACTGAAACGACAGCGAGGTGCCCCCCCTCCGTCGTGGCTTCACATATAGTTTATAAAAACAACTGCCTCAATTTATTGATTTGATGAATCGACAGTTCCGGCCGGGATGTGGCTTAAGAGCAACAGCGGCGGCTTTGGTAGCGAAGATTCCATATAACCAAACAAGAAAAGCCCTCAGGGGGCATCCCGAGGGCTTCTTGGAGGTCTCGCATCGCTGTCCATCGAGCGGGTCAAGAGCAGCGAAATAGAGTACGATAGTCGATAATAAAATTAATTGTTCTTTGCAAGCAATAATTTGTCCTGTGATTTCAGCTGCGCGGTATCTCCCTGTCGTCGGCGCGCGATTTTCGAGACGCTTCCAAGATATCCCATTAAAGATGGCTCATAGAACAAATGGGGAGGGAGCCACATGATCGAGAAGAAACTCGACAGGGCGATTACGGACTTTATCTGGAACGTCGTTGAAATTCATTCCCAGCTGGAGGACATCCACACCAGCTGGGCCGGACTGCTGGGCATTACCGAGCCGCAGTGGCTGATCCTGATGGCAATCACTGAACTGGACCAGGGGCGAGGTGTCGCCGGAATCGACATCGCAAACAAGCTGCGGGTCCACCCGGCCTTCGTGACCAACCAGACCAAGGCCCTCGAAAAGGGCGGCTTCCTATCGCGACGGCCGGCAGCAGACGACGCACGCTACGTCCTGATGTCGCTCACCGCAAAGGCGACCTCGGAGATCGAAAAGCTGTCCAAGAGAAAGCTTGCCTTGAACTCGACCATGTTCAACGAGCTCGACGAGAAGACCTTGGCCGATCTGAATGCCGCGCTCGCAACGATTGCGAAGAATGCCCGGTTGGCCGCACGGTTGCTGGCCATCGACGCCTCCTGACCCCCTGACCTCAGACGCGGAACGTGCGCCTCGATCAATCCCCAATCTCTTCTCGCCTTCCCAATCTCTTGCGCGGCTCAGAGGTAGGTCACAGAGCCCAGCTGGGGGGCAATTCCGAGTTTGCTGTCGAGCCATTCGAAAATGAAATCGTCCACCGCGATGAAATTCTCGACCTCGCCCAGGGGGTGCGGAATGCAGTTCGGCACGACGGTCGCGCAATCGGCTCCGGCCTGCCGATAGCCGGCTTGCAGTTCGAGAGCATCCTCCTCCCAAACCATTGAGCGGCTCCCGACGACCATCAGAAGTGGGCAAGGGATCCGACGCGACGGCGGCAACGAACCCGTTGAGGTCCCGTCACGGACCGTCTGCTCGACGCCGATCATCCAGCGCAGCGATGCCCGGCGCATGACCGGCGTCGCAATGCCGCCGTCGCCCACGACGGCAGCCATCCTGCGATCCAGGAGGGCAAGACGGGATGCGTGACTGGCGGCCGCCCCCTCGCCGTAGACCGCGATCTGCTGCGAATCGACGTCCGGACGCGCTTCCAGGTAATCCAGCCAGCATTGCAGAATATGCGCCGGCTTGAAGGGGCTGCGACCGGATGAATTGCCGGTATCAACGAGCAGGAGCGACATGTTCCGTCGCCCGGAGGCCGGCAACAGCCTGCTCATCATCGAGCCCAGGGTGATGTCCTCGTCGCTGACACAGATAACCGCGGGTGCGAAAGACCGATCGGGGAACGCCGGCAGAAAGTAGCCCGCAAGCGAGCCTTGATCAAAGCAGTCGATCTCCACGCGCTCGATCGCCGAACCGGCGTTCTCCTCGAAGCCCCTCAGGCTGAGTCCGACCTTGTCTACGAGGTCGGTACTCCCGGGATCTCCGGGCCAAGACAGGTTCCTCGCGACTTCAAGGGCCGTCAGCGAGCACAGCCACGCTTCCCGCGCGATCTGAGCTGAACCGGCTGCGCGCACCGATTCGGCGAAGATCCGGTACTCGCCTGAGATCCTCAACCAGTCCGAAATCCACCGATGCCTGTGCGCCTCGCGCACGAGTTCGGCGACGGACAAGCTTTCGAAAAAATCGGACGCGCGTTTCCGCAAGCACGCCAGGCTTCGACCGGCGCCGTCGCACGTGCCGTGAGGCCAATGATCATGTTCCATGACAGTCCCCGAACGGCGCGTCGGCGGTTGCTTGGACTCGGCGCAGCGCTGTTAGCGCAACGCCCTGCATGTCTGCTCGATGCGATATCACGCGTGCGTGATCGCGCTTGCGTCTGCCGCCCCGATGATCATTCCGCTTTCCCTTCGCGGGCGGGGGCACTGGACCAGACGGACTACAGTCCGAACGAACCGGTCGCAAAGCAAGTCTCACGCCGACTCCAACTCAATCGTCACGTCTCAGCTCCGTTGCTGATACACAGTTTAGGCCCCGCACCACTCTGCCATTTTTTGCTGTTCCGCGTTTGCAGTTTTTTGTTGCGGTGGACGACTAAAATTGGAGCTCATTTAACGAGGGAGAAGGCATCGCCTGTGTCGGCTTCCATCATGAATTCCTGATGACGCCGATCCGCCGTGCCACCAATCACGCCAGCGACAAAAGATGCGGCGGGTTGCCGCCTGATCGATGCCGACGCCCTTCGCCACGGGACTTTCCCGCGGTCGACGTCGCAGGAAAACCCGCGCGACGAAATCCTCGATGTCGCTCATCCGCACCCGGCGCGCGAGACGTGACGAGGTATGATCGCGTTCTGGGCGAGCCCGGGCGATTGAGGCGTGCAACATTTCTTACTTCGGTAAGCCAGTTATTTGAGCAACTCATGGACATGCAGAACCCGTCGCCGGTGAGGCGCCGTCGCGCTTTCGGCGTCAAGCAACACGCCGGGCCGCCTGCTGAGCCTTCCGTGCCTTGTATCCATTATCCCAGTTGCCATCCCCACGCACTTTGCCTTACATGCCGGCCAAACTCGCCCGCGGATGACGGCCGGGGCTCAAAAATCGCACAAATTGTCAAAGGGACGAGACATGGCGCGTAACATCCTGATTCTCGGGGCTTCCTACGGCTCCCTGCTGGGCACGAAGCTGCTGATGGCGGGGCACAACGTGACCCTGGTCTGCCGCGCCAAGACCGCGGAGTTGATCAACCGCGAGGGTACCGAAGTGCGCATCAAGTTGCGCGACGAGGCGGTTCACCGCGCCATCTTCTCGCGCGACCTGCCCGGCAAGCTCGACGCCGTGACGCCGGCCAATGTGGACTTGTCCCGTTACGACATGGTCGGCCTTGCGATGCAGGAGCCGCAATACACCAACCACACGGTGCGCGTTCTCATGGTCAGGATCGCCGCGGCGAAGCTGCCGTGCCTGTCGATCATGAACATGCCGCCGCTGCCCTATCTGAAGCGGATCCCCTCGCTCGCAGACATGGATCTCGAGGAGGCCTACACCAATGCGCAGGTGTGGGAGCGCTTCGAGCCCGGGCTGGTGACCCTGTGCTCGCCCGACCCGCAGGCGTTCCGTCCGCCGGAAGAGGCTGCGAACGTGCTTCACGTCGGTCTGCCCACGAATTTCAAGGCATCCGTGTTCGCCGACGAGAAGCACAACAAGGTGCTGCGCGAGCTCGAAGCCGACATCGACGCGGTGACCCTGGACGGCCACGACGTGCCGGTGAAGCTGAAGGTGTTCGATTCTCTGTTCGTGCCGCTAGCGAAATGGTCGATGCTGCTGACCGGCAACTACCGCTGCATCACGCCGCACGAGCCGCAGTCGATCCGTGACGCCGTGCACGGCGATCTCGCGCGCTCGCAGACGATCTACGAGCATGTCGACGCCATCGCGCGGCGTCTCGGCGCCGATCCGCAGGACCAGGTGCCGTTCGCGAAGTACGCCAAGGCTGCCGAGAGCCTGCTGAAGCCGTCGTCGGCCGCACGCGCGGTGGCCGGCGGCGCGCCCTTCATCGAGCGCGTCGATCTCTTGGTGAAGCTGATCTCGCATCAGCTCGGCGCGCCCAATGCAGAGATCGACCGCACGGTCGAGACCGTGGACCTGAAGCTCAACGAGAAGATCGTGCAGGGCGGATCGGGCGCGCTGTAACGGGCGCTTCCATTCGCGATCGGACGCGTCGGCGCTTACGCTCCCAAGACACCGGGGCTGAGCGTCGCGCCTGGGGCTGCCACCATGCTCTCACGCAAATGATCGCGCGCGGCACTGTTCCTGGTGTGACGCAAACTCAACAGGAGTGATCGCGAGTCATCGATCACGCGATCGTGTCGCTTTCAGTTCCCTCCTGCTTTTACCGCAAATATCACGCCTGAATGACACAGAGCCCATGTGGCTCGTCATTTCTAGACGTGGCGCAGCGTGAAAATGCGGCATTTCCGCTCGAACTGAACCAAAGCGCACAATCCTTGTCCGCCGCGCGCTCGAACGAGGTCGCACGCTTCGGACGAGATCCTTCATTTGCGCAAACGCCGCATGCGCGCGCGCCAGGCTCGCCGTCTTGTCTGGCAGATGTGCCTGAGTAACATAGCTTTGCAAGACAGTCTTTTACGGCTTTTCCAGACACGGTTTGCAGTCCCCGCGTTCGGATCCAGACAAGAAAAATCGAAGAAAAAGAAGCAATGGACCAGGCGATGCTGAGCGTCGTCCGCGCAGTAGAGGCAGGCGCGACGACGATGAAGGGCGTGATCGACGCCACCGGACTGTCCCGTCTCAAAATCGAACGTGCGTTGAACGCGCTGGAGAAGCAGAAGCTGCTGGTCCGCGACGGCCAGGGTTTTCGCGGAACCGGCCCGACCAGGACAGCCCAGCCTGCCCGACAATGCGGCTCGTGCAATGCCTGCTGCGACATCCTCGAAGTCGCCGCCGTCGACAAGCCGGTGAACCAGCTGTGCAAGCATTGGCAGACGGGCACGGGTTGCACCATCTACGAGCGCCGTCCCCAGATGTGCCGTTCATTCGTCTGCGCCTGGCTGCAAGGCCATCTCGACGACCACTGGTTTCCCGCGAAGTCGGGCATCATCGTGCATTTCAGCCAGGACGCCGTCAACGTCACCGTCGATGATCATTGCCCTGATCGCTGGCGCGAGGAGCCCTATTTCAGCAAGCTCGCCGAATGGTCGCTGAACGGCATCAAGCGAATCGGAAATCGCGGCTACGCGACGCTCGTCGTCTCCGGCGCCGACCGGTTCCTGCTGCTCGGGCGCACCGTCGTTCCCGAGCCAACGCTGTTCGGCACCGCGTTCATGCCGCTCACCGCCGACACATTTCGATTCTGGCGGGCGACATCCCCGGAGCATCTGCAGCGGCTGCACGAGCGTATCGCCGAGATCGAGCGGATCAGGCAGGAATTCGGCTCCTGCGCCATTCCTTCCGATGAGGACGACGATCCGCAAGCGCCCTATCGGCCCGCACTTCTACGGCAATCGAATCACGCCTGAACTCCGCCGTGGGCAACAACGCATGATTTCCGCCATGGTGCTCGACGCGCCGCGACCGGGTTGTTAAGTCCCTGTTCGCGAATGATAGGACTTGAGTCGGGCATGACGGTTGCAATCGAGATGGGGCAGACCACGGCGGGCGCTGTGGCCGCCATGGACCTCGAGGAACTGCTGGCGACCCGCCTCCTGGTGCAGGGCAATTCGGGCTCCGGCAAATCGCATTTGCTGCGACGGTTGCTGGAGCAGAGCGCACCCTGGGTGCAGCAGGCCATCATCGATCCCGAAGGCGATTTCGTCTCGCTGGCGGAGCATTTCGGCCATCTCGTGATCGAGGCCGAGGATCACACCGAACGCGGCCTTCAGGTTGCCGGCGAGCGCGCACGGCTGCATCGCGTCTCCACCGTGCTCAATCTCGAAGGGCTCGACGCCGAAAACCAGATGCGCCGCGCCGCGGCCTTCCTCGGCGGGCTGTTCGATGTGGACCGCGACCATTGGTATCCGATGCTGGTGGTCGTCGACGAGGCGCAGCTGTTTGCGCCTGCAGTCGCGGGCGAAGTCTCGGACGAAGCGCGAAAGCTTTCGCTTGGCGCGATGACCAATCTGATGTGCCGCGGCCGCAAGCGCGGGCTCGCCGGGATCATCGCGACCCAGCGGCTGGCAAAGCTAGCCAAGAACGTCGCGGCGGAAGCGTCCAACTTCCTGATGGGCCGCACCTTCCTCGACATCGACATGGCGCGCGCCGCCGACCTGCTCGGCATGGAGCGGCGGCAGGCCGAATCGTTTCGCGATCTCGAACGCGGACAATTCATGGCGCTCGGCCCCGCGCTGTCGCGACGGCCCCTGCGTTTGAATATCGGCACGACCGAAACCCAGCCGCGCAATTCCACGCCGCGGCTGATGCCGATGCCCGAAGCCGCACTCGAAAACATGCGCGCCGTGATCCTGGCCGCGCCGCCCCCCGATGCCAGCCGGCCGCAGCGCCGGCCCGCGCCCGATCTGCTCGAGCAGCTCCGCGCCGCGAAGGCTGCGGCACCGGAGATCGGGCCCGAAATGATCGAGGTTCCGGTCAGCGCCGAGGAGCTCGCCGAACGGCGCGAGCGCGTGGATCGGACCCTTCGTGCCGTGCTCGCCGCGCCCGACGCCGGTTTCCGCGCGGTCGGCGTGCTGTACCAGGAGTTCGTGGTTCGCTGCCGCATCGAGGGGCTCGGCTCGGCGGTGCCCGACCTCACCGAATTCCGTCGCATGCTGACGCGCGCACGCGCCGGGCTCGGCGCCGAGCATGCCGAGGACGACGCCTGGCAGGATGTGTCGCTCCGCGCCTCGATCCTGCCCGACGACATGCAGGGCGTGTTCATGATGATCGCGCGCGCGGCGAAAGAAGGCTGGCCGTGTCCCGGCGACGCCGCGATCGCGCGCGCCTACGGCTCGCATTCGCTGCGCCGGGCGCAGCGCCTGCTCGGCTACATGGAAGAGCAGGGCCTGATCGTCTGTCAGCTCGACGGCGCCGGCCGCAGATTCGTGACGCTGGTGGAATTGGCTTGGGCCACCGCGCCGGGCGATCCCAATGCCGACGACCTGCCGGCGGAGCAGGTCGCGAGCGCAGCGTCGGCCTGACCCAGCGGATTGTCGATCAGGCCGCTTCGGTGGCGTCGGCGCCGATCAGCGCATCGGCCGCGCGCCGCCGCTCAACTGCAAACATCCGCCGATAGAGCACGACCGAGACGAGCCATGCGATCGCGAACAGCGCGATCACGGCGAAGCCGACATTGGTGAGCGAGTCGTTGAGCGCGTCGACCAATGCCCACGCGCCGCCGGACAGGCTGAGCCGGTCCGCGATCAGCCCGAGCGCCTCGATTCCCCCGATCAACAGCGCCACCGCCACGGAAGCTCCTGTGATCGTGAGGTTGTACCAGAGCTTTCGCAGCGGATCGACGAAGGCCCAGCGATAGGCGCTCACCATCAGTGTCGAATCGGCGGTATCGACCAGCGCCATGCCCGACGCGAACAGCGCGGGGAAAACCAGAACATCGGCAAACGAAGCGCCGCGCGCGGCTTCGCTGGCGGAGATGCTGAGCAGACCGATTTCGGTTGCGGTGTCGAAGCCGAGCCCAAACAAAAAGCCGAGCGGATACATGTGCCAGGGTTTTGTCACTAGGCGGAACATCGGGCCGAGCAGCCGCGCCAGAAGGCCGCGATTGGCAAGCAGGGCATCGAGGCCCTCGGCGTCGTGAATCCCCTGCTCCCGTGCCGTGCGAAACGTCCGCCACAGGCCGGCGAAGATGAGGAGATTGATGGCCGCGATCACCAGCAGGAACAGCGCCGAGACCGAGGTGCCGATGAAGCCGCCGATCTCCTTGAGCAGGCTGTCGCCACCGAGGCTCACGACGCCGAGCGCGAGCAGCATGGTCGCCACCACGACGATCGTGGAATGGCCGAGCGCGAAATACAGACCGACGCTACGTGGCGTGCCGCCTGCCTGCATCTGCTTGCGCACGACATTGTCGATGGCCGCGATATGGTCGGCATCGACGGCATGGCGCAGGCCGAACACCCAGGCGAGCAGCGCGGTCGCCATCACCGTCGGCCGGTCACCGAACGCCGCGAAGGCCCAGGCCCACGCCCCGATGTTGGCCGCGATCAACCCGCCGAACAGCAGCACCATCCCGGGCTCGACCGCCCGCAAAGATAATCTCGTCACGTCAATCATTCGGTCCACTGCGCACGCCCATCGCACGAGCGGTATGATCTTTTCATAAGGTGGTCATACTGGCCAGACTCGACTTCCACCCGATGATCGCATATGCGGATTTGCGGGAGGGAGGAGACGACAGCGGACCCCTTACGCGGCCTCGGAGCCGCCGAGATAGGCATCGCGGATGCGGGGATCGTCCTTCAGCGCGCGGGCGGAGCCGGAGAGAACGATCTTGCCGGTCTGGAGCACATAGGCCTCGTGCGCGATCTCGAGCGCGAGGCTGGCGTTCTGCTCGACCATGAAGACCGAGACGCCCTCCTGGTTGATGGTGCGGATCAGCTCCAGCACGCGGTCCACGTAAAGCGGCGACAGGCCCATGGTCGGCTCGTCCATCACGATCATCCTGGGACGGCTCATCAGCGCGCGCGCCATCGCGACCATCTGCTGCTCGCCGCCCGAGAGCGAGCCGGCGCGCTGCGACAGCCGCTGGCCGAGCTTCGGGAACAGCGTGAGCATCTTGTCGAGATCCTGCGCGATCGCCTCGCGGTCGTTGCGCACGAACGCACCCATCAGGATGTTCTCGCGCACGCTCATGTCGGCGAACAGCCGTCGCGCCTCCGGCACCGAGGCAATGCCGCGGCGGACGATCTGCGGCGTGGTAAGTCCGAGCAGCGAGGCACCGTCGAAAGTCACCTCGCCCGAGCGCGGCTTCACCAGGCCCAAAATGATCTTCATCGTGGTCGATTTGCCGCTGGCATTGCCGCCGAGCAGGCAGACGATGTGGCCGCGCGGAACTGATATCGACAGGTCGAAATGCACCTGGGCCTGACCGTAGAAGGTGTTGACGTCGGTGAGCGTCAGCAGCGCATCGGGAGGCGGGTTCGTCATGCCGCGCTCTCCTGCTTCGTCGTCAGGCCGTGGCCGAGATAGGCCTCGATCACCTTGGGATCGCCGCGCACCTGTTCACCCGGGCCTTCCGCGATTTTCTTGCCCTCGTCCATGACGATGACGCGATCGGACAGGCGCATCACCATTTCGAGCTTGTGCTCGATCAGCAAGATCGTCAGCCCTTCGGCTTTCAGCTCGGCGACGAGCCCCTGCATCTCCGTGGTTTCGGTTGGATTCATGCCGGCGGTCGGCTCGTCGAGCAGCAGCAGGCGCGGCCTCAAGGCGAGCGCACGGGCGATCTCGACGCGGCGGCGGTTGGCGTAAGAGAGACTGTAGGCGGGCTGGTCGATGCGCGGCAGCAGCCGCTCGCCGAAGCGCGCGAGAATGACCTTCACCTCCTCGCGCAGCCGCTCCTCCTCGGCCTTGACGCTGGCGGGGCGCAGCAGCGCCAGACCCAGTTCCAGCAGCGGGCCGATCAGCGGCACGGCCGGCTTGACGGCACGCAGCCGCGTATGGGCGCCGATCAAGACGTTGTCCATGACGCTGAGATTGCCAAACACGCGACCGAGCTGGAACGTGCGCGCGATGCCTTCGGCGGCGAGCCGTTCCGGCGAGAGACCCGTGATGTCCTGACCTTCGAAGCGAACCGTCCCGGCGTCCGGCAGGTCAAGCCCGGTCACCAGATTGAACAGCGTCGTCTTGCCGGCCCCGTTCGGGCCGATGATGCTGATCAGTTCGCCTTTGGCGAGATCGAGATCGATGGCGTCGACGGCGGTGAGGCCGCCGAAACGCCGCGTCAGACCGCGCAGGGACAGCATGGTCGTGCTCATCACATCGTCCCCAACAGGCCCTGCGGCCTGAACCGCACCAGCAGCAGCAGCACGATGCCGTAGATCAGGATGCGATACTCCGCCGCAATGCGGAACACTTCCGGCAGGCCGACCAGCGCGACCGCCCCGAGAATCGCTCCGACGACATTGCCGAGGCCGCCGAGGATCACCACAGTCAGCGCCAGGATGGATTGCTGGGTGTTGAAGGTCTCGTGGTTGATGTAGGAATAGAGGTGCGCGGCGATGCCGCCGCTGACGCCGGCGGCAAAGCCGCCGAAGATGAAGGCGAGCGATTTGTAGCGATTCAGGCTGAGCCCATAGGCGCGCGCGGCGATGTCGTCGTCGCGGATGGCGCGAAAGCTGCGGCCGAGATGCGAGCCGAGCAGGCGTCCCTGCAGCAGCGCCAGCACGACCATCACGATGAAGCTGAACCAGTAGATCGAAATCGGGCTGACCAGCTCATAGCCAAATAGCGCCAGCGGCGGAATGCCGGAAATGCCGATCGGACCGCGCGTGACGCTCTCCCAGTTCAGGATCACAAGCGAGACGATCTCGCCGATCGCGAGCGTCGCGATCGACACATAATGTCCGCGCAGCCGGAACGACGGTGAGATCAGCGCCGTGCCCAGCGCCGCGCTCATCAAGCCGCCGCCGATGATGGCAAGGCCGACCGGGACGGCGAACGTGAGCGACAGCAGCGCGGAGGTGTAGGCGCCGATCGCGAGCAGCGCGGCGTGCCCGAGCGAAACCTGGCCGATCGTGCCTGCCACCAGGGTGAGGCTCAGCGCGAGCATGCCGAGCAGCCAGGCGTTGATCAGGGTCTGGAGCACGTAGAACGACACCGGCAACAGCGGCAGGATCGCGAAGACGGCGGTCGCGATCAGCAGAGCCCAGCGCGGAATACGCACCGGGCGGCTCGGCGCAATGAAAGTGCCGGTGAGCGGCTCGGGCGGCGCCTGCCGTGCGCTGGCGAACAGACCGTTCGGGCGCAGCACGAGCACCACGACCAGCAGCAGGAATGCGAACAGATTGCGGTAGCTGGTGCCGAACACGGCGACGCCATAGCTCTCGACCAGTCCGAGCAGCAGGCTGCCGATCACCGCGCCCGGCACGTTGCCGGCGCCGCCGACGACTTCGGCAACGACGCCCTTGAGCGTCGCCTGCAGGCTCATCGCGGTGTCGATCTGGTTGTAATACATGCCGACCAGCAGGCCGGAAACGCCGCCGAGCGCAGCCGCAATGCCGAACACCGCCTGATTGACGCGATTGACGTCGACGCCCATCTGCATCGCGGCGTCGCGGTCCTGCGCGGTGGCACGCACGGCCCAGCCGAGCTTGCTGTAGCGCAGGAACACGAACAGCAGCAACGCGCTGGTGAGGCCGACACCGGCGATGAGGAGATCGAGCGGTCCGATCGTGCCGCCGCCGATCTGGAAGCGGATATCCGGCAACTGGCTCGGCAGCGCGCGCGGATTGGGCGAGAAGGTCAGCATCACGAGCTGATCGAGCACGAAGCTGATGCCGATCGTCGCCAGCAGCGGCGCGATGCGCACCGAGTTCTGCAGCGGACGCAGGCCGAACCGTTCGATGATCAGGCCGACCAGCGCTGCCGCCACCGCGACCACGATGATGGTGAGCGGCAGCGGCGTGTGCAGCTGCACCACCGCGACCCAGCCGATATAGGCGCCGACGAGGTAGATCGACCCTTGCGCAAAGTTGATCAGCCGGCTGACGCCGAAAATCAGCGCGAGCCCGACCGCAACGAGGGCGTAGACGTTACCGACGATCAGCCCGTTGATCGTGTAGTCGAGCCAGGAAGACACGCAGAAAATCCCCTCAGGTCGGCTTGCCGTCCCAGAGCGCGAACTGGCCCTTGCGTACGACGAGCTCGGCATTCATGGCGCCCTTGACGCGCCGGCTCTCGACGTCGAACGTCGCTTTGCCGAAGATCACGCTCGATACGTCCTTCACTTTCGTGAAGGCGTCGCGGATCGCACGCCGGTCGGTGCCGCCGATCTTCACCACGGCGGCGGCCATGTTCATCGCGTCATAGGCGTAAGCGTTGAACGCGTCGGGCTCCACCCCGTTGTACTTCTTCTTGAAGCCCGCGATGAACGTCTGCACCTCGGGGCGCGGGTCTTCCGGGAAGTAGCGCGTGCCGACATGGACGTCCTCGACGGCCTCGCCGCCGAGCTCCAGGAATTTCGGCGAGTAGACCGAGCTCGCGGCGCAGATCACCTGCTTCAGCCCGACCTGGCGTGCCTGCCGCGCGATCAGCGCACCGTCGGAATAATAGGAGATCAGGATCAGCCCGTCCGGATTGGCGTCGCGGACCCGCACCAGCGTGGAGCGGAAGTCGCGCTCCTCCGCAATGTAGCCTTCGGTGACGGCGATTTCGGCGCCGTGTTCTTTCGCGGCCTTGACGAAATAGTCTCGGCTGGTGCGGCCCCAATCGGTGTTGAGGTGCAGCACGGCGAGCTTCTTCAGGCCGAGACGCTTCACGGCATAAGCCGCCAGCAGCGGCTGCTCGTCAGCCTGGCTGACCGAGGTGCTCCACATGAAGTCGCCGCCCTTGGTGAAATCGGGATGCGAATTGGTGAACCCGAACTGCACCAGCCCGCCGCGCTGATAGATCGGCGAGGCCGCCATCGAGGCGGGGCTGGAGAAGTCGCCGAGCTCCATGACAATCCTGGGATCGGAGACGAACTTCTGGGCGATCGCCACCGACTGGCGCGGGTCGCTCTGGCTGTCTTCGAAGCTGTAGGCGAGCTTGCGGCCGTTGATGCCGCCCGCTGCCTGGATCTCGTCCAGCGCGAGATCAAAGCCCTGCTTCCACTGCGTGCCATATTGTGCGTTCGGCCCGGTCAACGGACCGCTGACGCCCAGCAAAATCGGTTCGGACGATTGCGCAAGCGCGGCGCGCGAGAAGGCTGCTCCCGCCATCATGGCGGCAAGCGAGCCCTTGACCAGGGTACGACGATCGATGTTGCTCATGGACGGCTCCATCCTGTCAGGTGTTGAAACAACCAGCAATTTCCATGCCGGTGAGATTGGCTATTTCGAGGGCTCGCCGAGCGACAGCATCAGCCGGTTCGCCCAGTTGAAGAACGACCCGCCGTTGATGACGTCGACGATCTCGGCATCGTCGAGACCGGCGCGGCGCAGCTCATCGATATTGTCGGGGCCGAACGCGATCGGCGTTGCGGCCAACGCCACCGAGGCATTGACGACCGCATTCCAGCGCTCGTCGCCGAGATCGGCGCCGACGCCCTCGTCGAGCAGCCGCTGCACATCGTCGCGGCGCTTGGAATAAGTGCTGGCGAAACGCGCGTGCACGGAGGCGCAGTAGATGCAGCCGTTGTAGCGCGAGGTCGCAGCCGCTGCGAGCTCGCGCTCGGCGCGCGGCAGGCCGTCGGCAACGTTGTAGAAGATGTCCTTGTCAGTCTTGGTGCGGGCTTCCAGCACCTCGGGATCGCGCACCAGCAGTCGAAAATATTCGGACTTGGAACGGGAGCGATCGACGAGGCCGGCGAAATGCCGCTCGGTCAGCTCGGCTTCGGGCAGCGGATCGATCCACGACACCCAGCCCAGTTCATCCTGGGTGAAGACGACGGGCGGATTGACGTTGTTTGCAGCGCTCATGATTGCGATCTCCTTAGGCGCCGCCCGCAGCGTTTGCGCTGCCAAGCGAGGCGCCGAGCACGCGCAGTCCGGTGACGACGCGCACCTGGAACGACAGGAACGCAACGAGCTGAGAGAACGTGACGATTCCGGTGTTCGACCAGCCGGCAGCGAGCAGCGCCTTCATGTCGGCCACGGCCGCATCGCGCGGGCGGAACACCAGCAGATGCGCATGCTCGAACGCCGCAACGAGCCGGTCCCCGAGATCGGTCTTGCGCTCCGCGCTGACGCGGTAGGCCAGGCCGGCCTTGTTCTCGACCGACAGCGGCCCGGCCGGAAAGGCGCCGTAAGGGCCCGAAGTCTCGCCCCGCGCGATTTCAGCCTCGATTGCCTCAATCAGGCGCGCACCGTCGGCGATCGCAGTTAACTTCGCCCGATAGAAGGCAGCTACGGTCGGCTCGCGGTGAAGACCGATCACGAAGAACGCGACTGCCGCCCGCTCGACAAGCGAGACATCACCGGCATCGATCGGCTCGAACAAAGAGAGATAGCTCTTCTGCGCATTGTCACGCGCCTGCACGCGCTTGGCGCGAATGCCGTCCAGGGCCGATCCCGGCTCAATCCCAGCGAGCGCGTCGATGATATCCTTCGTAGCCATCATTCAGCCTCGTACAATTCTCTGGTGTCGCAACTAGCCCGCCAGCGCCACATCCGCCGCCGTCCGGGTCCAGCCCAGCGCCGGCGCGACCTTCTCCGCGACCAGCTCGATCGAGCGCAAGATATGGGGATGCGGGGCATCGACCGAATGCGCCTGGAAGACGAGATCGGTCACCCGCTCCAGCGTGGCGTCGGCGCGGAGCGAAGCGATCACGTCGTCGGCCGCGCCGACATGGGTGTCGAACGCTGCGATCATCTCCTCGAGCGTCTCGCCCGGCTTGGCGTGGCCGCCCTTGAGGAATTGCGGCAGCGCGCGCCGCAGCCCGATATCGGCAAGGCGTAGCGCCTCGGTGCGGTCGTCGGCGACGAAGATGGTGCGCGAGGCCATGATGCGGGGTTCGCGTCCCGGCGGCAGTGCTTCGAGGTAGGCATCGATGACCGGATTTTGAATCTCGGCCAGCGTTGCCTTCGGCGCCTCCTTGGTTCGAGGCTGGGTGCGCGACAGCAACAGGCCATCGCCCGCCTTACCGGCACGCGCGCCGCCCGCAACGGAGAACGTCGCCTGCCAGATCCGGTTGTCCAATTGCGGCCGCTGCGGATAGAGCGTGTCGCCACCGTCGAGCGGCTTGCCCGTCAGCGCCGTGCGGACGATTTCCAGATTGCGCGCAAAGATCTCGTTGCGCTGGGCGCTGTCGAGGCCGAAGGCGGCAAAGGCCGAGGGATTGCCGCCGGTGCCGACACCGAGCTCGAAGCGACCATTGCAGAGCAGATCGAGCACCGCGGCATCCTCCGCCACCCGCACAGCATTCTCCAGCGGCAAGGTGACGATGCCGGTGCCGAGCCGGATGCGCGAGGTTTGGGCTGCGACGTAACCGAGGAAAGTAAAGGGCGACGGCAGGCCGCCCTCGCGCTCGTGGAAATGGTGCTGCGCGATCCACGCGGAATCCAGGCCCACTTTCTCGGCGCGCACGATCTGCTCGGCCGCGAAGCGATATCGGTCGGCGGGCGGGGCCTCGTCGAGAAGCCGTGTGAAAAAGCCCAGGCGTTTCAGGTTGGCTAAGCGTTTCATACGACCCCTGCAAGGCGAGGATGGGCCCCGATGATGTCGGTTGCCGCAGCTCCAGACAAGCGGGCATTGCGCAGGGCTCGTACGCAAGGCTGCCCGCCGGGATCGCCCTGAGCTGAACTTTGGCTGGGCAGACTGCCTACCAGCTCGGCAGTACCGCGCCCTTGAATTTGGTCAGGACGAACTCCTTGACCTCCGCCGTGTGATAGCTGTCCACAAGGATCTTGACCCATGGCTTGTCCTTGTCGACCGTGCGAACGGCGATCAGATTGACGTAGGGCCCCTTCGGGTCCTCGCGCAGGATCGGATCCTTGACGGGATCGAGGCCCGCCTGGGTTGCATAATTGGTGTTGATCGCGGCGGCGTCGACGTCGTCGAGCGCGCGCGGCGCCTGCGCCGCGTCGACCTCGATGAACTTCAGCTTCTTGGGATTCTCGGCGATATCAAGCACCGTCGGTTTGAAGCCCGTGCCGTCCTTCAGCTTGATCACGCCCTTGTCGCGCAGCAGCAGCAGCACGCGGCCGCCATTGGTCGGATCGTTCGGGATCGAGACCTTGCCGCCCTCGGGGATGTCGGCGAAGGCCTTGTGCTTCTTGGAATAGACGCCGATCGGGAAATTCACGGTCAGGCCGACGGCTTCGATCTTGTAGCCACGGTCCGCCTTCTGGTTGTCCAGATAAGGCTGGTTCTGGAACGAATTGGCCTGGATCTCGCCGGCCTCGAGCGCGGCGTTCGGCACGACGTAGTCGGAGAATTCGATGAGCTGGATGTCGAGACCCTGCTTGGCGGCGATCGGCTTCACGGCCTCGAAAATCTGGGCGTGCGGCCCCGGCGTCACGCCGATCTTGATGGTCTCGGCCGAGGCGCCCGCCGACCACGCGACGAGGACGGCAGAAAGGATCAAGGGGAGGCGAAACGACATCTTGGTCTCCATGATCTTGGTCTCCATGACTCAGCGGCAACGATTGGAACCGTATTCGCTTCTCTATGTGGCGAAATCAATGAAATGGAAATCCATATTGGATGCCGGCAGCGGCAGACACCTTCTCAATTCGATACCAATCGGGAAACGAATTCACAGAGATTAGGAATGCTCTGCGCAAGCGTGACGGGCATCACGGCGCAACAACAGCCGGGGAGCGAAAATGGCGGCGAGATAGCAGCAGGCAATCCAGCCGGGATTTCGGTGCTGGTTGTCGGTGTTGCCAGCATCAGATGATCTGCGCCTACTCGGAACGCCAGGTCGACGGCGACAGCATGATCAGGACGCAGATCACGGCATAGGCGGCGAGCGATGCCGTCACCATGGTGGCGAGCCCCGCCATGCCGGCGCCGAAGCTTGCCACCGCGATCCAGCCGCCGCCGGCCGCGATCAGGATGCGCGCGACCGAAGACGCGAGCGGGCCGATGGCGCGGCCGGTGCCTTGCACGGCGAACGACGTCACGAAGCCGAAGCCGAGTGCGACGTAGGCCGGCGCGACGATGCGCAAGTAGGTCATGCCTTCGCCCACCACCTCGGCATCGTGACTGAAGAGATTGAGCCAGGCCGTCGGGAAGATCGCCACCAAAAGGCCGATCGTGCCGGTCATAACCATGCCGACAACGCCGCTGATCCAGCCAATGCGACGTGCCCGCGCCGTCTGTCCCGCGCCCATGTTGACGCCGACCATCGTTAGCGTCGCGGTGCTGATGCCGAACAGCAGCGGGATCATGATGTAGTCGAGCCGCGAGGCGATGCCGTAGCCGGCGAGCGCGGAGGTGCCGAACAGGCCGACCGCGCCGGTGACGAGAATGACGGTGAGATTGGTCAGCACCGCATTGAAGGCGGTGGGAATGCCGACCTTCAGCATGTCACCGAAGATTTTTGCGCGGAGCGGCACGATGTGCAGCTTGAGGCCGGTCGCGCCTGAGGCCATGTAGCGCAGCAGAAACAGCATCGCCGCGCCGTAATAGAGGCCGAAGGCGATGCCCGCGCCGCCGATGCCGAACCGCGGGATCGGTCCCAGACCGAAGATCAGCGCCGGCGACACCGGAATCGTCACGATCGCGCCGACCAGCGTCACCAGCGCGGGCACCTTGACATTGCCCGCGCCGCGTAGCGCCGCCGCCTGGAGATTGACGATCCAGACCGGGATGGCGCCGGCGAACAGACAGTTGGAATAGGTGGTGGCCGCAGCGAGGGCACCGTCGGCGCCGCCAAGGGCGCGGTAGAGATGCGGACCGCCGACGATGACGCCGAGCGTGAACACGCCGCCGGCAATCATCGCGAGCACCACGGCATGAAACAACGCGGCTTCGGCATCGTCGCGGCGGCCGGCACCGACCGCGCGCGCGACCGAGGAGGCAACGCCGCTGCCGAAGCCGCCATTCGACATCATGGTCATCAGCATGAAGATCGGGAACACGAGCGCCGCACCGGCCAGCGCATCGGTGCCGAGGAAGCCGACATAATAGGCTTCCGCGATGTTGACCGCGGTTTGCGCCACCAGGACGGTCACGGTCGGCAGCGCGAGCCGGAGCAGCGTCGGCAGGATCGGCGCCGTCAGCAGCGCTGCGCGCCGCTGCTCGGCCGCGCCTAGTGTTGATGCCGCCACTTGGCGGAGCGGAGCGGTGGCGCGAGCCACGATCTGCGGGGCGGACAAGGCCGGCGCGGCGGCATCCTCGACTGACATGGGTTCGATCCCTGGGGTCCCGAAGGGCCGCCGCCGATCGGCCGCCCATTGCATTATGTTCATAATGTATTATTATGATCATAATGCAATGGGCCCGGCCTCACGATTTTGTGGCGGGGGTCGCGCAGGAGGCGGGATTGGCGCGCTACGACAAGGGACACAGGGACACGACGCGGCGGCACATCATCGACGTCGCCTCTTCGCAGTTCCGCGAGAGCGGCATCGCCGCGGTCGGCCTCGCCGGCATCATGGCGGAAGCGGGCCTGACCAACGGCGCCTTCTACACGCATTTCGCTTCCAAGGAGGATCTGGTACGCGCGGTGCTGATCGACGCCCTGGAGCGGCGCGAGCAGAGGCACAAGGACAATCTTGCAAACGGCGTCGCGCTCGAGGAAACGATCCGCGACTACCTCTCCCCGCGCCATCGCGACCGCGCGGGCGCCGGTTGCCCGACCGCAGCACTTGTCGCCGAGATCGCGCGACATCCCAAGGCGACGCGCGATGCCTTCACCGGAAAGACGTCGGAGATCATCGCGCTGATGGCGGCGCAGATGCCGGAAGGCCCCGCTGCGGAGCGTCGACGACGCGCCATTTCGGTCTACGCAACCATGGTCGGCGCGCTGCAATTGTCGCGCGCGGTGAGCGACAGGCAATTGTCGGAGGAAATTCTCGAGAACGCGGTTGGAGCTGCGCTGGCGCTTGCGAATGGGCGGTTCCCCTAGCTCGCATTGGATCGCCGCCTTGGGTCTCTCGCGCGGCGATCCAGCTAGCGCCCCTTGGCAGCCATAGCTGCCGTCCCCTACGTTCGTCATTTCGCCGCAGGGTTTTCTCACCCTGTCGGCATTGCCGCCTCGCCCGTGATGAAACATGATGGGCCTTGGCCGGTGACGACTTGTCTGTAAAGTGGGGATCATCCGATGAACGAGAACGAAATCCGCAAGTCCATCGCTGAGGTGAAGCAAGGCAAGCTATCGCGACGTTCGTTCATGCAGACGATGGCTGCGATCGGGATCGCAGCGCCGGTCGCGAGCCAGATCCTGGTCTGGAACGACATGGCGATGGCGGACGCCACGCTGCCTTACAAGCCGACCAAGGCCGGCGGCGGCGGCCCGCTCAAGATCCTGCTCTGGCAGGCCCCGACGCTGCTCAATCCGCATTTCGCGCTCGGCACCAAGGACCAGATCGCCTCGCGCGTCTTCTTCGAGCCGCTCGCCGGCTGGGACAAGGAGGGCAACCTCGTCCCCTGCCTCGCGGCCGAGGCTCCATCCAAGCAGAACGGCGGCCTTTCGCCGAACGGCCTGAGCGTGACCTGGAAACTGAAACAGGGCGTGAGGTGGCATGACGGCAAGCCCTTCACTGCCGACGATGTCGTCTTCACCTGGCAATACGCCTCGGATCTCGCGACCGCGGCGTACACCACGGGTTCCTACAAGGACATCACGGTCGAGAAGATCGACGACCACACCGTCAAGGTACTGTTCAAGGCGCCGACGCCGTTCTGGGCCGATCCCTTCGTCGGCTCGGTCGGTCCGATCCTGCCGAAGCATCATTTCGGCGATTATGTCGGCGCGAAGTCGCGCGAAGCGCCCGGCAATCTGAAGCCGGTCGGCACTGGTCCCTACAAATTCGTCGAGTTCAAGCCGGGCGACCTGATCCGGGCCGAACGCAATCCCGACTATCACGTCAAGAACCAGCCGCATTTCGACACGCTCGAAATCAAGGGCGGCGGCGATGCGGTGTCCGCGGCGCGCGCCGTGCTGCAGACCGGCGAATATGACTACGCCTGGAACATGCAAGTGGAGGAGGAGGTCCTCAAACGCATGGAGGCCAGCGGCAAGGGCAAGCTCGACGTCACGCCGTCAGGCAATGTCGAGTTCATCATCCTCAACACGACCGATCCGTGGACCGAGGTGGACGGCGAGCGCTCCAGCCCCAAGACCAAGCACCCGACGCTGTCCGATCCCGCCGTTCGCCGCGCGATGAACTTGCTGATCGACCGCGAGTCGATCCAGAAGTTCATTTACGGGCGCGGCGGCGTCGCCACCGCGAGCTTCGTCAACGCACCCAAACAGTTCAAGTCGGCCAAGCTGAAATACGAGTTCGACGTCGACAAGGCCAACAAGGTCCTGGATGACGCCGGCTGGGCAAAGGGCGCGGACGGCATCCGCGAGAAGGACGGCAAGAAGCTCAAATTCGTCTTCCAGACTTCGACCAATGCGCCGCGTCAGAAGACGCAGGCCATCATCAAGCAGGCCTGCCAGAAGGCCGGCATCGAGATCGAGATCAAGGCGGTCACGGCATCGGTGTTCTTCTCGTCCGACGTCGGCAACCCCGACACCTACTCGAAGTTCTATGCCGACATGGAGATGTACAACACGACGCAGCCGCAGCCCGACCCGGAGCGCTTCCTGAACCAATGCGTCTCCTGGGAGATTTCCAACAAGGACAACAAATGGCTCGGCCGCAACGTCTCGCGCTGGTCCGATCCCGAGGCCGACAAGGCCTACAAGGCCGCCCAGAACGAGCTCGATCCGGTCAAGCGGGCCGCGCTGCTGATCAAGGTCGACGAAACTTTTTGCGAGGCCAACGTGTTCCTGCCGCTTCTATCCCGCAACATCGTCAACGCAGGGGTCAACAATCTCATGGTCGACATGTCAGGCTGGGACGTCACGACCTGGAATCTGGCGAGTTGGTACCGCAGCTGACGCTTTCCAGCTCAATTGCCAGTTCAATCCTTGCGAGCTCAATCCCTGCCGGCGAATTGACGGTCGAGGTTTGACGCAGTGTCGGCGCTTCTCAGCCGCTTCATCAGCTCATCCCGCTCCTTGCCGTCGGGCAACGCCTCGGCCTTTTCGCGGATGGTCCTGGTGAACTCTGCAAGCCGCTCTTGAAGCGTGGTGGTTTGCTGAACGCGACGCCGCCTGTGCACGATCGGGTCTCCATGTCATGGCACCATGCGGTGCCTATCCGCATGGCCGATGATAAGAGCGAGCGCAGCCATGTCTGCATCAAATGATATAGTTCAAGCCATTTGGTACCGACGCCCTTTGTGCACATGTGAACAGTCGGAGCTGCCTTCAGCTGCCGGTCCGGAACGAAAATGACGGCTGTTACATTGACGCGGCGAGACAGCACGGACGCGCCATGGGCAAGATATTGATCAGCACCGCCGTCGTAAGCCTGGCGCTCATCATTGCCTTCGCGGTCTATGTCATCACTCTGTGAATTGCCGACAGCAGAAGCCAATGATGGTGCGGCTCGGACATCACCCGCGCGCGCAGCAATCGACCAACAGGTCCCAGATCCGCTGCGCCTCGGCCGGCTTGCGGGCTTCGAGCCCCTTCTCCGGGTCGGACTGCGAGTGGCCCGCCACCAGGTGCGTTTCACGCGGCACGATCCATCTCTGGGAGATCGGGTCGTACCATTTTCCGATCATCATTTCAGTCACGCCGATCGACTCACCGATTTGATCCCGGGCGGAGCTACGGCTCACGGGCTTCGTCCAATCCCATTCGCCGCGCCTCGCCCATTTTACAAATCGGCTTCTTGCCCGATCGTTCCTGCAACGGCTCAGCCAGGCCGCGCCGGATGAAGCGTACGGGGATGCCGCTCGTGCAGCAGTCGCGCGAGCTCTTCCCGCTCCGCTGGCCGTCCCTTCATGGCGGTCTCGAACAGCGCTTCCTGGATGTCGCGGGGCATGTCACCCCAGACGTCCATCGCCGCTCGTCCGAGCAGGCTCGCAAGATGATCCGCTCCATCGCTCATTCGGCTCTCCTGATCTGGTCACGGGAATGGAACAGCTGCAGCTGTGCGGCGTTCCAGTTCCATCATTGTCAAGGAGACGTCGTTTACGGGATTCTTCACCAAGGACATCAAATCGATGGAAGACCTGCTGCTGCACGGGCTGCAGGATATCTATTACGCGGAACAGCAGATCCTCAAGGCGCTGCCGAAGATGATCGAGAAGGCGACAACAAGGACCTCGTCGCCGGTCGAGGCGTACTGGTGAAGACGTGCTGGGCGTGGCGGCCCTGCTCGCAGGGCTGCCACGTTCTCGTCGCACGTTCGGTCAGATGAACGGCTTGCCGCCGGTGACCGCCAGGGTCGCTCCCGATGTGTAGCTCGAGAGCGGATCGGCGAGCATGACATAGGCTGTCGCGAGTTCGGCCGGCTGGCCGGCCCGTTGCATCGGCACCTGCTTGCCGAAGTTCTTCACAGTGTCCTCCGCCATCGTCGACGGAATCAGCGGCGTCCAGATCGGACCCGGGGCGACCGCATTGACCCGAATGCCTTTGCTCGCCAGCATCTGGGCGAGCCCACCGGTAAAATTCTGAATGGCGCCCTTGGTCGTGGCATAGGCCAGCAAAGTCGGATTCGGCATGTCGGAGTTCACCGACGCGGTGTTGATGATCGCCGCTCCCGGGCGCATGTGGGGGACCGCAGCCTTGGTGAGATAGAACATGGCGTGGATATTGGTCTCGAACGTCCGCTGCCATTCCTCGTCGCTGATGTCAGCGATCTCCTTGAACGTGTCCTGATGCGCCGCGTTGTTGACGAGGATGTCTATTGCGCCGAACGCCTCGACGGTGCGCTGGATGATCGCGCGGCAATGATCGGGATTGCGGATGTCGCCGGGGATCAGGACGACCTTGCGTCCTGCGCGCTCCACCAGCGTCTTGACCTCGGCGGCATCCTCGTCCTCGTTCAAATAGGCGATGACGATGTCGGCACCTTCCCGGGCATAGGCGATCGCGACCGCGCGGCCGATGCCACTGTCGCCTCCGGTGATGATTGCCTTCTTTCCGGCCAAGCGCCCGGCGCCCCTGTAACTTTCCTCGCCATGATCCGGTCGCGGGTTCATCGCGCGCGTCGAACCGGGCATCGACTGCTGCTGCGGCGGGAAAGGCGGCTTTGGATATTCGGTCATGAAGCGGCTCCAGAGATTTACTCCGCTAACGGAAAGCTTTCGGAAGCGTTCCTCGCTGTTCCATCACGCCTCGTGGCCAAGCCTTACGATGATGTCGCTCCGCAACAGGGCTGGCGCTTCGGCGGCGCCCAATCGCCATAGGCTCTCGCCCGCAACCAGCGCCGGCATGGGCAGTTCGCCGTCCGCGAAATTGGCGACAATCTGCAAGATGTCTCCGTTCTCCGTCCGCCAACGGGCATCCAGGCCGCCCTTAGCCTCGTTCTCCCCCAGCAACTTGCAATGAGCCGAAACGAAACCCCGTTTGATCAGCGGAACGATCTTCTCGCGCCGTATCCTCAGCAATCGGGTTGTGAGGCCGCGAAACCTGGCGCTGGCGGAAGAGCGGTCGATGCCGGTCCAGTCGAGCTTCGATGCCGCGAAGGTTTTTTCATCGCACGGATCCGGAATCCTGGCGCGCATGTCGGGCGTCGAGAATGCCTTGAAGTGCGCGAACTCCTTGCGTCGCCCTTCCCGCGTCCGCTCGGCAGCTTCGCCGGACCAGTCTGCGAAAAACAGGAACGGTGTCTCGGCCGCGGCTTCCTCACCCATGAACAACATCGGAATGTGCGGATTCAAGAGAACCAGCGCCATGGCCTGATCCAGTTTCTCCGGACCGACCAGCGCGGAAAGCCGCTCCCCGAGCGCGCGATTGCCGATCTGGTCGTGGTTCTGGGCGAAGAAGATGGTGGCCTCAGGCGGCAGATGCGCGCTCGGCTCGCCGCGCGGTTCGTCATGCAGCGGAAAGACTTCGCCCTGATAGGCAAAGCCCTCGGTGAGCGCTCGCGCGAGATGTTCAAGCGGCCTGCCTGCGAAGGCGCGATAGTAGCCTTCGTCCTCACCCGTCAAGAGGACGTGGAGCGCGTTGTGAAAATCATCGCCCCATTGCGCGTCATAGAGCCGGGTTCGCCCTTGAGCACGGTCGAGCAGGCGGACCTGATTGGCCTCGTTCTCCAGCATCAGATGCACGCGTCGGCCCGGCAGCTGACTGCGAACCGTCTCGGCAAGCTCGATCAGGAAATGGCGGTCGGAATCGTCCTTGAGCGCGTGAACCGCATCGAGCCGCAAGCCGTCGAACCCGTAGTCGCGCAGCCACATCAACGCGTTCTCGATCAGGAACTCGCGCACGAACGCGCCGTCGTGTCCCTCGAGGTTGACGGCAGGGCCCCAGCCGGTGCTGTGGCGCGTGATGAAGAAGCTTTCCGCATAGAGGTGCAGGTAGTTCAGCTGCGGCCCGAAATGGTTATAGACCACATCGAGGTAGACCATGATGTCGAGGGCATGCGCCGCGCGTAGCAGCCGCTTGAGGTCTTCCGGCCTGCCGTAGCGTGCATTGGGCGCATTCAGCAGCACGCCGTCATAGCCCCAATTATGCCGGCCGGGGACGTCATTGAGCGGCATCAGCTCGATTGCGGTAATGCCGAGATCGTGCAGATAGGGCAACTTCTTCTCGACGCCGGCATAGGTGCCTTCCTCACTGAAGGTGCCGACATGCAACTCGTAGATTACGGCTTCCGCCCAGGGGCGGCCGGGATAGAGCACCGAGTCCCGGAACGCCGGGGTGTCGATCACCTCGCTCGGCGCCCCGACGTCGTCGGGCTGGAAGAACGAGGCGGGATCGGGAACGACCAGATCTTCGTTGATCCTGAACTGATAGCGCGTGCCGACATGCGCGGTGGGACTCAACGACTGGTACCAGCCATCATGGTCGCGCGTCATCCGGAGTGGCGGCCGGCCGGCTTCGAGCAATTCGACCGATTGCGCCGTCGGCGCCCAGAGATTGAAGCAGACCCCGTGATCGAGGCATCGAGGGCCGTGGTGTCGCGCTTGCCCGGCCATTCCCAATCTGTGACTCAAACCTGGCCGCCTTTGCGTGGCTGGAAGTAACAGCACGCTTCGCGAGGCTCGATTTTACGATCGCTCGAGCATGCTCAGGACGGGAGAAGCCGAGATGGAGGCATTCGTTCCTCAGGCCGGCGCCACACCGATGCGCCATGCGCGTTGTGTGCACTTTTGGGCCGAGGTGCGGCGACGATGGTTGGGGAAGATCACTGTTGCAAACAGGGAACGGAATCGCCTCGGCGACGGTTGCAGTTCTACACGGGAGTTTTCGCCATGCGCCGCTCGAAGCCACAGCCGATCCGCAACAAGCTCGACCTGACCGACCGTACTCAGGTGCGCCTCGTCAGAAAGCGTCTCGGACTGTCGGATGCGGAGCTGACCAGCATCGTCGAGCGGACCGGCAACTCGATTGCGGCCATCAGCAAGGAGGCGGCGCTGCAAAGGGCAACCACGCTGCCCAAGCCGGACGATGTACCTCCCGCCGCCGTGATCGCTTCGGCGACCGTCGGCGAGCAGGCGACGACGGAAGTGACGGCAATCCCACCAAATTCTTGAACGACTTTTCGGGGCAACGATGGATCAAACAGTACATCCAGACGACGCCCTGACGCGGGCGGCCTCGCGCCTGCGCCGCTCCCGCATCAGCGAGGGCAAGCCGTTTCCGCTCGGCGCCACCTGGGACGGGCTCGGCGTCAATTTCGCGCTGTTTTCGGCCCATGCCACCAAGGTCGAACTCTGCCTGTTCGACGACGACGGCGAGACCGAACTGGAGCGGATCGAACTCCCGGAATATACCGACGAAGTCTGGCATGGCTATTTGCCCGCGGCCCGTCCCGGCACCATCTATGGCTATCGTGTTCACGGCCCCTACGAACCCGACGCGGGACACCGCTTCAATCCCAACAAGCTCGTGCTCGATCCTTACGCCAAGCAGCTGGTCGGCCGGTTGCGCTGGGGACCGGAGCTGTTCGGCTACCAGCTCGACCATGCCGACAAGGATCTCTCCTACGACGAACGCGACAGCGCGCCCTTGATGCAGAAATGCCGCGTCATCGACCCGGCCTTCACCTGGGGCGCCGCGCGCAAGCCGGAAGTGCCATGGGAGCGGACGATCGTCTACGAGATGCACGTCAAGGGTTTTACCCAGCTGCATCCGCTGGTGCCCGACGCAGACCGCGGCACGTTCTCCGGCCTCGCGCATTCGGAGGTCCCGGCCTATCTGCGATCGCTCGGCATCACCAGTGCAGAATTGCTGCCGATCCATGCCTTCGTCGACGACAGCTATTTGGTTGAGAAAGGCCTGCGCAATTACTGGGGCTACAACTCCCTCGCCTTCTTCGCGCCGGAGCCACGTTACCTCAAGACGCCGTTCGCGAACGAATTCAAAGCCATGGCCAACCAGTTCCACGCCCATGGCATCGAGGTCATCCTCGACGTCGTCTACAATCACACCGCGGAAGGAAACGAGCTCGGCCCGACCCTGTCGTTCAAGGGCATCGACAACGCTAGCTATTACCGCCTGCTGCCGGACCAGCAGCGCTACTACATCAACGATACCGGTACCGGGAATACGGTGAACCTGTCGCACCCGCGTGTGCTGCAACTCGTCGCGGATTCCCTGCGCTATTGGGCGACCGAGATGAGGATCGACGGCTTCCGTTTCGACCTCGCCACCATCCTGGCACGGGAGCCCTACGGGTTCGACGAAGGCGGCGGCTTTCTCGATGCCTGCCGTCAGGACCCCGTGCTCTCCAGCGTCAAGCTGATCGCCGAGCCTTGGGACATCGGTCCGGGCGGCTATCAGGTCGGCCAGTTTCCGCCGGGATGGGCGGAGTGGAACGACAAGTTCAGGGACACGGTGCGCGCCTTCTGGAAGGGCGACGAGGGATCGATCGCGGACTTCGCCAAGCGCGTGTCCGGATCCGGCGATCTCTTCAACAAGCGCGGCCGCCGGCCGTGGGCCAGCGTCAACTTCGTCACCGCACATGATGGTTTCAATCTCAACGATCTCGTCTCGTACAACGACAAGCACAACGAAGCCAATGGCGAGGACAATCGCGACGGCCACAGCAACAATCATTCCTGGAATTGCGGCGCAGAGGGACCGACGGACGATCCGGACATCATTGCGCTGCGCGAGCGCCAGAAGCGCAATCTGCTGGCAACCATGCTGTTGTCGCACGGCACGCCCATGCTGCTTGCCGGCGACGAATTCGGGCACACCCAGCACGGCAACAACAACGCGTACGCCCAGGACAACGAGACCACATGGCTCGACTGGATGGGCATCACCGCGAATGGCCGCAGCCTTCGCGAATTCACCCGCAAGCTGATCGCCACGCGCAAGGCATTTCCGATTCTCTACCGCAGCCGCTTCCTGGTCGGCTCGCACAATGAAGAGCTGGACGTGAAGGACGTGACGTGGCTCGCGCCGTCCGGAGAGGAAATGACGACGGAGCAGTGGCAGGACGGCAACGCCAAATGTTTCGCTTTGCTGCTCGACGGCCGCGCCCAGGAGACCGGCATCAAGCGCCGCGGCTCGGACGCAACCATGCTGCTGATCTACAATGCTCATCACGACGTCGTCCATTTCACCCTGCCCGCCGTCGCCGAGGGACGCAGCTGGGTCGGGTTGATCGACACCAATCAACCGGAGGGGCAGATGCCCGCGTTCGACTTCGGGCATGTTTATGTGATGACCGGGCGATCCCTCGTGGTGTTCGGTCTCGCCACCGAGAGCATCGCCACCCGCCGCCTGCGCCAGGGCCTGGGAGCGCTGCTGGACGTCGTGGAGGCGCCGCTGCCGGGATAGTCGCCACGATCAGGCGAGCCGATGCTTTCGAGTTGATGACAATTGGGAACGCACGCAGGTTACCAGCGTTCGAGTAAATGGGGCATCAGTCGGAGAACACCGAGATGAAGTTCACAGGTGTCGTTATCCTCGCTGCCCTCGCATTGCCCGGAGCAGCTTTGGCGCAGGCCAGCAAGCCTGACGTTTCGTCCGCGCCGAGCGCACAGAATTCGGGTGCCGGCATTGCCGGACAGCCCGGCAACAAGAACGGGCCGGCGGCCAAGCCCGGTGAAACCGTCGGATCGAATTCGACGAGCTCCACCGGCAACACCGCCGTGCAATCGCAGGACCCGGCGCATATTCAGGGCGCACCGGGCAATAAGAGCGGGCCGCCCGCCAAGCGTCCGGATCAACGCTGAACGAACACGTCCACAATCCTGCCGATCGACTTCGAACGACCTGCGCCTGATCGGCGCAGGTCGTTCCGCTAGGAACGAACGCTGAAGCCGCCCGTTCGGAAGACATCTTCTTTCCTGCCCTCCCAATCCGAGAGTCCCGCCATGTATCATCACGTCAAGAAGCTAATGTTCACCGTTCGCGTCGACGAGCCGGATCCGCGCTTCGGCAACATGCTGCTGGAGCAGTTCGGCGGCGCCAATGGCGAGCTCGCCGCCGCGATGCAGTACTCGATCCAAGGATTGAACTGTGAGGATCCCGATCGTAAGGACCTGCTGATGGACATCGGCACCGAGGAGCTCAGTCATCTGGAAGTGGTGGGCACGCTGGCGCGGATGCATCTCAAGCCCTCGAAGTTCGACCGCCAGGCGGCCGAAGCCGATCCCCTCATCGCCATCGCGGGCGGCGGCGGAGTCAATCTGTTCAACTCGCAGGGCAATGCCTGGACCGCCGACTATCTGAAGATCACCGGCGAGCTCGACGTCGATCTGCGCAGCAACATCGCCGCAGAGGCGCGGGCCAAGATCGTCTATGAGCGGCTGATCAATTTCTGCGACGACGCCGGCAGCAAGGACGCGCTGCAGTTCCTGATGACCCGCGAGATCACGCACATGAAGGCGTTCGCGCTGGCGCTCGAGAGCATGGGCAAGCCGGCCTTCAGCATCGGCCGCATCGCCCCGACGCCCGGCCTTGTCGACCAGTTCTTCAACGATTCCACCGGCGCCGGCGACCATGGCGAGATCGACACGCGCGGCCCCTGGAACGAGGGCGGCGACTGGGTCTTCACGGAGTCGCCGGCGATCCAGGCGGGCGAACCGGGTCCGGCCTCGGCCATCGTCACCGAGAGCTCGCCGCCGGCCGACGAAGCGGGTCTCGGCGATCTGCTCATCAACGAGCTGCGCGATATCTTGCATGCCGAGAAGCAATTGACCAAGGCGCTTCCCAAGATGGCGGAGGCCGCCCGCTTCGACCAGTTGCGCGAGCTGTTCGAGCAGCACTTGGCGGAGACCGAAGCACAGGTCGAGCGCATCAACGAATGCTTCGAGATGCTCGGCAAATCCGCCCGCGCCAAGCCCTGCAAGGGCATGATGGGCCTCGTCGAGGAGGGCCAGGAGATCATGGCCGAGGGTGAGGACAAGGAGGACGCGGCGGCCGACCTCGCGCTGATCGGCGCGGCGCAACGCGTCGAGCACTACGAGATCGCAGGCTATACCACGGCGCGCAACCTCGCCCAGCAGCTTCGCCACAGCGCCGTTGTCGCCCTGCTGTCGAAATCACTCGCGGAGGAGGAGAACGCGGATCAGCTCCTCAACCAGGTGGCCCGCTCGCTGATGTCGGTGGCGAAAATGCCCGCGGCAGTCGAGCAGACCGAATGATCCCTAGCCGTCCAGCAGGTCGAGAAACTCCTCGACCCGGCTGAACGGATCCGCGTCGCGGCGGCCGGCGTGAACGACGCGGTCGCCGTCGCGCTGCAGCGCTCCCGTCTGCGACTTTCCTCTGGATTTCCGCAGCCGCCCCGGCAGGAACGTCGCGGCGACCGCCTCGGGCCCGACATCGAGCCTGACGATGCCGCGCCGTTTGCAATCGATCCGGAGCCTGGCGGATGCGAAGAAGTCGCGGGCCTCCGGCGGCAACCGACCGAAACGACGCGAGATCTCCTCCTCCAGATCTTCCAGATCGTCGTCGCTTCGGCATCGGGCGGCGCGGCCATAGATCTCGAGCCGGACCGCTTCCGATTGCACGTAGCCCTCAGGCAGCATGTCGGCCAACGGCATATTGAGATCGGGCACCCACAGATCGGCGCCGGCGTCGCTACCTCGCTCGGACGCCCGCTTCAGCAGATGACTGTAGAGCACCGGTCCGAACACCTGGACATGGCCGGACTGCTGTTCCGAGAACAGATCGCCGGCGCCCCTGAGGTCGAGGTCGCGCTCGCTGATCGCAAAGCCGGCACCCGGCTTGCTGAACTCCTCCAGTACCGCCAGACGTTTCTCGGACTGCTCTGAGGTCGATTCCGTCAGCAGATGGGCAAAAGCGCGCGTGCCGCCGCGTCCCACCCGTCCCCTGAGCTGATGCAGCTGCGCAAGCCCGAACTTTTCGGGCCAGCACACCACGATGGTGTTCGCGCGCGGAATATCGAGCCCGCTTTCCACGATATTGGTCGCCAACAGCACGTCCGCCTCGCCGTCGACGAAACTCATCATGCGGTCGTCGATCTCGTCCACGGGCAACCTGCCGTGAAGACAGACGATGCGCAGCTCCGGCGCCACCGATTGCACCCGCGCCAGCATCGGCTCCAGATCCTGGATGCGTGGGCAGATCAGGAAGCTCTGACCGTGCCGCCTGCGCTCGCGCAGCAGCGCCGCGGCAATGGCAGCGTCGGACAGCGGCGCGATCCTGGTCACGATGGGAAGGCGATGAACCGGCGGCGAGGCGATCACGCTGAGGTCCCTGAAGCCGGCAAGACCCGCCGCGAGCGTGCGCGGGATCGGCGTGGCGCTCATCCACAGCGAATGGGCCCCCTTGGCGAGGCCTGAGAGCTTCGCCTTCTCCGCCGCCCCGAAATGCTGCTCTTCGTCGATGATGACGAGGCCAAGGTCGGCGAACTTCACGTCCTTTGCCGCAAGAGCCTGCGTGCCGACCACGACTTTCAGCGTGCCGCGCCGCAGTCCTTCTTTCGTCTCTCTCGTCTCCGGGCCTGAACTGGCTCGCGACAGGCTTCCCACCTCGATCCCAAGAGGGCCGAACCGTTTGCGGAAGGTTTCGACATGCTGCCGCGCCAGCACGGTGGTCGGCGCCGCGATCGCCACCTGCTTGCCGGACAGCGCCACGGCCGCCGCCGCCCGCAGCGCGACCTCGGTCTTGCCGAATCCGACGTCACCGCAGATCACCCTGTCCATGGGATGGCCCGCCGCAAGATCGTCGAGGACGTCTTGAATGGCCTGGCCCTGGTCCGCTGTCGTGAAATAGGGGAACCGTGCGACGAATTTTTCATAAGCCGGCCCCGGCGGCACCAGTTTGGGTGCACGACGGCGGAGGCGCTGGCTGATGTGTTTGGCGAGCGCCTTGGCGGCGACCTGGATTTCCGCTTCCGCCTCGGTACGCCGCGCCCACCAGCTGCTGCCGTCCGCCTTGTCGAGCGTCAGCTTGCCGGGTTCGCCGGCATAGGGCCAGATCACCGCAAGATCGGCCGGTGGAACGAGCACGGCATTGTCGCCCGCGAATTTGAGCCTGATCATCTCGCGTCGCGATCCCTTGCCCATATCGAGGGTCTGCAAGCCATCGAGCACGGCTAGCCCGCGTTGCAGATGGACAATGGCGGCGCCCTTTTCGGGCACATCGGGATGATCGAAGGCCGGGTTCCATGCGCGCGCCATCGGCTGGGGATGATGGGCCCGGCTGCCGAGCACGTCGGACGCGGTCACGACGACAAGCGGCTTGCGGCCGGCGCCAATGAACCCCGCGTCGAAATCGGCCAGCAGCGCGCCTTCGCGGCTCCGTGCCTTCGCCACCTCGCTCCAATCGGCCAGGCGCTCCGCCTTGATGCCGCTCATGCGCTCCATCGCGCGAAGGTCGTCCTCGACGGCCGCGACGAACAGCAGCCGCGATCCGCCGCGCTGCATGTCGGCGACGAAGGCGCGAAGCGCCTTGCGCGGCGAGGCCAGCTTCGAGAACTCCGGAGTCGAGATGAAGGCGGCCTTGCGCGGCAGCACGCTGATGCGCTTCTTCAGCTGCTTCCAATCCGCCTGCCCCAGATACTCGCGCTCCGCATCCCTGCGGCCGGCGGCGTCCTCAATCGTGGCCTGCCAGCTCTCGGCGTGGGTCGATACCCCGGCATCCGCGATCCACCGCGCGCGGCTGCAATAATCAGGCAGCGTCGCCCGCTGTCCGCGCGTAGCTCCCAGCGCGATCCGCTCGGACATGGGATCGATGATCAATTCCGCGGTCTCGTAGACGACCTCGTGCTCGATCGGATCGACCGCGACGATCTTGCGAATCGTGTCTCCGGAATGCTCGATCCGGAAGGGAGCGAGCGCGCCGGCGGGAAACACTTCGAACGTCTTGCCGTGGAACAGGACGCCGCCCGGATACTCCGCCTCTTCGTCGAGATCGTAGCCGAGAGCCTCCAGCCGCGTCTCCAGCTCGGGCCCGGAATAGGGCGCGCCCACCTTCAGCGTGAGGCTCGACCGCGACCAGCTCGCCGGCAGCGGCAGCCGTTCCATGATGGCTTCCGCGGTTGACACCAGGAAGACGGGCTTCTTTGCCTTGGCGAGACGCCGCAGCACCGAGCTGCGCCGTCCCGCGATCTCGCGGGATGGCTCGAGGCCGTCGAAGGGCAGCGTGTTCAGGCGCGGAAACACCAGCACGTCGACCGAGGGATCGAGAGCGTGAATCACGCCGCCCAGCCGCTCCGCCCTGCTCTCGTCGTCGCAGAGGAAGACGAGGCCGTCGGACTTCTCCCACTGCTCGAGCAGATGCAGCGCCAGCATGCCGAGCGGCGATGAGGAGGCGACCGCGGAACGCGAGGCGCTCTTGTCCGGACGCTTGCTTGTCGAGCTCGTGCTTTTCGAACTCGTGCTCTTCGTGCTCTTGCTTTTCGCGCTCTTGCTTAGCGAGCCTTTGCTTTTTGAGCTCTCGCTTTGTGTCTTTATCGCGCCGGTCGTGGCCCGGGCTTTCCTGGTGGGCGCCAATGTGTATCCAACTTTGTTTCGCAAATAGAGGCGAGCGACGACGAGCCCTCCCGTTGAGCTCCGTCGATAACGCGCCTCGGGCCTGAGCGCCCAATGACGTCATTACAATTTTGCAATTGCGTTGAAAAGCAGAGACAGAGGACGAAGGCAAGCGGCCTGAACGGGCAGAAGGCTACCGGGCTATTGCAGGACCTTCGGCAGCACCACGACCACATCCACGCTCTGCGCGAGGATATGCGTTGCGACCACAGCGAGCTGGTGCGAGAACTCGTCCTCGATCTCGGCCGCGCAGTCTTCGTCGCTGGCAATGGCAAACAGCAGATTGCCGTCGATTTCGTCGAACCGGATGCCGGCGAACAGGCGATCGAAAATCTCGGCGCCCGCGATGTACGCGATTCGCGCCTGGATGGCCTGGTCCTCGACGAGCGACAACTTCCTCATGGACGCAACATATGGCCGCACCATCCGAATGCAAGAGCAGGAGAGCGCTGGCGCGGCGTGCCTTGCGAACTATATTGGTGGCATCGTCCCGCCTGAACGCCGTTTGCCCTTGAGGAAATCCTTGATTCTGTTCCTGCTGCTGATCTTCCTGCCGATCGCCGTGTCGGCCGGCCGCTATTATTTGCGCGGCGACGGCCGCGGCAACTGGCAGACGGCGGATCGCTCCAGCGCCGGCCTGCTGCCGCCCGCATCCGCCAATCCGGATGCGCTGATCCGCGTGTTCGCCGCGCGCACCGTGCGCTGGCGCAGTATTTTTGCTGTCCATACCTGGATCGTCGTCAAGGAGAAGGGCGCCACGACCTACAGCCGATACGACTACACGGCCTGGGGCGACCCTGTTCGCAGCAACG
Organism: Bradyrhizobium sp. JR4.3; assembly: GCF_040547695.1. Lineage (NCBI taxonomy): Bacteria > Pseudomonadati > Pseudomonadota > Alphaproteobacteria > Hyphomicrobiales > Nitrobacteraceae > Bradyrhizobium > Bradyrhizobium sp. JR4.3. The sequence continues at coordinate 277,512 of NZ_JBEPQF010000004.1, read as the reverse complement.
GCTTTGCGCCCGATGGCCGCTGGTTCGGCGCGATGCCGGAAACGGTCGTGGCGGTCGACGGCGCGCGGGCAGAAGGATTGATTCCGAAGATCCGTGCCGTCATCGAGAACTACAAGTTCCGCGCCTATGGCGACTACAGCGCCTGGCCGGGGCCGAATTCCAACACCTTCGTGCAGGCGGCGCTTGACGCCGTTCCCGAGTTGCGCGCCGTGCTGCCGCCGACCGCCATCGGCAAGGACTTTCCCTACAGCGGACGCTGGGCCGGCATCACGGCGTCCGGCACCGGGCTCTACGCCTCGCTGTCGGGCTATCTCGGCATGACCATCGGCTGGGTCGAAGGGGTCGAGATCAATTTCCTCGGCGCGGTGCTCGGCCTCGACATCCGCCGCCCCGCGCTGAAGCTTCCAGGCATAGGCCGCCTGGGTGTCACGGCCGGCGCGTAACGCAATGACCGAGCAGTCCCATCAAAGTCGGTGTCCTCCCAAGCTTCCCGACATCGTCCAATGTGTGCTTCAGGTCACAGCAGAATCGAGCACCTTGGCCTAGACTGAACTTGCATGGCCGCAAACAAGGTAACGGCGGTACGCACAAGGCTGGAGAGGCGACCGACAGCTACGGACTTTTGAAGCCGCCAGGTGAAGAACTCGGCGGCTTTTTCTCTGTCCAGGGAACGCGCGGCCGAAGCTTGTTCGCTGCCGATGTGGCTCCCGGAACCTCTACCGTTTGTCTGAGGAATCCGAGAGCCTCCGCTGATCGCGCTCTTCGTCGATCTGCCGTTCGGCCTCGAGCCAAAACTCCACGTCCCGATCGACCGGGCGACCGGCCTGCTCCCAGAGTTCGTAGGCGCGCGCTCGCACCTTTCCGCGCCGCATCATGCGAAGCAGCTTTTGCTTCAGCTCCTCGGCGAACGTCCTGAATCGCTGGACGGTGGTTTCGTCTTTGACAAGGGCTGCCGCTCGCGTTGCGAGTTCGATCTGGTGCTCTATCTTTTGCCGCTCGTCCACCGCAAACCCCGCCGTAGCCACGGGCCTGCGTCGCAGCCCGTGCTGCTCACAACCTCAATTCCTGCTGGAAGGCTCTGTTCCGCCTTCAATGCCAGGTCTTGCTAGTGCCACGTCGTGTCCGCTTCGACGACCACCGCCCTTGTTTCGGGATCTTCCGTCGTGTTGCAGGTGCAGGGCATTCCCTCACCGCAGCGGCAGCCGCCCAGTTCCTCGCTCCAGGCGCGGAGCGGATGGTTTGCGCAGACCCATCCCAGACCGTGGCAGAATGGGCATCTCTTGTCGGTCACAGCGTATCCGGCGTCCGCATGGGGTTCGACTTGTCCTCGTTGCGCAACTCCTGCTCGGCCGCATGCCAGAATTCTTCCTCGCGGCCTTCCGGCTTGCCCGCCTGTTCCCACAAGCGGTGCGCGCGTTCTCTGATGTCGTGATCGGTCGGCTCCGGCATTGCATCTCCTGCGACGAGAGACACGGCCCCACCCTGGGGGGTATGGGGGCTTGGAGGCGGGGCCGTGCAGGCCAGCAAATCGGCGGCGACGCTGGCCCGCTGAGTCAAGCCTCGATGGTGCGCAGAGTTCCTAGCCCTGAGCGGCGAACGATCCGGCTTTCAGTTACCTTCGTCCTGAGCTGAAGCGCCCGCGGCATGCATTGCCGCGCACCATCCGAATACCATCGCAGGCCCGATCATCGTGCCCGGGCCCGGATAAGTGCCTCGAAAGATCGAGGATGAATCGGTACCGACGGCGTAGAGTCCGGGTATGGCGGTCCCAGGGCTAGACAAGACGCGGGCGGTTAAATCCGTGCACAAGCCGGCGCTGCTAGCGAGATCCGTCGGCCATACTGCGACGGCATAGTATGGCCCAGGACCGACCCGCCGCAGGCACGGGTTTGGCACGTTCCGGGGATCACCATTGAACCGGTTCAACTCGCTTGAACCGCGGCCGAACTCTTCGTCCACACCGCTCTCGGCATAGCGATTGTATCGCTCGATCGTTTGAGCAAGCTCGCCGCCATCGACGCCGATGTTTTCGGCCAGTGCTTCAATCGTTTCGCCCGCCAGCAAATATTTAGCCTTGAGAAATTTGTCCAAATCCCTCGTCCCGGGATGAACGAGACCAATGCCATAGTCGCCGATAAAGGCGCGATCGCAAATCAGGAAAGCTGGCGTTGCCAATACCGAAGACGAGTCCGATCGCAACATCGCTTCCACGAAGTCGTGATAGGAGTCGGCTTCATTCACGAAACGGCGGCCCGACTTGTTCACCGCAAGCAGTCCTGGCTTGGCACGATCCAGCATAATGTGCGGAAATACCGAGACGTAGCCGTCCGCCTGCGTCATGACCGAGCTCGGCATCCACAAGGCGGGGCTATCGAAATTACGCTCAATCACCGCGTCGACGCGTTCGGCCGCGAGCAGGCCGTCCCCGGTATTGCACGAAGGCGCGAGTGAAAATCGGCGCGCGGCCTCGGGGAAAAACCTGGCGCGAAGCTCGCGGCTCCAGCCGATGCCTCCCGTTGCCAGCACCACGCCCTTGCGGGCACGTATCGCCAGTGCTCCTGAGGGCGATGACAAAACGGCCCCGACGACTGCGTCGCCATTACGGATGAGCTCAGTGAGCTCGGTCTCATATCGCAGATCCACGCCGGAACGACGAAGGCTGTCAAACAGCCTCGCGACGAGAGCGTTGCCCATGATCAGACGCGTTCCGCGGTTGTAGCGAAGTCGATCAAGCAAATGCCGACCGAGCAGACCAACGACATGCCTGAAATTCGTCCAGTTGCGGAATGGCGCCAGCAACGCCGGGATGTCCGCCTTTCCGACCATCATGCCGCCGAGGACCATGAACTCTCGCCGCGGGGCCCTTATGCGCTCGAAGTCCTTGCCAAGCTTGCGGCCGTCGAACGGAACGGCGCCGAGAGCACGACCACCGATCGCTGCCCCTAGAAGATTCTTGTAGTCGGGATGGACCGGCGGCGCCGCAAACCGTACGCTCGTCCTCTCCTCGAGATAATCGAGCATCATTGGACCCGTCTGGAGGAACGCATCCACACGCGCGTCCGCGGCGTGTTCGCCGAGCAATGCTTCAAGATAGACCCGCGCCGCCTCGGTGGAGTCTGAGATCCCTGCAAGCAATCCCTGCCGATTGCCCGGAATCCAGATGGTGCCGGCGGAGGTCGCGGTCGTGCCGCCAACCGTGTCCGACTTCTCGCAAAGGATCACGTCGAGCCCTTCGAGGGCGGCCACCAGCGACGTCGTCATGCCGGCGGCACCCGCCCCGACGACCAGAAGATCAGTCTCGACGTCCCAGGAGCGATCGGCTTGCGACATCCCGCACTACCCTTCTCGTCCCGAAATTCTCACCTCTCGCTGCGCACCCGCTCGACAACGGCTCTGCCCGCCGCCAACGCCCGGCGTGCTCGCGTCGCGGCGTCGACGCTCTTGGCCAGCTGAACGGTCGGAACCTCGATGCTGATCGTCAGATCATTCGGCATCGCGCTTGCAAGCCCCATCAGGTCTATTCCGCCCTCGCCCGGAAACATCCGCTCCTCGCGAGCGGCATGGATGAGCTGCTCCGTGGTCGCCGGGCGCTCGGCCGGGCCGTCGCAAAGTTGCCAGTAGTGAAAGCGTTGCGCCGGGATAGCGCGGAGGTCCGCAAGCGAACATTGCGACCGATCGAAATGCAGTGCATCGACCAGAATGCCGGCACCGGGATGATCGACGTCGCCGACGATCCGCATTGCGGTCTTCAGGTCCGGAACGCTGGTCCAGGGCATGAATTCGAGGTCGGAGGTCAGGCCATAGCTTGCTGCCGCTTCACAAAATTGCTGGTAGCGATCCGAAAACCGCGCCAGGTCCGGATCGTAGGCCGCGACGAGGATGTGTTTGGCGCCGAGGCGCGCGCCCACCTCGAAGAAGGGCGTGAACGAGGCAATCTCGGTTTCCGGTCTGAACGCAACGACCTCGAGATCGGCGACAGACACCCCCGTCAACTCCAACCGCCGAAGCGTCTCCCGCAGGAGCGGCGCATCGTCCATCAGGCGATAGGCAACACTGCCAGGCGTGGCGGGCAACAGCCTGAGCCCGACATTTTCGTAACCGCAATGCGCCGCCAATTCGATCATCTCGGGCGGCGCAAGCTCGAGCACGGTCAACGCGGCGAGCGAGAACGTTGTCATCAGCCGAAATCCGCGATACGGGCGTCGAGCGCAAACATGCTTTGATAAACTTCCGGCTCGCTCGCCCCGACCATGACGTCGGGCGCAAGCTCGCTCGCCCGCCGCAAGGCAGCCTGCAACGAGGCGACGTCGAGCGCCTCGATCAGCAAAAGCCCCGCGAAGAAGCCCTCATTCTTCCGCATGCCCTTCTCCGTCGTCCGCACCGACGTCCGCGCCTCGTCGGTCGCGCCGATCTGCACGACCGCAACCCCGTCGCACGCAACGAGCGCCTGGGCCAGACCTTCCGGATCTTTCGGCAACGTCTCGATCCGCAGCGCCACGATCGATGCGCCCTCGCCCCGCCCTCCCCGCGCGATCATGACGCCGCCGCCCCGCATGAAATTGCCGAGCTTCGGCATGATGCGCTGGGACCACGGCGTCGGTGCGTTGAGGCGCGCCAGATAGGCCTCGCCGTCGAGGACCTCCGGCGTCTCCAGCTCATACAGAATGAAGAAGCGGTTGATGTCGTCCCTTGCCGCGCGGAAGACACGCGATGCCAGGAAGCCCTTCGTCGTCACGCGCTCGGTCGTGTGTTCACGCGTCAGCCAGTGTCGGTAGTCGGTCAGGTCGTGAGCCTCGACGTCGCTCCAGATGGCGAGAAATCCCGTGCCGCGCATTCCGCCCTCCATGCCTACGCCTTGCCGCCGGCCGGAAGCCCGCGCAGAGCCGGTGCCATGGTCGCAGGCATTTGCCCCAGCCGTTGGACCGCCGCGAGCATCGCCGCGAGATAACCATAGGGACCCAGGCCGCAAATGACAGCCGTGCAGGCACTCGACGTGATCGAGTGGCGGTGCAGCTCGTCCCGCGCGTGAATGTTCGAGATGTGCACCTCGATCTTCACGCCCTCGAATATCTTCAGCGCGTCGATCAGCGCGATCGATGTGAATGAATAGGCCGCGGGATTCATGATGATGGCTTCCACGTTGCCATGGGCGGACTGGATCAGATTGACCAGTTCGCCCTCCATGTTCGATTGATGGAACGACATCGAAACGCCGAGCTGATCGGCCAGCGCGCGGCAGCTCGCCTCGATCTCCCCGAGCGTCGTCGAGCCGTAAATGTGGGGCTCGCGGATGCCGAGGAAATTGAGATTGGGTCCGTTGAGGATCATGATCCTTGCGGCCATTTCGCTTGTCCTTCCTTTGTTGCCGACGGGTCTAGCCGGCAAACCATTTGGCCGGGATCGTCACCAGTCCCGGGAATAGCACCATCGCGAACAGGACGATCAATTGTGCAATCAAAAAGGGCCAGACGCCCTTGATGATGTCCTCCATGCTGATCCTGGAGACGCCGCAAACCACATTCAGAACGATACCGACCGGCGGCGTGATGAGGCCGATCGCATTGTTGATGATGAAGAGGACGCCGAAGTAGACGGGATCGATGCCCGCTGCCTTGACGATCGGCATCAGGATCGGCGTGAGAATGAGAATGGTCGGCGTCATGTCGAGGGCCGTTCCCACGATCACCACCACGACCATGATCGCCAGCATCAGGAGCGTGTTGTTGCCCATGAAAGGCTTCAGCAGGGTGACGATCTGTGCCGAAATCTCGGACACGGTGATGAGCCAGGACGATACCAGCGCCGCTGCCACCAGAAACATCACGATGCTCGTCGTCAGGGCCGAGGAGACAAACACCTCATAAAGCTGCGACGGCTTCAATTCCCGATAGATGCAGGTCGCGACGAACAGCGAATAGACGGCGACGACCACTGCGGCTTCCGTCGGCGTGAAGATGCCGAAGCGCAGGCCGACGATGATGATGACCGGGAGCATCAACGCCCAGAAGCCGTCGACCACGGCTTTTACCATCTCCGAGAGCGATGCCCTTGGCGGGGGCGTCAGGTTCTCCTGGCGCACCACCCACCACCAGGCCAGGCAGAGCCCAGCCCCGAGCAGCAGCCCCGGGACGATCCCGGCCAGAAACAGCTTCGAGATCGACACGCCCGCGGCGACACCGAAGATGACGAACCCGATGCTGGGCGGAATCACAGGCGCGATGATGCCGCCGGCCGCCACCAGACCCGCCGCATAGGACTTCTTGTGGCCCGCCGCCACCATCATCGGCACCAGCAGCGCAGCCAGCGCTGCGGCGTCGGCCGCCGCGGAGCCCGAGAGCGACGCGAGGATGCAGGACGCGAGGATCGTGACGTAACCGAGTCCGCCGCGAAAATGTCCGACTGCGACGAGCGCAACATTGACGATTCGCTTGGCCAGACCGCCCTTGTTCATGACCTCGCCGGCGAGCATGAAGAAGGGAATGGCCATGAGTGGAAAGCTGTCTGCGCCGTTGATGACGTTCTGCGCCACGATCTGGGCATCGAACATGTCGATCGTGCTCATCAGGGCCACGCCGCAGACGATCAGCGCAAAGGCGATCGGCATGCCCAGCGCCATGGCGCCGAGCAGCGAAAAAGTGAAGACGGCAATCGTCATGGCGTGATCCCGGAGATTTTCAGGATGTGAGCGCCGGGCGACACGATATTGGGAGACAGCATCAGTGCTCCTCCGATTCCCTGACGGCCACCATGTCGGCTTCGCTGGCTTGTCCGGACATGACGCGGAACAGATCGTAGAGAAGGATCACGCCGGCCGAAACGCCGAAGATCACGCCCACGCCATAGAAGATGCCGAGCGACAGGCCGGTCGCCGGCGCGCGGTCGTCGAGATTGATGATCGTCTGCCGCCAACTTCCCGAGAGCAGAAGCCAGTCGGCGAACAGCATCAGGACGTAGCTGACGATGAAGCAGATGCGTTTGCCGTAAGCCGGCAGCATCCGCACAAGGCTATCGACGCCGAGATGGGCGTGCTCACGCATTGCCACGACCGCACCGAGGAAAGTCAGCCAGACCAGGAGCCAGCGCGACAGCTCCTCGGAAATCGCGATACCGGAGTTGAAGCCGTAGCGCAGAACCACGTTGCCGAACACCAGCACCACCATCACCGCGAGAAATGCGGCGATGATGCCTTTCAGCAGGGTGCAATACAGGTCGAGAAATCGCGCCATACGTGCCGTCCGGGCAAAGTCGGGTTCAGAGCCGGCCGACTGGACGGCTCTGCGTCTTGCATGCTGACGAGGTCGACTATTTCACGTCCTTGCGGATGCGATCGAGCTCGTCGTTGAATAGCTTAACCGCGTCCGGCTTGAGATTGGCGGCAATCTTGTCGACCACCGGCTGCGCCGTCTTGCGCATGCGATCGAGCTCTTCCGGCGCGACGGTGTTGTACTGCATGCCTTTGGCCTGCAATTCCGACAGCGCCTTTTCGGTCTGAAGGCGTGTCTGCTCCTTTTGATAGCCTCGGCTTTCCTCATACGCCTCGCGCATCAGGCGCTGCTCGGTCGGCGAGAGCTTGTCCCAGAACGCCTTGCTCACCAGGATGATGTTCAGGGTGAAGGTGTGATTGGTGGCGGAAACGTACTTTTGCACTTCGTAGAACTTGTTGGAGAGAATGACCGTAAAAGGGTTCTCCTCGCCATCGACGGTGCGCGTCTCCAGCGCCGAGTAGAGTTCGCCGAAGGCCATCGGAACGGGATTGGCCTTGAACGATCCGAAGGTCTCAAGGTAGACCGGGTTCGGAATGACGCGAAGCTTGAGGCCGTTGAAATCCTCGACCTTGGTGATCGGCCGCGTGCTGTTGGTGACGTTGCGGAAGCCGAGGCCCCAATAGCCCAGACCGATCAGCCCCTTCGACGGCAGCGTATCGAGCATTGACGTGCCGAATTTTCCGGTCCCGAGCGCGTCGGCCTGCTCGATGGTCTTCACGATGAACGGAAAGTCGATGAGGCCGAACTCAGGCACGACGGTTGCGAGCGACGTCGTCGAGGCCGACAGCATTTCCTGGGTACCGCCGCGCAGCGCCGATTGCTGCTGCAGCTCGTTGCCGAGCTGCGAGGCCGCGAACTCACGGACCTTCATCTTGCCTCCGCTCTTCGCCAGCAGGATCTCCGCAAATTTCTGCACCCCCGCGCTGACGGGGTGATCGGTGTTGTTCAGGTGTCCCCACCTGATCGTGCGCTCCTGAATGTCCTCAGCGGATGCGCCGACCGTCAGCGCCACGCAGATCGCCGTCGCAGACAGCGCCCGTATCAACAAGCTCATCGTTTCCTCCCTGTTCGACCGGGCACGACCGGCGGCTTAAGCCATTATTTTTCGTGCCCTCAGCCTATTTAGACATCACACATATATTTCCGTGTCAAATGACGATATCCATTTCATATGATGTTTTGTCATACGTCATACATCGGAAATCTGCTATAGTGCTGGCAACATTGATGGTTCGGCCGCGTCCGAAGTGGCCGACGATCGGGACAGGCGGGATCAGAAGGCATGACGTCAGTCGAGGAACGGCCCCTGTCGGCAGGCCACAGCGGCTATCAGCGCATCCGGGCCGACATCATTTTCGGAGTGCTCACGCCATCCGGACGCCTCAAGCTCGACGCCATGAAGGAGGACTACGGGGTCAGCATCTCCACGCTGCGCGAGATCCTCAATCGTCTGACCTCCGAGGGCTTTGTGGTTGCCGAGGGCCAGCGCGGCTTCGAGGTGGCGCCGATCTCCATCCAGAACCTGCGTGAGCTCGCCGGCCTGCGCATCCTGCTGGAGCATCACGCGATGGCCGAGTCGTTTCGTGCCGGCGACGTCGAGTGGGAGGGCCGCGTGGTGTCCGCGCATCACAAGCTGGCGGCCACCGAACGCACCGTCCTCAAGGAGGGTGACGATCCCGAGCTGCGCAAACGCTACGACGGCGAATTCCACCAGGCGCTGATCTCGAGTTGCGGTTCGCGCGAGCTGATGCAGACCCACGCGGTCGTGTTCGACAAATATTTCCGCTATGCGCTGCGCTACCGCGGCGCGGAGACGATCAACCAGCACAAGGCGCTGCTGGACTGCGCCCTCAAGCGCGACATCAAAGGCGCCAAAACCGTGCTCACCGAGCACATCAACGGGTGCGTCGCGCACGCCCTCGCCTCCTGGAACGAGGACTGATCGTCCGCGCCTGACCTCGTTCGGAGACAGCGCTCGTCGCTGCAATCGGATTTCGGGATGACTCCTGACATGATGCCCGCATATCGGGTCGAGACCGCGGTCGCCGCAGGCGATATCCTCGGGGAGACGCCGTTGTGGTGTGACCGCTCCCGTAAGCTGTGGTGGGTCGACATCGACCGGCGGCTGCATCAATCGTTCGATCCGGCGACAGGCGCTCATCAGGTTGTTCCGTACGCATGCAACTTTCTCGGCAGTCAGGCTCTGACGGCGGATGGCTCCCACCTGCTCGCGCAGGATCTGGGGCTTTATCGCCACTCGCCTAGTGACCGTCCTCCAGGCCAGCTCTGCGAGGTCGAAAGCGGCCCCGACAACCGTCTCAACGACGGGCGCGTCGACGCCCGGGGTCGGCTATGGATCGGCACCATGGACAACCAGCTGCATCGACCGAACGGGGCGCTGTATCGCGTAGATGCCGACGGCCGGACGATGCGCATGTTCGGCGATGTCATCGTAACGAACGGCATCGCGTTCTCACCCGACAATCGCACGCTCTATTTCACGGATACGAGGCGATACCGCACCTGGCAGTTCAACTTCGATCTCGATGACGGCGTGATCCGAAACAAGCGGCTGTTCGCGGATTACAGCGCCTCCGGGGAGAGGCCCGACGGCGCTTGTATCGACGTCGCCGGCGGATTGTGGACCGCATTCTTCTCCGGCGGCCGGGTGGTGCGCTATCGGCCGGACGGCCGGATCGACACCGTCATTCCGGTGCCGGCGACCAATCCGACCTGCGTGTGCTTCGGCGGAGCCGATCTGAAGACCTTGTTCGTGACGACGGCGCGAAAGTTTCTAGATCGTGAGCAATTGAGCCGCGAACCCCAAGCGGGTCATGTTCTGGCCATTGAGGGCATCGCACAGGGACTTCCAGAACACCGCTTCGGCAATTGATCCTGAACCCTCTTCATTCAGAACCCTTGCACGGGCCGTCGTGAACCGGCTTCGCTACCATTTCTCGCCGAAGGGACGAATCTCCAGCTCGAAGGTCCAGGCGCTTTTGGGTTGCTGATAGAGCATCCAGTAGGATTCGGCGACCGACGATGGCGGCATCAGGAGGTCGGGATTGTCCAGCGCGTTCGGACCGAGCGCCTCGATCCGCCGTTGCCGGACCCATTCCGTGTCGACGCCGGAATCGATGATCAGATGCGCCACGTGAATGTTCTTCGGGCCCAATTCGCGCGCCGCGGCTTGCGCGACCGCCCGCAGGCCGAACTTGGCGCTGGCGAAGGCCGCATAGCCGCTGCCGCCGCGCAAGCTCGCCGTCGCACCTGTGAAGAAGATGTTGCCCTGGCCACGGGGCAGCATCAGGCGCGCGGCCTCGCGGCCGGCGAGGAAGCCGGAATAGCAAGCCATTTCCCAGACCTTGCGGAACACCCGTTCGGTCGTGTCCAGAATCGGAAAGTTGACGTTGGCGCCGACGTTGAAGATGCAAACCTCGAGCGGGGCGTGCTTGTCGGCATCGCCGAGAAACGAGATGACCTGGTCTTCCTTGCGCGCGTCGAGCGCGCGCGCGTGAATTTCGCCGCCGGCCTGCTCGATCTCCTTGACGAGCGGTTCGAGCTTGGCGCCGTCGCGGCGTCCCGCAAACACCGTAAAGCCCTCGGAGGCGAACTTCTTTGCAATCTCGCTGCCGATAAAATCACCGGCGCCGATCACGGCCACGGTCGCGTTTCTCTTTTGCATGGGACTTCTCCCGGTCAGGTCTGGATCCGGTCGTCGGATCATAATTCAGACCGCGGATTGTCTTACAGTTCTAAAACCGAACTGTCAATTCGAGTAGATTTTGTGCTCTAGGAAAGACATTGTCTCGCAGTAGGTACCGATTTAGAATGGTATCTGAACCAAAGGCTTCCTGAACGATATTCGCGCGGAAGCCGCGGGCAGAGTGGAGATCTGGAATGAAATGGGGTGAGCTGGAGGACGAGCCGTGTTCGATGGCCCGAACCATCGGCGTGATCGGCGACCGCTGGACCCTTCTGATCCTGCGTGAATGCTTCCTGCGCACACGCCGTTTCGAGGGCTTTCAGTCTTCGCTCGGAATCACGCGCCACCTGCTCGCCGAGCGGCTGAAGAAGCTGGTCCGGCAAGGCGTGTTGCGGCGTATCCCCTATCAGGACTCGCCCAAGCGGCACGAATACATCCTCACTCAGAAGGGGCTCGATCTCTATCCGATCATGATGGCGATCGTGCATTGGGGCGACACTCATATGGTCGACGCGCGCGGACGACCTTTGCTGCATCAACACCGCAAATGCGGCAAGGACTTCGATCCGGTCATGGTTTGCTCCGAATGCGGCGAGCCGCTTTTGGCCAAGGAGATTCATACCCACCCCGGCCCTGGTGCTCGACGCACCCCGGCGCCGGAGAAGCCGAAGGCAAAGCGAGAGACAAGGGCAAAGACAAAGGCCCACCGCAGCGCCGCGTGAGATGGCTGCGTAGCGCGAGCAACGTTCGACATATCCCTGGAAATGGTGCGACCGATCTTTCAAACGGACATGAACTCTCGTTCCCGCGGCGCATTTCGCGCGAGCTTTGCTTCATCACTCACCCGCTCAAATCCAAGAGGGCACAGGGAAGGCCGGGTGCCGGCTGGCACCCGCGGTCCGCTGCGCGAAAAGCACATAGGCAAGTTCACCCTCTATCCACCACGCACTCCGCACCATCGATAACATAGGCTGCGTGACGAAAATCCCTGATAGTGGCGAGCTTGCCGGCGGACCAGTCGAGCAGCATGAAATATTTCGCCCGCCCGGCTGGCTCGTTCGGATCGAACACCAGGATCGCGGGACGTCCCTCGACCTGCCCCGTCACCAGGTGCCAGTCGCTGACCTTCGAATAATTGCCGAAATAGTTCGACACCTCAGCCTTGCCTCTCAGCCTGGTGCGGTTGACTAGCTCGAGCCTGACGTCGTCGGCGATCATGGCGCGGATCGCGTCGAAGTCGCGAGCGTTGAAATGGCCGACATAGGCGCTGAGCCGCGTCCGATCGGCTTCCGACAGGCCCGGCTGCGACACGTCGTCCGGCTCTCCGGCGAACTCACGCAGCTGCGTGCGTCCGCGATGCAGCGCGGCCTTCACCGCCGGCAGGCTGAAATCCATGATGTCGCAGACCTCGGCAAGCGAGCAGCCGAGCACGTCCATCAGGATCACGCTGGAGCGCTGCGCCACCGGCAGCCGCATGAAGGTGCGCAGGCTGGTCGCGGCGATCTGGCGGCTTTCCAAATCATCGAGCCGGTCGGCAATCATCTCCACCTCCTCGGCCGAATGCAGCGCCTCCTGCCGGTTGCGGCGGCGCAGGAAATCCAGCGCGGTGTTGTGCGCGATGCGGAACAGCCAGCCCTCCATATTGACAGGCGTGACCGATTGCAGCGCTTCCATCGCCTTGATCAGCGCATCCTGCAGCACATCCTCACCGTCGATGACCGAGCCGACCATGCGCGCGCAGTAGCGATGCAGTTTCGGCCGCATCCGCGCCAGCAGGGCCTCGACATCGACGGTGGCCAGGGGGTCTGGCGCCATTGCTCCTCCGCTTCGCCTGCTCAGGACTCGTCCAGCATACGATAGTTGCCGACAATCCTCACATCACGAACCAGCGGCAGCTCCGCGCAGCGGTCACGGATGCCGTCCTGGAACGTCTGAAATGCCTTGAGTTTCGGGATCGGGCTCGAGCCGTCCTCGGCCGCGGCCTCGACAAGATGGATGAAGGTGTCGTCCTCCAGCCGCAGCGTCAGATAGCGCACACCGTCCGGCCCGGCCGCCTTCAATTCGGCAAATACGGCCGAAACCAGCTCAGCATTCCGATCGGCCAGCTCCGGCCTAGCCTTGTACCTGATCAACGTCCTTCTCATCGCGCGCTCCTTGCTCATGTCGCGACCTGGTTCGCTCAAAATCGCGCACATGGCCGCATCACCCCTAGGACGTTTGCCGACCGGCGAAGGATGCGGCCCGGAAACAATTATTTTTGGGCGCATCCTTTGCCGCTCAGCCCTCGTCTAGCCCGCAGAACGCGCCGCGACAGGCTGGCGCGACACACGGAGAGAGGGCGATGCAGACCCCGACCAATCGCGCCGCGCAGAACTGGGTGCTCGGCGTCACCGCGCTGGCATCCTTCATGATGGCGCTGGACGCTATGATCATCACGACGGCATTCGCGACCATCCGCGCCGAATTCGGCAGCCCGGTCGAGACGCTGCAATGGACCGTCAACGCCTTCAACCTGACCTTTGCCGTGCTGCTCCTGACCGGTGCCGCGCTCGGCGACCGCTTCGGTCGCCGCCGCATGTTCGCGGCCGGGCTCGCCCTGTTCGTCGTTGCATCGGCGGCCTGTGCGCTCGCAGGCAATGCCACCGCGCTGATCGCCGCCCGCGCGCTGCAGGGCGCCGGCGCTGCGCTGGTGATGCCGCTGGCCATGGCGATCCTGAGCGGCACGTTCGGCCGCGAGGAGCGCGCCCGCGCGCTCGGCATTTTCGCTAGCATCACCGGCTGCGCGCTGATCATTGGCCCCGCCATCGGCGGCTTCATCACCGAACATTTCGGCTGGCGCTGGGTGTTCTGGATCAACCTGCCGATCGGCCTGATCGCGATCACCCTGGTGCTGGCACGGTTGCGCGAAAGCTTCGGCCCGGCCGCCGCGTTGGACATCCCCGGACTGGCGCTTGTTGCGCTGGCGGCGCTGGCGTGGGTGTGGAGCCTGTTGCGCGGCAACGCCGTGGGGTGGGCGAGCGCCGAAATCATGGCCACGCTGATGTCGGGCCTGGTGTTCACGGCCGGCTTCGTGCTCTGGGAATTGCGCGCGGCCGCGCCGATGGTGCCGATGCGGCTGTTCTCATCGCGGGCGCTTGCCTCCGGCATGTCCGCAAGCGTGCTGTTCTACGCCGCGATGTATGGCGTCTTGTTCCTGCTGCCGCAGTTCCTCCAGACCACGCTGGGCTTCGACGCCTTCGGCGCCGGACTTCGCCTGCTCCCCTGGACAGCGACGCTGTTCGTCACCGCCCCGATCGCGGGCGCGGTCGTCAACAGGTTCGGCGAGCGGCCGCTGGTGGTGACGGGATTGCTGATGCAGGCGATCGGCCTCGGCTGGATCGCGGAGATCGTGAGCCCCGCGGTTACCTACTCCGCTCTGGTCGCGCCGCTGGTGCTGGCCGGCGTCGGTGTCTCGATGGCGATGCCGGCAGCACAGAACGCCATCCTGAGCTCGGTCGCGGTGGCCGAAATGGGCAAGGCGTCCGGCATCTTCAACATGGGCCGCTTCCTCGGCGGCATGTTCGGCATCGCCGCGCTGGTGGCGAACTTCTCGGCCCATGGCGGGGTCGATTCGGCCGCTCATTTCGAGAGCGGATTTGCCGCGGCGATGAGCCTCGCCGCAACGCTGTCGCTGGCCGGCGCGATTGCAGGGTTTTTCCTGCCGGCACGGCGACGGACCGCCGGCGCAGCCGCGCCGCAAGATGCGTGAGGCTGACAACACTGGAGTTTCGTTATCGGGCTGGCGGCTTGTGCCGTCACGCTTCTTTCTGATCATGAAGCGTCGTTCTAAAATGAAAACGACATCTGGTGGAAGACATCGCAGTCCTCCGACACGCATTGCAACCCGCAGGACACGTTTTCGCGTTCTCGCGGCGAAATTCGCCCGAGGTTTGCCTGGTCACTCCACCCTCTAAGCCAAGAGGGCGCAGGGAAGGCCGGGTGCCGGCTGGCACCCGCGGTCCGCTGCGCGAAAATGTAGCGCAATGAAACCGCACAGCAGCATACAGGTGTAGCCAATCACTCGGCCTTCCCTGCGCGATGGTTGGACGGCTTATGCCGTGCTCTCCCGGGAGCCGAGTTCTCTTTGGCCTCCCTCGTCCCGACGAAAGTCACCGACACCGCGCCGGTTGACGCAGATGCCGCATTCGCCAGGGCTTGACCGTAGCAACGACGGCCAGGACCACACGGTTTTGCCGTACGCACGGCTCGCCATTTCGCCGCAGTTTTTCCAGCCCTGTCGACAGAGCCGGAAACTTACAGACGAGACGAAGCCTAGCAGCGCCGCTCGTCGGAACGAAGCCTTGGGCTCACGGAGAGCAATCCGCCCTGCCCTTGGCCTCTCGCACCCGAACGCTGCCGCGTCCACCGCAAGCCCGGCTCGCGAACATGACGACCACAAGATCGCCCCTCAAGAATGAGCCGGGATGAGCGACACATACGCCAAAACCGAATTTCGGTAAAGTGGAATATTTTTGCGTGAGCGGATTGACAGGGGGCGACACAGGGCTGGAGCGTTGCGAGACAGACCGTCGGTTCGACAGGCGAGAGTTGGCCAAAGGAACGGAAAAGCCCACCAATTTAACCTACCCGCTCGAACGACAAATCTGGCTTTCCATCGAAGCGCACCAGAACAGCTTGAGTCGCTGCCTCTCCACAAACCCATGAGTCTTGTAGCCGGCGGCTTACCGCGGGACTGATCCCAACGTCGCGACGATTCCGATCCCATTTCGATAGACAAGCTCGGCGCCTTTCCAGCCGGTAACGGCGAGCGGACCAATGGCCGCGACGAGCGCCAATGCGATCACCAGATGCGCTTTCTTGCCTTGAGCTGTCCTTCCGGCCTCCAACACTGCGATGAACCACCAGATCACGGCAGTCGCGATCGCCCATCGCCGGTGGTCGGTCATGAAGATCGTTTGAGACGCGTCATGAGCAACAGTGAAGAAGGCGTTGATTCCTGCAATGACGGTCAGGATCGACAGCGCAGCTCCTGTCCAGAGGTTTATCCGAGCCGCGACGACCACAACGCCTGCCCAGCTGCGTCCGCGCGCAATTTGACCGAGCCCATACAGTGCCGTCGCCACGACGTACAAGGCGATCGTGAAGTGCACAAAAACCGGATGCCAATTCGGAATGATCTCGGGCATCGCAATACTCCTATTTTCGCCTCTCGGCGCTGTCGGCTTGCGGCGTCTTCGCCTCCGCCGGCAAATTTTCGAGCGCCCTCACGAAAAACAAAAACATCTTCGAAGCGAGGCTCGCGAGCTTGTTCGCGTGCAGACGGGCAATAGCTGACTGGAAACCAAGTCCCTGTATGATGCAGAAGTAGAGAATTGCCGCGTTGGAGACATTTGTGGTCTTCGGAAGTTGACCAAGCCGAACCGCCTCCTTGAGCAGATCGGTCACGTGCCGCTCGTATAGGATGTGAAGCCGTTGAAACTGCTCGTTGAGCATTGGGTAGCGGTGCCGAAGATCGTCCGACATCACGACCTTTGCGAGCGCGGGAAACTTCTCAATCAGCCCGACGTGGCCGACAAGAATACTTTCCAGACGAGCGAGCGGCGGCTCGTCCCTGTGTTCGAGGAGAGCGCGGGTCCAAACACCCTCCAGGCTTCCCTGGAGCCACGCCAGCACCTCGGTCCAGAGCACCTCTTTGGTGGGGAAGTGTCGAAAGACCGCCCCTTGGGATCGACCGATCGTATCCGCAATTAGCTGCGTACTGACCGAGTCGGCGCCTCGTTCATGGACCAATCGCAAGACCGTCTGCACGATCTGCTCCTTGCGCTCATCGGCCTGCAATCGTTCGCGACTGAGAGACGAAGTTACCTCGACGGGCATCGCTGGCGTCCTTGATTAGATAGCGTGTACTTGCTATCTACCGGTCCTAGAACTTGCTGTCAACTCCGGAAGACCGACAGGAGGACGTGTTGGACCTCAAGCTGTTTCGTGTAATTGCGCCTCTGGCGACGTGCCAGGCGGCGCTCCTGACGAATAACATCATCGTCATCGGCCTTAACGGATTGGTGGGCTATGCCGTACTCGGCAGCGACAAGTCGCTGGCAACCCTTCCCGTCGCGACCTACATCGCCGGCACCGCGGCTGCGACCTTCCCTGCTTCGCTCTGGATGAGACGATTTGGACGCCGGCACGGATTCCTGGTTGGGACGATCATCGGGCTATTCGGCGCCCTCGTCTGCGCAGCCGCGCTGCTCATGAACAGCTTTGCAGTGCTGTGCTTTGGAACGCTGATGATTGGAACCTATAATGCGTTCGGCCAATATTATCGGTTTGCCGCCGCGGAGATGAGCGGCCCCGAGCGCGCCGGACGCGCCATTTCACTCGTCCTTACTGGCGGAATCGTGGGGGCAATCGCGGGTCCCGAAATAGCGAAACTGACCAAAGATGTCTTTGCGGTCCAGTTCGCAGGGACATACTTGTTTCTCGCCTGCCTGGCGCTTGTCGCTTTGATGGTTCAGGCTCGTCTGAATTTACTGCCATCCCACGATGAGTCGGAGCAAACCGAAAGCCGCCCGATTTCGCAGATCGCACGCCAGCCGGGGTTCATCATGGCCGTTCTCAGCAGTGCGTTCGGAAATGCAGGCATGAATATGCTGATGACATCGGCTCCAATCGCGATGATCTCCCATCATCACACATATGCCGATGCTGCGCTCGTGATCCAATGGCATGCCTTGGGAATGTTCGCCCCGTCCTTGGCGACGGGGGCATTGATCAAGCGCGCAGGCTCGACCACGATCATCCGGCTCGGCGCGCTTTTGATGCTCGCTTGCGCTGCCGCGGCCGCACTTCTTGGAACTGGCGTGAGTGCATTCTGGGTTTCGATGGTGCTGCTGGGGGTTGGCTGGAATTTTCTCTATGTCGGCGGAAGCACGCTTCTGACCGGAAACTATCACGTTTCAGAGCGCGCCAAGGCTCAAGCGCTGCACGATCAAACAGTATTCCTATCGACCGCCATCAGCGCGCTTCTATCCGGTTGGCTGCTCCAGCAGGCGGGCTGGCAATTCTTGCTCGGCGTGACAGCGGCTTTGGCAGCGACCGTCTTGCTTGCGAGCATCTGGTTGGCGGAATCCGAGACCAAGGTGCCGCAGTTCGCCAAGGCATCTGAATAAGGCATATCCTCTTCACAATCCGGAGCCTGATGGTCTGCACAAGGGTCGAATGATATGGGCGCGCACAGCAAACAGTCGCTCCCGTAAATACCCGACGCCGGGGTGCCACCGAAGTGCCGCCTACCGCGCGGCCCACATCACAGCGCCTCGACAGAAGTTGAAGGCGAGGCGTCCATAGAGAAAACCGCTTCCCGGCTCTGACGCAGCGAGGCGGTACGAATTGCCGAGAGCACGGAGAATTTCGATCATCTCCATCAATTCATGATGCGTCAGCGTCAAATGAAGACTGGCATGCGACAGGAGCAGGGCTTGAATGCCAATGTTGATCATGACGGACCCGCTCCTGCGCACGGCAGCGGCATAATTTGCGCGAGATAAGCGCTTCTCCATTGATACGGCGTATCGCCGACAAAGCGCTTGAACACCGTGGTGAAATGCGCCTGGGTCTGGAAACCCACGGTCAGGGCGATGTCCACGAGCGCAATTTCGGCCTGCTTGAGCAGCTCCTGGGCGCGCTCGATGCGGCGCCTCAGCAGATATTCATGAGGTCGCACGCCGACGGCCGCACGGAACTGCCCGGCGAAATGCATCCTGCTCAGGCCGGCGACGGCGGCCATGTCCTGAAGCGTTATCTTTGCAGTCAGATTCTTGTCGACATATTGCAGGACGCGCCTGAGACGCCAATTCTGCAGCGACCGTACGGTCCTTCCAGCATCCCCCTCGCGAATTGCGTCGGCCTGATCGAGCTCGGCCCGTGCGCTGGGAGCCTGCCGACTGAACGTCCGGGTGAGGATCGCAAGCCGCAGGGCGTCGGCCATGATGGCGGAATGGGTATCGTGCGTGGCCTCGGTCGCCGCGAGCGCATCGGACAGGCGCCGCATCACCGGATCAGCGGCTTCTCCTCCTGCGAAGGCCCGTTCGCTCTCGGCAGGCGGCGGTGCAAGAAGTTTTGCGGAGAGCCTGAAGCGGGGCCCGCGAGCGGCAGAACGTCCGGCGTCCGCCGCATGCTCGACCGCCAGGGCCATGTCCAGATGGACGAAAGACAGCATTGTTCCGCCTTCGTCGAACCGGTCAGGGAGTTTCGATAGCCCGAGCGGATCGCGATCGATTGCCGAGATATCGATCGCGCGAACGTCATGATCCTTGATCGCCTGTGAGCGTGACATCTGCAGCGACATCGTCGAATCTCCTTGTCCCGTTTTCGATCCGGCCTGGCCTGACCGGCTTGCCCGAATGCCATGGGAGCAGAGTAATTCGGCGGTGTGCGCGATCCATTCTACCCGCGGGTGCGTCTATAGGTTCTCGGGTTGACCGCGTCATACCTAGGTATGATCACGACCTGTTCCTCGGGTGAGCGCACCGATGCGACGTCTCACCGGGATTGCGGCTGCGGGCACAACTTGCGGCGCGACGCCTGCGGTAAGTTGACGCGCTTTCTGCGCACCATCCGCCGGCGGGACCACGCGAGCTCCCTGGTTTTTCCGGGGAATGCCGCTTGCCGGCGGTTTCACCGCACCGAGCGCGCGACAGGTCTTCCACGAGAGCACGAAAATCGCGCGGGTGGATGTTGTGAACGCGATCAAATCGCGGCATCAACGCGCTGATAGCTGATGTGAGAAGAACGACTGCAAGTGACGATGACGCGTCATGATCTGACCACGGGCTCATCCAAGAGCCGCACCGGCTTGCGGTCCTTGTCCGCCGTCCTCGCCTTTGCGGTTTTCCTGGTTGACGTCCTGACGCCGCTCGAGGGCGCCGTGGCGGTTCTCTATATCGTGGCGATCCTGCTCGCGGCGAAGACCAACCGGCGCGACGACACCATCGTTGCCGCGGCCGGCTGCGTCGTCCTGACGATAACAGCCTATCTCCTGTCGCACGATCTGCGGACCATCGCCTCACCCGCCCTTCGTGTGCTGGTGAGCCTCGCGGCAATCGGGATCACGACCTTGCTGGCGCTGCAAAATCACGCGGCAACGAAGCGCCTCGCCGCGCAAGCCCGCCTGCTCAACCTCTCGCACGACATGATCTTCGTCAGAGACCGCGGCGGCGTGATCACCTTCTGGAACAAGACGGCCGAGCAGGTCTACGGGTGGTCTGCCGACGACGCGGTCGGGCAGCTCGCCGACGCGCTTCTGCAAACCAGATATCCCGACCGGCGCGAGGTCATCGAAGCGGGCCTGGTGGGCACCGGTCGGTGGGAAGGCCGCGTGCAGCAACGAACGAAAGACGGCGCGGCGCTCACCGTCGATGCCCGATGGGCCTTGCAGCACGACCGTCTTGGCAAGCCGGTCGGGGTCCTTGAAACGCACACCGACGTCACCGACCGCGTCGCCGCACACAACGCGCTGGTGCGAAGCGAACAGCGATACCGCCGGATGTTCGACGCAAGCCGGATCGGCGTCGTCGAAGAGGACTGGAGCGAACTCCGAACCGCATTGCAATCGCTGGATACCGCGGGAGCCAGCCTGCGCGACCATCTGGCGCGACATCCCGATTTCGTCCGGCATGCCCGCCGGCTCGCTGCAATCACCGACGTCAATCCGGCCCTGCAAAAGATGACAGGAGCAAACGGCGCCTCGACCTTTATCGAGAATGTAGACCTGCTTCTCGGAGAGGACGACCGCAGTTTCCTGGGCGCATTGATCGCGTTCGCGGAAGGCGAGCCGTTCTACGAAGGCGAAACCGAGCTCGTCAGGCTCGACGGACGCAAGGTTCCGGTGCTGTTCACGATCACCTTCCCCTCCGGGCCTGACGGCGACCGCAACGTGCTCGCCTTCGTCGTCGACATCACCGAGCGCAAGCAGGCGCAGGATGCGTTGCTTGCGGCGCAGGCGGAGCTCGCCCATGCCGCGCGCGTTGCCACCCTCGGCGAGCTCAGCGCCTCCATCGCCCACGAGGTCAATCAGCCGCTGGCGGCGATCGTCACCAGCGGCGAGGCCGGCTTGCGATGGCTGCGGCGCGACGTGCCCGATCTGAAGGAGGTCGCGGCCACGATCGTTCACGTCGTCGCGCAGGGCCGCCGTGCCGGCGAGGTCGTGGCCCGCATCCGCACCTTCCTGAAGAAGGCGCCTGCCCAGCAGGACAGTCTCGATATCGCCGAGATCATCCAGGAAGCGGCCCTTCTGGTCGCGCGGGAGCTCGCGAATGACGACGTCGTCCTGACTGTCGAGACGACGCCTGGCCTGAAGCCAATTCGCGGCGACCGGATCCAGCTTCAGCAGGTGCTGGTCAACCTGCTGGTCAATGCCGCCCAGGCCATGTCGGACCAGCGCGGTTCCCGTACCGTCATGCTGCGCGCCAGCGCCGTCGACGGCGAGAGACTCGCCATCACGGTGCAGGACAGCGGCCCCGGCATCCGGCCGGACGACATGCCACGCCTGTTTGATCCGTTCTTCACGACGAAGCGCGGCGGAATGGGCATGGGACTTGCGATCTGCCGAACGACGGTGGAAGCTCACGGTGGCGAGTTGTCGGTCGAGAGCACCCCGGGCGCGGGAGCGACATTCCGCCTGACACTGCCATACAGCCAAGAACACATCAGACCATGACACGACCAGACCACGCGCAATCGCCCGCCCAATCGCTCAACTCGGTCGTTATCATCGTTGATGACGACGCAGGCATCCGCGCCTCGCTCGACAGCCTGTTCCGATCGGTCGGCCTCGATACGCGCCTGTACGGCTCGCCGTCCGAACTGCTTGGAGGCTCGCTGCCCGACGGCCCCGGCTGCATCGTGCTGGACGTCCGCCTTCCCGGCGTGAGCGGGCTCGACCTGCAGGGCCAGCTCGTCCGGCAGGGCATCAGCTATCCGATCATCTTCATGACGGGCCATGGGGACATTCCGATGTCCGTGCGTGCCATGAAGGCCGGCGCGGTCGATTTCCTCTCCAAGCCATTTCGCGACCAGGACATGCTCGATGCCGTGACCGCGGCGCTCGAACGCGATGCGCAGCACCGGGCCGAAGCCGCGACCAAGGAGGACATCCGCGCCCAATACGAGACCCTGACGGCGCGCGAGCGCGAGGTGATGGGCCATGTCACCGCCGGCCTGATGAACAAACAGGTCGCCGCCCTGATCGGTCTCAGCGAGATCACGGTCAAGATCCACCGCGGGAACGTCATGCGCAAGATGGGTGTCCGGTCGTTCGCCGACCTCGTTCGCAAGGCCGAGGCGCTCGGAGTTTCCCAGACCCGCAGGACTTCGGACCAAACCTGAGTATAATTCCGGCGGGACTGCCCCAGGTGCATAAAGCGCCATCGGCCGCGCCGAGGGAGATGCTCTTCCTTGCGGAACACCGCGGCCAGGATTAGGCGCCCCCATGGCCAAAAGCTTGGTGATTGCGATCGTAGACGACGACGAAGGCGTTCGGGCATCGCTGGCGAGCCTCGTGCGTTCGGTCGGCTACGAGGCCCAGGCCTACGAATCCGGCGTGGACTTCCTGCGGCAGGCGCAGGGAGACGATCCGGCATGCATGATCGCCGACGTCCAGATGCCGGTCATCACAGGCGATGAGCTGCAGGCCCAGCTGGTTGCCGCCGGCCGCCATTTTCCAATCATCTTCATGACGGCGTTTCCGAGTGAAACCGTGCGTCAGCGCGTCATGGCCGCAGGCGCGCATTGCTATCTTGGCAAGCCTTCCAGCGGTGACGAGATCATCCGCTGCCTCGAAGACGCGCTGGCAGGCAACGGGCCGCAATAGTCCGGCCCGCGGCTGGCGCGGACGAGCGCCGTTTTCCCTCAACCCGACGTGCAATCCGGCAACGAGGTTGGTGAACCGGAAATACCGGCGAGCCCCTCGCACCTCATATTCGCGCGCGTATCACGACATTGGCGGGGCTGGCTGTTCTGCCGAGGGAAATGGGGATCTCGCGCGATGCAAATCAATGCCGATGCTGCCGCCGCGGCGCGCCCATTGGTCTTCGCCGGGTTTCCGGCGAGCTCCTGGGCCTTTGCGCTGCGGGTGTGGCTCGCGATGCTTCTCGCCCTCTATGTGAGCTTCTGGCTCGAGCTTGAATCGCCCTCGTCGTCAGCCCTCACGGTGGCGATCCTTGCACTGCCCACGCGCGGTCAGGGCATGGAGAAGGCCGGCTACCGGCTGCTTGCAACCGCCATCGGCGTGGCGGCATCGATCGCGATCGCCGGCATGTTTTCCCAAACCGACGGCCTCCTGCTCGCGGTGCTCGGCATTTGGATCGGCCTTTGCGTCTACGCCGTCGGGATGCTCGACGGCAATCGCGCTTATGCAGCGTCTCTCTGCTGCACCACGGTCGCGCTGATTGCCATTCAGCAGATCGACAGCCCGCTGCAAGTATTCCCGACCGGCGTCGCGCGGGGCGCGGCCATCAGCGTCGGGGTCCTCGCGGTGGCGCTCGTGAACGAAGTTCTGGCCGCGCCGAACTATCAT
Organism: Bradyrhizobium sp. JR4.3; assembly: GCF_040547695.1. Taxonomy (NCBI): domain Bacteria; kingdom Pseudomonadati; phylum Pseudomonadota; class Alphaproteobacteria; order Hyphomicrobiales; family Nitrobacteraceae; genus Bradyrhizobium; species Bradyrhizobium sp. JR4.3. Next base: position 253,967 of record NZ_JBEPQF010000004.1, on the reverse strand, counting down.
CCGGCCCTGGCAAGCCGCATCGAGGCGCTGCACCGGCGGGTCACGGATCTCGCGCAAGACGCCGAGCGCGGCCAAGCGCCATCCGCACCCGTTGCGGCGGACCTGTTGCATGATATCGCAGCGCTGCGCCCGGACATCGCGAGCCTAGCGGCGGAATCGAGCGTGGGCCCGACAAGAGCCGCGGCCGCGCGTTCCGCGCTGGTCGATCTCGTCAGCGCGTTCTCTCTCGGCCGCATGCTGGCAGCGCTCTCCGCCACGTCCGCTCCGGCGCAGAATGGTGACGATCCGGACCAGGATGCGGCCGGGCTGATCGCGATTTCCCGATCCTGGCTGCGGATCGAAATCAGCCGCAAGAACGCGCAAGTGCGCAGCAGCCTCGATGCGCTGCGTGCAGGGACGCGTCCCTATCGTGCATGGCACGCACCGCTCTATCGTTCGCGCCGCATTGCGGCCGAAGCCGGCGCACGGGCTGCGATCGCGTTCACGCTGATCGCAATCTTCTTCGTGCTGGCGGGCTGGCCGACAACAGAGCTCTGCCTTTCACTCGTCGCCGTGATCATAGGCCTCGGCTCAACCTCGCCCGCGCCACGCAGCTTCACGCTGGTGGCGGTGATGGCGATGCCGATCGCCTGCGTGCTGGCCGGTATCTTGAAGTATCTCGTCTTCAATGGGGTGTCCGAGTTTCAGCTGCTGGCGATCGGTCTTGCGCCTGTCGTCATCGGCCTCGCGCTGCTGGTCTCGCTGCCGAGCCCGATGCTGTCTTCCCTCGGCCGTCTCGTCCTGGTGTTCACGCTCGCGGTGCTCGCACCGACAAATCCGCAGAGCTACGACCCCGAGGTGTTTCTGCTGACGAGCTTCTTTGCCTGCCTTTCGTCCGTCCTCGTCTTTGCCGCGCAGTTGCTGCTGCCTCCCTTGTCGGGCGGCCGGCGCATTCGGCTGCTGTTGGAAGAGGTCCGGCGCGAGCTGAGCCGCCGCGACAGCGGGCCAGCCCGGCATCTCGCGCCGGAGGAAGCCGCCTTTCGCGACGCGGCGCGGATTGAACAGATGGTGACCGCAAACGGCCCCTCCGCAATCAATGATCAGATCGCCGGCACGGCCATGCACTTTTTCGACAAGGCCGACGCCCTGCGACGTTGCCGTGCCGAACTGGACCGGGTCGGCCAGGGCCCGCTCGCCGGAGCGGCGCAGGCCGCGCGAGAGGCCCTCGCCCGGCGGGACGGCGGTGCGATCCTCGCTTCGGCCGGGGCGCTGCACCAGGCGGGAGCGCCAAGCAACCTGCCCACCAGTGCAGCCATCGCCGCGCTGATTGCGGCAAGTGCGGCGTTCATGCCGCCACAATCTCCGACCGGCTCCAGCCGAGGGACATCACCATGATGAACACCTATCGGGAACTCGTCATCGGTGGCGTGCTGATTGCCCCCATCGTCTCCTATGCGGCAACGGCGATGCTCGCGTTCCTGATGCTGCGCCCGTTGCTGCGCTTCGTCGGCTTCACGAGAGTCTTCAGCAACCCGTCGCTGGCCGAACTCAGCCTCTACGTGGCTATGTTCGGCATGCTCGCACTGTTCTTCTAGGGAGAAAAGCCATGGAAGCCACCCTGCCCCGCAACGCCGCCCCGCTTCATGGCGAGCCAACGACCGAGGCGCCGGTGGATGCCGCAGACACCGTGGACGGTTCGAACATGCCGGAGACCGTAGCGCGCGACACCGGCGATCACGCCGCGGCCGGCGTCAAACCTCCGGAACAGGCGGCTCCCTCCGCGAAGGTGCTGCGCGAGGGCGCCCGCCGCTTCATCCACGGCGCGGGCAAACATCTTGCGACCCTCGGCATTGCACTGGTCGCCGTCTTGATATCGCTCGCGACCTGGCAGCATTACGTCACCGCGCCCTGGACCCGGAACGGCAGCGTGCGCGTCCAGGTCGCCAACGTCGCGCCGCAGGTTTCGGGCGAGATCGTGGAACTGCGGGTGACCGACAATCAGTTCGTCCATAAGGGCGACGTGCTCTACGTCATCGACCCCTTCGACTTCGAGGTGGCCGCCCATGTCGGCAAGGCCGTCCTCGACCAGCGCGCGGCGGATCTCGAAGTGAAGCAGGCCCAGTTCAACCGGCGTCAGCGCTTGTCCAACCTCGCAACGACGCCGGAGGAACAGCAGATCTTCGCCGGCAATGCCTTGCAAGCGAAGGCTGCGTATGAGGCGGCGGCGCATCAGCTTGCTCAGGCCGAATTGAACCTGAAACGAACCAACGTGACGAGTCCGGTCGACGGCTACGTGACCAACCTCCTGCTGCGCGTCGGCGATTATGCTACCACCGGCGCCAGCAACGTCTCCATCATCGATGCCAACAGTTTCTGGATCGACGGCTATTTCGAAGAGACCAAGATGGCGGGCGTATGCGTGGGCGATCGCGCAGAGGCACAGCTCGTCGGCTACTCCAAGCCGCTTCAGGGACATGTGAAAACCGTGACCCGCGGCGTCAGCGTGTCGAACGCCGCATCCGGCACCCAAGGCTTGCCCAACGTCGATCCCATCTACACCTGGGTTCGGCTTGCGCAGCGCGTGCCGGTTCGCGTCGCCATCGACACGGTGCCTCCGGGGGTGCCGCTGGTCTCCGGCATGACGGCGACGGTGACGATCCGGCAGCCCTCAAGCGAAACCCAAAGCCGGTTTGGGCGATTCCGCACGAACTTCGTGAATCCCGTCGCCGATCTGTTCGGCGCGGGACGTCCGCCTCGCGCGAACTGCCTTCAGGCCACATCCCAGCAGCCCCCCGAGGTGGAAGCGGTTCCGTATTCGCGCGAACCCGCCATTCCGCCAGCGGCTGCCATCGCACCGGGCCTCACACCCGGCCTCGACGCCTCGCCACGCCTGCCCTGAATCAGACGAAGACGGCCGGCCGGACATGACAGTACCGCATGCACCCTCGTTCGGTGTGTTCTCTCCACACATGCACTTGATCCCTTTGATTCCAATTGAATTTTTCGCGACACGCGGTCGCACCCGCTCGCACTTGCAAAATCTAATACCGCTTCAGCTTCCTTAACGAGCCTTCCGACGCGGTCGCACCTATCGTTCGAACATGGACCAATTGCATTCTGCTGCCGTCCCGACGGCAGCCGAATCCAGGAAATGGGGACGAACGATGCTTACTGATATGCAAGCGGCCGGCGCCCGGGTGACGTATCAACCCAGCCGCCGCGAATCGGCTTCCCCGCAAGAGTCTCGCGCATTTCCCCTCGAACGAAGGTGGCGCCAGCCCGGCCAACATGGCGGCACCGCGTCCGACGACATCACGATCTCGCGCTGGACCTCGACCCAAACAGGCATAAGGCACGAAGAAGCCGCGACGCCTTGCGACCGATACTTCCTGGCCATCGCCTTGAAAACAACACGGGTCAAACTGACCAGAGGCCGCCACACCGTCTTCGACGGCGTCATGCCGGCAGGCACGCTGTATATCGGCGCACCGTCGCAGCGGCTCAGTGCGCAGTTCTACGCGCCGTGCGATTTCCTGCACTTCCACGTCTCTGCCGGCAGTTATTTTCCGCCTCTACGGCCTGGAGCAGGCCCCGCCGCGCCGGAAGGCCTCAACGACCTCGTCCTGCTCCGCGACCCGTTTGCCGAGCAGCTTGCGAAAGCACTGACCGAACGCGGCCATTCTGCCGACCGGGAATTCGCACGCTGCATTGGCCGGACGCTGGCAATGCACATTGCCCGGCGCGAGCTCCCTCACGCGAAAGTCAATGCGTTGCCGAAATGGCGGCTGCGGCGCGTCGAGGAGTATGTCGGGACGAACTTCGACCACGGCATCACCCTGTCCGACCTTGCCAGGGTGGCGGGACTGTCGCGGATGCACTTCGCGGCCCAGTTTCGTGCCGCGACGGGATACCGACCGCGGGAATACCTGCTGCATCAGCGCATCGAGCGTGCGAAATCGCTGCTATCGAATTCCGAAACGGTCCTCGCCGAGGTGGCGCTGACCGTCGGCTTCTGCACCCAGGCGCATTTCTCGACCGTCTTCAAGCGGATCACAGGTGAAACCCCCGCGCGCTGGCGATGCGCCAGCCGGAACGCGTCGGCTTCGTCCAGGCTCGGCGATCCGGCTGCGACACGCATGGCCGTGTCCCACGCGCTGCCCGCGGAAATCACGTGAATCATGCGAAATGAGAAATAACAGGGGTTCGTGAAATACTTTGGCCGCGCGATCGGCGACTCTGTGTGTGTTAGGTGACTGAGACCCCCAAGTCACGGCTCGAGCCTCTTTCTCCTCCCTGGGCATACGAGCATTTTGGGGCCGTCCTCCCCCAAGGATGGCCCCTTTTTTTCCACCGCGCAGCGCGATTGTCTCTTCGGAATTTATCGCGCTTGGGCGCTCAGGTGACGCGCAATCCAGGCGCGGACACCGTGAAGGCTCCTGAAATCGTCCAGCGAACGAGCCGGAAGCCCGGGCTCGATCTCGGCAACCATCCTGCTGAGCGCATATCCCGGCCCCAGCTCGAGAAACCCCGTCGCGCCCGCTTCGACACAGGCTTGCAAGCAATCTGCCCATTGCACGGTTTGCGAAATCTGCGCGGCAAGCTTGTCGAGACCTTTGTTGGCCGACACAACCGGAGTGGCATCTATTCCGCTCAGAATGCGCGCACCGCTCCCCGGCGGGAACACCACCGGTGCCAGGCGCAGAGTCTCACGAAATAGGGCGGACGCGGCGGCGAGCCGTGTAGTGTGGGAGGCCACCTCAACCGGCAACGCGACGATCCTTGCGCCGCGTATCGCCCGCGCGTCTGCGGCAATTCCGCTCAGCGCCTCCCGGCCGCCGCCGATGACAAAGGCATCGCCGGGATTGACGAGGGCGATCGCCGCGCCGTGACGTTCGCAAAGGCGACCGATCTCGTCTCGCGAAAGACCACGGACGAAGATCAGACCGTCGCCGGCGCGCGTGGCCGCATCCATGGCTTCTGCGCGGCGCGCCACGAGATCGAGCGTGGCAGTCGCATCGAACAGTCCGCCGACACCCCAGGCCGCGACTTCGCCGACACTATAGCCGGCAATGATGACGCCATGCGGCATGACATCTGCGAGCGCACGCGCCGCAGCGAGCGGCTGCAAGGTACAGAGAATCTGGCCGGCACGGTTGCGGTGCAGGGCCTCATCAGGTTCGCTCCGGACGAATTCGCGCGGATCCCTGCCACCCAGCAATGCAGCCCCATGCGCAAACAGCTGCGCGGCATCCGACGCGTCGCCCGTGAGGGCGAACATGTCCCGATGCTGGCCGCCTTGGCCCGAGCAGAGGATCGCAAGCGTCATCGCCGCGGCCTAATGGGGAAAGAGCAGCGCGATCGCAATCGCCAGGGTCACGACGCTGAATCCGGTGCTGGCGATGACCATCGACCCTGCCCTTGCGGAATCCAGCCGGTAATTGACCGCGAACAAAATTCCGAAGAAGCCCGAGGGTGTCGCGGCGAGCAGAATAGCCGTTTTCGCCGCATCCTGCGTCATCGGAATGAGGCAAATGACCGCAACTGCCAGCAGCGGGCGCACGATGTCCGAAGCCACCGTTGCAGCGACGACCTTCCAGTCCAGCCGAAACGACTGCGCCGACAGAATGGCTCCGGTGAGGAACAGGGCGACGCCGGCAGCCGAACTTCCAATCAGCGCGAGGCTTGCACGGGCCAACGCGTCGAGGCTCACATCCGATAACGAGAACAGGATGCCAAGCGCGGGCGCGAGCACCACCGGCTTGGTGATCGCACGCCGAATTGCCGTCAGGACCTGCCGTGCCGCCATTTGCTCGCCGCGAGCCTTGGCGGCGCCCATTTCCGCCATGATCAGGGTCAGCGGACTGATGAGGATCGAGCCCGCCGCCAATGTGACGGCAACCGGCACAGTGCCGGCCGGCCCCACGACTGAGGTCATGATCGGAAGGCCCACGCCGGCGAGATTCGGAAAACCAATCGTCAACGCCTGTAACGATGCTTCCGACCGGGAAACCTTGGAGACCCCACGCGCGGTAAAATACCAGGCGAGATAGACCAGCAGCATCGTCACGCCGAGCACCAGGAAGAGCGGAACCTGCTCGATCATCTCACGGCGTGACGCCGAGGCTGTCGCCGCGAACAGAGAGGCCGGCAGCGCAAAATCCATCACGAGTGCGTTGAGGGCGTCGACGTGAAGATTGTCGACGATATGGAATTTTCCGGCGGCGTATCCCAGCAACAGAACGAAGAAGACCGGCACCAGCGCCATCAGGATCGCGTTGGACATCATGAAATCGGCCTTTCATGGGCGTCGACGAAGAGCGTCATCGCAAGCAGGTCGGCCGATCCACCCGGGCTGAGGCGACGGGCGACGAAGCTTTCGTGGATCGACTGCGCCCGCGCACGCCAGCCGGACACGCCGACGCCGCCTGAAGCGATGAAGCGACGCGCCGCGTCATGTGCAAAGCGAAGGCCGTCAAGCCCACCGCGATGCAGGAGGTTGGTGTCTTCGACGAATGCGATCAGCGCAAAGCACGCCTCGACCCGGGCGGCTTCCGTGTCTTCCAGCGCAATCGGCGTCGCTCCGCGCAAGGCCGGCAAGCCGATCCGGTAGACGCTGGGAAATCCGTTTGCGGCCTCCATCCGTGCACCACCCGCACGAAAGCGGCGGCGGGCTGCGCTGCCATGGCTGTGCAGCAGCACCGGACCATCGAATATGCTGTCGCCCCACAGGCGCGCCACGACAGCGCCAAGCGGAAGTCCGGGATCGACCAACCCGCCGGCTCTCGCGCCGGCCGCCGCGCACAGCAGGCCGAGCCCGAAGATCGCGCCACGGTGCGTGTTGACCCCCGCGGTCGCCGCCAGCATGGCGCGCTCCGCTTCAAGGCCGATGATGCGCAGCCGCCCCATGCCGCAGCCAAGCGCGCCCGCATCGGCCAGGCGTTGCAGGTAGGGCCTGATGGCCGCAGCACTGCGACGAAACGTGCCCGCATCCATGTCGTCGTGGCTGCCGTTGTCGACATGGCTCACCAGCCCCGGCTTCGGCCAGGTTTCGAGCTCCTGGACGAGGCAATCGGCGGCGACGGCGCCGATGGCGGAGACATCGGGCGCTATCTGCGGTCGGCGCAGAACCGGCCGTTCCAGGCCTCTTGCGGCCGTGGTGATCATGATCCCATCGCTCCCGACATGAATTGATGCCTGCCGAGCAGGACCACGCGCGCGAGGCTCTTGACCAGAAGCTCGCTGGTGCCGCTGTGGAATTCGCGCCAGTTGACCGCAGCGCCGTCGGCGCCCATCAACTCGCCATCGAGCCGCATCGGCGCATCAGTCTCGATCGCAGCGACGTCGGCGACGAAGCGATCGATGTCGGTTTCGCGGTGAAACTCGAACAGGACATCGAGATCGGAACGGTCGGTCACGTAGTCGAGCCCGGTCAGCGACTGCCAGGCCAGGCTGCCGAACACGCGCACCTCCACCGCATGGCGAAGCGCCAGCCCGTCGAGCCGGTCGAGCGTCGGCCACCAGTTGCGCGGCGCGTAGGCCCGCGCCTGCCGCAGCGACGGCGGCCTCGCGACCGAGGCGACGTGGTCGATATCAACCACGAGAGAGACCCGTTTCTTGCCGGCAGAGGGCGGCAAGGGCAGGCCCAGCGCGAGGCCTGTCGCCTCGCATGGCAGGGCGCGTCGCCTGATCGTCGGCCACCGCATTTTTGGCCAGCGCGCGAGAAGGGAATCGGCTGCGAGGTCGTCGCGCGCGTCCAGCATCGCGCGCCAGCCTTCGGGGCTGACGAAGACCAGGTCGTGACGACCCGGTGGACGCTCACCGTGCTTGCAGGGCGAGGTCATGAACGCGCTCCGCGATCTCCGTGGCCTTCAGCCGGCCGCCACGCTCCTTGCCGAGCGCATCCCGCCGATCCTGCACGGCCGGCATGCCGGCCAGCAGCGCCTCCAACTGGTCGGCAAGCGACCTGGCATTGCTCCACGTCATGTGAACGGCGCCCATCTGTGCGAGATTGGACAGGCCCGGCGCGAACACCGGCGTCGACTTCGCCTTTTCCTGCAGGGCCTCCATCGACAGCTTGGTGACCTTCGCCATCGACGGCAGGTCCATCACCGCGGGATCGGCCCCGGGCAGTCCGACCAGCACACGCGTCGCAAGGCCCGTCGCAAGCAAGGCGCCCGCAGCCGAGTGACCGTACAGAAGGCCGACGGTCGGGCGGCCATTCATATCCGCATGGATCAGCACCTTCGCCAGATGGGCGAGGAACTCGTTCAACCCGAGCAGCTCGTCACGCTTGCTCATGCGCTGGCTGTCGCTGTCGACGAGCACCAGGATCGGCCCGGAGTCCCGACCGATCGAATCCAGGACGTGGCCCGACAGCCCGATCGCTTCGTCGACGCCTAACGCCGTCCGGTCTGCAACACCAAGCACGAGCATCCGGCCGCCGGATCGCAGCGTCGCCGAGCCGAGGATGACGCCCTTGTCGTTCCTCACCTCATGGCCGTCGGGAAAGAGCGAAGCGAGGATATTATCGAGCGTCACGGCTGGTCCTCCCGATCCGGTTGGCAAGAGCAATGAACTGATCGGCCGGCAGCTCTGGAACGGCCTCGGCATGCGCGATGCCTTCCGCCGTCCAGATGTCCACGGCATCGCCGCAGTCACCGAAGCTACGCAGCCGGTCGGCAAGCCGCCGCTGCTCGGCCCTCAGTCTGTCGAGACCGAAAGGTCCGACCAGGCCGAGCAGCTCCAGCGCGGCCTCGCGAAAATCCTGCACATTGTCGTCGGCGAAGACATCGGCGGCACCGAGCAGACGGCGATGCTTGCCTCCCATGGTCCGCCAGACCAAGGCGCGATCGCGGGAATCGAACTCCTCGACGCCGCGATTGGTCTCGATCACTTCGGGGCCCGACACTGCGATACGCCCCGGCTCCGAGACGGCGAGAGCGGAGCAACAGCCTGCGATCAGGCCGCCGCCGCCATAGCATCCGGACCTGCCGCCGATCAGGCCGATGACCTTCACGCCTGCGCTGCGGGCTTCCATCAAGGCGCGCATGATCTCGGCGATGGCCAGCTCGCCAGCATTCGCCTCCTGCAAGCGGACGCCGCCGGTATCGAACAGGATCAGGACGGGGATCGAGCCGATCTGACGCGCGGCGCGGAGGAGCCCCGTCAGCTTGGCGCCGTGCACCTCGCCAAACGCGCCACCCATGAAGCGGCCTTCCTGCGCAGCGACGAACACCGGCGAGCCATCAAGCCGTCCGTGACCGACGATGATGCCGTCGTCGAACTGCTCGGGAAGGTCGAATATCTTCAGATGCGGGCTGACTTCGCTCTGCTCCGGCCCAATGAACTCGACGAAGCTGCCGGCCTCGAGCAGCAGCTCCAGTCGCGTGCGGGCCGATGCCTCGTAGAAGCTGGTGCTGCGGGCCCGTTCGGCCGGGCTGATGTCCTTGAGCGGAGCGGTCATTGGCCGGCCTCCGCGATCAATCGCACCGCCTGCGCGAGCCGAAGCGACACCGTATCGGGACGCGCACCACCGTCATTGATCGAGAACTTCAGCCCGCCCGGCGAATAGCGCTCGACGAAATCGCCGATCACGGCGCTCCAGACAGCTCCGAAGCCTATGGCCGCGGTCTTGATGTCCACGACGCATTCCGCATCCGGCAAGCTCCGCTCGACCAGCACTTCCAGATTTCCGGAAGCGACCACGCCGACGATCGCGCGTTGCCTGGTGCCGCCGGCTCGCGCGCGAACCTGGTGTTGAAAGTTGAGATCTTCCATGGTCCGTCCCTCACCAATTCCTGAATTTTGAGGGCGGCGCGTAGAGTCCGCCCGACCAGCGCACGAGATCCTTGATCGAACGCGCCGCCAGCAGGCTGCGATCCGCATCGAGCGGATTGATACCGAGATCTTCCGGCCTGCGGATCACGCCGCGCTCGCGCAGGCGCGAGACCATGCCGTGGTTCCGCCGTCGGCCAACGTCGGTGTAGCCGGCAACGCCGCGAATGGCCTGTTCGCGCTCCTGCGCGGTGCGGCACAGCAAGAGGTTTGCCACGCCCTCTTCTGTGATGATGTGCGTGACGTCGTCGCCGTAGATCATGACCGGCGCGAGATCGAGCTTCAGCTTTTCGGCGAGCTCGATCGCATCGAGCTTCTCGACGAACAGCGGCACGTTCTTGTCGCCGAACGTCTCTCCGATCTGCACGACCAGCTTGCGGCCGCGGCGCATCAGTGCCGAACCGTCGGGATCGGCCTCTGCTCCGGCCTTCAGCCAGGGCTCGCTCGGATGGCGTCGCCCGCGGGCATCCGCCCCCATGTTCGGGGCGCCGCCGAAGCCTGCAATGCGCGAGGTGGTTACGGTCGACGAGTTCCCTTGCAGATCGATTTGCAGCGTGGAGCCGATGAACATGTCGCAGGCATAGAGCCCGGCGGTCTGGCAGAAGGCGCGGTTGGAGCGCAACGAGCCGTCCGAACCGGTGAAGTAGACGTCGGATCTGGCCCGGATGTAGTCGTCCATGCCGACCTCCGACCCGAACGAGTGGATCTGCCGCACCCAGCCGGACTCGATCGCCGGAATGAGCGCGGGATGGGGATTCAGCGCGAAATGGGACGCGATCGTGCCCTTCAGCCCCAGCCTCTCGCCGAACGTCGGCAGCAGGAGCTCGATCGCGGCTGTGCTGAAGCCGATGCCGTGATTGAGCCGCTGTACGCCATAGGGCGCATAGACACCTTTGATCGCGAGCATCGCTGTCAGAATCTGGCCTTCCGTGATCGCCGCCGGATCGCGCGTGAACAGCGGCTCGACGAAGAACGGCTTGTCGGCCTTGACGATGAAATGGACACGGTCCGCCGGGATATCGACCCGCGGAACGGTGTCGACGATTTCGTTGACCTGTGCGATCACGACGCCGTCCTTGAACGCGGTCGCCTCGACCACGGTCGGGGTGTCCTCGGTATTCGGGCCGGTGTAGAGATTTCCCTCGCGGTCGGCGCTGACGGCGGCGATCAGCGCGACGTGCGGCGTAAGGTCGATAAAGTAGCGGGCGAACAATTCGAGATAGGTATGAACCGCGCCCAGCTCGATCTTGCCGCCGAACAGCATGCGCGCGATGCGCGCCGATTGCGGTCCTGAATAAGCATAGTCGAGCCGCTTTGCGACCCCGCGGTCGAATAGGTCCAGATGCTCGGGCAGAACCACACCCGACTGCACCATGTGCAGATCGTTGACCTTGGACAGATCGACCGCCAGCAGCGCGCGGCTCAAGAGATCCGCCTGCTTCTGGTTATCGCCCTCCAGGCAAACCCGGTCTCCCGATCGGACCACGGCCTCCAGCAGGCGCGTGACGTCGTGCGCTTCAACGACCTTGCCGCGGGCAAGGCCGGCTCCTGCCGCAATGCGCGCATCGCGCGCGGCTCGATTGTTCTGCCAGCTCGTCACGACCTCAGCTCCTTTGCGGCGTTGGCTCCGCTCCAGAGCGATCCCGGATTGGCACGGTCGGGATGGAGCTCGAGCATCGCCTCGTAAAGCTCGCGCGGCGATGTCGTCGCCTTATCGAGGCGGTTGAAATCGAGCAGGTATTGACGGGTCTCAGCGATGTTGCGCGGATCGTCGTCGTTGTCCGGCTTCTTGTGTCCGGCCACCACGAAGCGCGGCTTCAAGGCATCGAGCCGGCCGAGCGCCGCGATCCATTCCAGCCGGCTCTGCGTATCGGTTTCGACCAGATAGGGATGAATGCCGTTGTACACGGTGTCGCCGGCGACAATCAGGTCGAGAGAGGGGACATGAAGAGCAGTTGAGCGGGCCGTATCGGTTCGTCCCATGTCGACGACGACGAGCTTGTGTCCCTCGAGCGTAAGCTCGCCTTCGAGGGGCGCAGCCGCGGCCAGACGCTCTGCGATCTCGCCCGGAAAGCGCTTGCGCCAGAAGCCATCGAGCGCTTCAGGTGCAAGCTGCGCCTTCATCTCCTCGACGACCTCGGGAACTGCAACGGCCTTCGCATGCGGAAAGCGATCGAGCAGCGGCGCCAGGCCGAAGAAGTGATCTCCGTGCCCGTGCGTGACATAGATCGTGGTCAGATTTCGCTCGCACGAAACGACCCAGTCCAGCAACGTCTTCGACTGCCCGGCGGTGAGGAACGTGTCGACGAGAACCGCATCCCGCTCACCGTAGATCAGCGTCGACGAATTCGCGACCCACATCAAATCCGGATTGCCGGACGGCAAGTCGCGGCTGAGTCCGGCCCGCTTCACCGTCGTCACCTTCCAGTTCAGAGCGGAGCTGGTCGTCTCGATCATTTTCATGGGAATTCTCCGGATGGAATATTCGGGGCGGCGGGAGTGCTGTCACTCCCGCCGTCCTTCCTTCTGCCGGTCGTGCGTCGGGACCAGCAAAAGCACGGTCAGCGCGTGACCGGCGACTGAATGCTGCGCGCGGCGCGGGCGATGACCGCCGCCACTTCCCTCGGACGGGACTCGTAGACCGAGTGGCTCGCGCCGGGGATCACAGTGGTCTGGCTCTTGGCGCGCTCATAGTACCAGCGCTCCAGATCCGGACTGATGATCTGGTCGTTGCCGGCGACGATGCCCCAGCTCGGCTTGGTCTTCCACGCCGCTGCCGTCAGCGGCGTGCTGAAGACCTGTGTCGCGGCCGGGACCTGCGAGCGCGCGACGAACTCAGCCCGCTCGCGCGGCAGATCCGGCGCGAACAGTTTCGGGAATTGCACGGGATCGAGATAGGTGAATTTGTCGGGGGTCATCTTGATGACGCCTTCGGTCTTCCCGAGCACGCTCGGCGTCTTCTTGCCCAGCGCCGATTCGTCCTCGCCGACGTCGGGCGCATGTGCGGCGACGTAGACAAGACCGACGACGTTGGGATGTACGCCGGCCTCGGTGATGATCGAGCCACCGTAGCTGTGACCGACGAGAAGCGTCGGGCCATCCTGCAGATCGAGAATACGTTTGGCCGCAGTGACGTCGTCGGCGAACGAGATCTCGGGCTCCTGCACCATGGTGACGCGGAAGCCTTCCTTGCTCAGGATCTCGTAGACCGGCTTCCAGCCGGACCCATCCACCCAGGCGCCGTGCACCAGGACGATGTTCTTCAGGGGCTCCGCGCGCGCAGGGGCGACGGCCGAGAACAAGGAGAGAGCGGCGGCAAAGGCGAGGCTGGCGCTGATGTGTTTCATGTCGGGATCACTCCGGGTTGGAATGACGCGATACTAATTTCAAGGCTTGCTTGCGTATTTCCGCAAACAACTATCCTTGCCACTTCGCACGCCCGGACACGCGAGCTGCGACGATCGCTGCTGGAACATCCTCCGGACGTAGCCCCGTTGAGCGAGGCATTTTTGGGGGCTCACGTTATGTACGCTGACATTCATGACATGACCTCTCGCAAGCGTGAACGGCCGGCGTTCGTACACGAAAGACGATCGATGCGCGCCCTGTCATTCAAGGCAACGTTCCTGACGTCACTCGAAATTCAAGCATAGGATCGAACAATGACATCCATCGCAAAGTGCAGCTTGGCCCTCTTCGCCCTGCTGTACGCAACAATGCCGGCTCGTGCCGGAACCTGCACGGATGACATCGCGCAAACCCAGGCCCAGCTCGATCTGGCCATAGAAAGAGACGCTGGCTCCCACGGCTGGAAGCCGGAGAGCCTCAGCGCGCTGCGCGGCCATCAACCCACGCCCCGCTCGCTCGCGGAAGCAGCTGGTGGCAATGGCATCGATTTCACCGAGGCGCTCGACTCGCTCGATCGCGCGCGCACCGCCAATCGCGGCGGCGACCTCGCCGCGTGCAGTCGGGAGATCGCACACGCCCGGGCCATCCTGAGATAGCGAAGGCTATCTCAGGCCAACGGCGAGGCGATGCGTCGAACGTGGTCGCGCAAGACAGAATGCGATGCACGACGCACCGGATTCGCCTCGTCGTCGTGCAGCCGGGCAGCAGGGCGTGCGTTCTGGAAATACCCGCGCCGGCGCAGCTTCCTATTGTTCGATCGCAGTCGGCCGGAGCTTTCATCCATGCGACAACAATATTCAACATACAACGGTGTGATGCTTGCGACCGCCATGCTGTGGCTGGTCCCGGCTGCGGCCATCGCTCAAACAACGGCGCCGGGAATGCAGCCTCCCGCCGGCATGCTTGCGACGTCGCCGCTCAACCCGCAATCCACGCGGCCAGTGGGCATTCCGTTGGGATCGACCGAAATCGTAACGCCCGGCATCTCGCCGATCAACCCTGCGCCAAGCACGAGCGCCTGCGCCGGGTCCGGCAACGCCGCATCGACCGGAGCATTGTTCGACGGCGGCGGGTTGTCCGGCACCTCATCGACCACTTGTGCCGGCAGCACCGCAGCGGTCCCGTCCCTGCCCTCGACATCGACGGTCGGCCGCGTCGGAATTCCGCTGGGCGCCACTGAAATCGGAGGAGCCGGAATTAGTCCGTCCGTGCCGGTGGCTGGCCCGACGCCCTTGAACGGCACAACGTCCTTGAACGGCACGACATCGATCGACAGCTCCGGCAGTCCCTGAAATTCCGGCAGTCCCTGAAATCATGGAGGATCATCACCGTGAAACGGAACCTCACCATTGCGCTCCTCACTCTCGCTGCGATCATGCTCGGCGCGGGCTTCTGGTTCTTCGGCACCGACCGATCGCCCGCCGTGGCAGCCGCACCCGTGCCCGCTGCGGTGCCGGTGGTCGCCGCCACGGTCACGGGCAAGGACGTTCCGATCTATCTGCACGGCATCGGCACGGTGATCGCTTACAACACCGACGTCGTGCGCAGCCAGATTCAAGGACAGATCGTCAAGATCGCCTTCACCGAGGGACAGGCCGTCAAGGCCGGCGACTTGCTCGCCCAGATCGATCCACGTCCTTACGAGGCCCAGATCGAGCAGTTGACGGCCAATCGCGACAGGGACCAGGCGCAGCTCGCGAATGCCGAAGCCAATCTCTCCCGCTACAATCAACTCGGCGACAAGGGCTATGCGACCCCGCAACTGATCGAGACGCAGACGGCGCAGGTGGCGCAGCTCAGGGCCGCCGTGAAGGCGGACCAGGCCCAGATCGACGAGGCCAATGTCCAGCTGAGCTATACGCGCCTCTCGTCGGCCGTTCCCGGCATCACCGGCGTTCGCCAGATCGATGTCGGCAATGTCATTCATCCGACCGACGCCAACGGCCTCGTCGTCGTCACCCAGATCGAGCCGATCTCGCTGCTGTTCACCCTGCCGCAGGCAGACCTGCCGAGGATCCAGGAGCACGCAGCAAAGGGCGCCCTGAAGGTCATCGCCTACAGCCAGGACAACAAGACGAAGCTCGACGAAGGCACGCTACTGCTGGTCAACAACGAGATCGCGGGAACGACCGGCACCGTCCAGCTCAAGGCGGTGTTCCCGAACCATGAGCACCGGCTATGGCCGGGGCAGCTGGTGAATGCGCGCCTGCTGCTCGAGATTCAGAAGGATGCGCTCACTGTCGCCGGCTCGGCCGTGCAGCAGGGTCCGAACGGCAGCTATGTCTATGTCGTATCCGCTGACCAGACGGTTACCTTGCGTCCCGTTCACGTCGCCCAGATCACCGATGGCCAGGCCCTGATCGACCAGGGCCTGAAATCCGGTGACGTTGTCGTCGTCGACGGCCAGTATCGACTGACGGAAGGCAGCCGCGTTCTCGAGCTGCACGGCAAGGCCGCGCGTGAAGCCGACCTGCAGAGCGCCGTGCAGGATGCGATCCCATGAACATTTCCGCGCCCTTCATCCTGCGGCCGATCGCAACCGCGCTGCTGATGGCGGGCCTGCTGCTGTGCGGCCTTGCGGCTTATCCCCTGTTGCCGGTCGGCGCGCTGCCGAACGTCAACTACCCGACCATCCAGATCTCGGCGCAACTGCCCGGCGCCGACCCGGGCACGATCGCCTCGTCGCTGGCCACTCCGCTCGAGCAGCAGCTCAGCCAGATTCCCGGTATCACTCAGCTCACCTCGTCCAGTGCGCTCGGCGTGGCCCAGCTCACGGTGCAATTCGAGCTGTCGCGCACGGTGGACAGCGCGGCGGTGGACGTGCTGGCCGCGATCAATGCCGCGAGCCCGTTCCTGCCGCCGAATATCCCCTACCCGCCGACGATCCGGAAGGTGAACCCGGCGGAGACGCCGATCATGCTGATCGCGCTGACGTCCGACTCGCTGCCGCTGACCACGGTCGATGCCTATGCGGAGAACATCCTGCTGCCGAAGATCTCGCAGGTGCCGGGCGTGGGCCTCGTCGGCATCGGCGGCCAGCAGAAACCCGCAATCCGCGTTCGCGTCAATCCGCAGGCGCTCGCTGCGCGCGGCATCGGCCTCGAAGACGTCCGCAACGTGATCGCCGGCGCCAATGTCGACCTGCCCAAGGGCACGCTCAACAGCCCGCGCGTTACCTATACGCTGAACACCAACGATCAGTTGCTCAAGCCCGCCGCCTATGAAGACCTCATCATCGCCTATCGTAACGGCTCACCGGTGCGGATACGCGACATCGGCACGGCGGTCGACGGGCCCGAGAACGACCTCTTGGCCGGCTGGTACGGCAATGATCGCGCCATCATCCTGGCGGTGCAGCGCGTTCCCGGCGCCAACGTGATCCAAACCGTCGACCGCATCAAGAAGCTGCTGCCGCAACTGCAGGCCTCCGTTCCGCCCGCGATCAAGGTGACGATTGCCGCCGACCGGACCGCCACCATTCGCGCCGCCGTCTCCGACGTTCAATTCACGCTGATGCTGACGGTCGCACTCGTGGTGATGGTGATATTCCTGTTTCTGCGGAATTTCTGGGCCACGATCATCCCGGCGATCACGGTTCCCCTGTCGCTGGTCGGCACGTTCGCGGTGCTTTACGTGCTCGGCTACAGCCTGGACAACCTCTCGCTGATGGCACTGTCGATCGCGGTGGGCTTCGTGGTCGACGATGCCGTCGTCGTCATCGAGAACATCGTGCGCCATCTCGAGCAGGGTATGACGCCGATGGAGGCCGCGCTCAAAGGTTCCAGCGAAATCGGCTTCACGATCGTCTCCATCACCCTGTCGCTGATCGCGGTGTTCATCCCGCTGTTCCTGATGGGCGGCTATGTCGGCAAGCTGTTCCAGGAATTCGCGATCACGATTACCGCCGCGCTGCTGCTGTCGCTCATCATCTCGCTGACGCTGACGCCAATGATGTGCGCGCGCCTGCTGAAGGACGACTCGCGGGCGAAGCACGGCCGGCTTTACCTCGCCTTCGAACGCGGCTTCGATGCCCTGCTCGCACTGTATGCGAGAGGCCTGCGAATCGTGTTGCGCCATCGCTTCGTGACGCTGCTGGTGATGCTCTCGACCATCGCGCTGACCGGCTACCTCTACGTCATCATACCGAAGGGTTTCTTCCCGCAACAGGACACCGGGCAGATCGTCGGCATCACCGAAGCCGCACAGGACATCTCCTTCCCCGCCATGTCCGAGCGCCAGCAGGCGGTCGTCGACATCCTCTCGAAGGATCCAGCGGTCCAGTCGGTGGCGAGTTATATCGGCCCGGGCGGCCCGACCGCGACGCTCAACCAGGGACGCATCTTCATCGTCCTGAAGCCGAAGCCCGAGCGCAAGGCCAGCGCCGATCAGATCATCGAGCGGCTAGGGCCTGCGCTCTCCCATATTCAGGGCATCAGGCTTTACATGCAGGCCGCGCAGGACATCACCATCGGCGCACGGCTGTCGAAGACTCAGTATCAGTACACGCTGACGGACGCCGATTCCAACGAGCTCACCAACTGGTCGGCGATCTTTCTGGAGAAGCTCCGCGCGCTCGACCTCATCACCGATGTCGCGAGCGACCAGGCCAATGCCGGCCCGAGGCTGGAGGTCACCGTCAATCGCGAGGTCGCATCGAGCTTCGGCATCCTGCCCACGACGATCGACAACACGCTCGATGACGCATTCGGCCAGCGCATCGTCTCCACGATGTTCACCTCGCTGAACCAGTACCATGTCGTGATGGAGGTCGACCCACGTTTTCAGTACGGCCCCGAAGCGCTCAAGGACATCTACCTGAACTCGGCCACCGGCCAGCAGGTCCCCCTGAGCACGCTGGTTCACAGCGAAATCAAGCCCGCGCCGATCCTGATCAACCACCAGAGCCTGTTCCCCTCGGTGACAATCTCGTTCAACCTGAAGCCCGGCGTCGCACTGGGCGACGCGGTGGCGGCGATCCAGAACATCGAGAAGAGCACCGGCAAGCCCGCCTCGCTAACAGCTTCGTTCCAGGGCAATGCGCAGGCGTTCCAGTCCTCCCTGTCGGGCACGCCGCTATTGATCGGCGCGGCGCTGATCGTGATCTACATTATCCTCGGTGTGCTCTATGAGAGCCTGATCCACCCCATTACGATCCTGTCGACGCTGCCGTCGGCAGGCATCGGCGCGCTGCTCTTGCTGCTGGCGGTCCACGTGGATCTCAGCGTCATCGCCATCATCGGCATCATCCTGCTGATCGGCATCGTCAAGAAGAACGGCATCATGCTGGTCGATTTCGCCCTCGGGGTGGAGCGCCAGCACGGGCTCAGCCCGGAAGAGGCGATCTACCAGGCCTGCACGCTGCGCTTCCGCCCCATCCTGATGACGACGATGGCGGCGCTGCTGGGCGGCGTACCGCTGATGATCGGCTCCGGCACCGGCGCCGAGCTGCGTCAGCCGCTCGGCTACACTATCGTCGGCGGTCTGATGTTATCGCAGATCCTGACGCTCTACACGACGCCCGTCGTCTATCTCTATCTGGACCGGCTCAGCAATTGGCTCACCGGACGCAAGCCGCGGTCGGCCGAGACATCCACTCCAGCCACGCGCGAAGCGGATACTGGATTGCGCCATGAATCCGCTTGAGTAGTTAACTGGCGGCATGATGCCAGCTCGATCACAGCTTCGTGCGTTTTGACAAAGCGCCGACGAAAACGCAAAAGACCGGCCTCCGGCGGGGCGGTAAACCTTTTGCATGACGCTCGAATGCCTGGATGGCTCCGACCCCGTACAGCCTCGCCGATGGTGGCGCCGTTTGCTGCCGATCCAGACAATACAGGATCGGATTCTGCTGTGGGCTTGGGGTAGCCTTGTTTTGACCCTGCTGTCCTTCGCCTGTTCACTGCTTGGAGAAAATTTTACGGCGATCGCTTTCGCTGCTTTTCTGGCCGCTTCGCTGACGCTCGTCGGCGCGGTCATGGACATCACCGCGCAGAAGAAGGCCCATGGCGAGCTGGAGCGGAGCGAGCAGCGTTACCGCCATTTGTTCAGCCGGATGCCGATCGCGCTTCGGCAGCTCGACACCAGCAGGCTGATGGCGCTGTTCCGAAAGTTGCGCGCCGAGGGCGTTACCGATCTGGGCCTCTATCTCGATAGCCATCCCGATTTCCTCCGGACCTGCATGGACGCACTCTCGATTCAGGAGGCCAACGAACGGGCCATCCAGAGTTTCGGGGAAGGCTATGTCGGACGTTCCATGGCCGAGACCTGGAAGCAACGTCCAGATACGTTCCGCCGGGCTATCGAGTCCCGCTTCCGCGGAGAAACGAATTTCGAGGAAGAGACCCAGATGGTCACGTGGGACGGCCGCATCGTCGACGTTCTCTTTACGACGGCTCGCGTCGGCCCCATTGACAATCTCGAAGCAAGCCTGGTCGTTACCATCGACATTTCCGAACGCATTCGCGCCCAGCAGAAGCTCCAGCAGGCACAGGCCGAGTTCGCGCATGCCGCGCGCGTCTCGATGCTCGGCGAGCTCACCGCGTCGATCGCGCACGAGGTCAATCAGCCGCTGGCCGCCATCGCCACCAACGGCGCCGCCGGCCTACGGTGGCTGAACAGGCCCACGCCCGATATCCTCGAGATCCGCAAGACCATCGAGAACATCGTCGTGGATACCCAGCGCGCCGCGAACATCGTGGCGCGCGTTCACGGGATGGCCTCCCGGAAAGCCCCCGAGCAGGCATTGCTGTCCTTTGACGAGATCATCCGCGAAGCACTTCTTTTCCTTCAACACGAGATGGAATCCCGCAGCGTGACGATCCTGCACCGGCCTGATCCGACCAGCCCGCAGGTGCTCGGTGACCGCACCCAGCTCCAGCAGGTGATCGTCAATCTGGCCATCAACGCGGTGCAGGCGATGACGCAAGCGGGATGTGACGATCGTAGGATCGTCATCAGCACGGTCACACAGGACGCGTCGAAATTGTGCTGCTCCGTGGAGGACAACGGTCCTGGCATCGCCGAACATGTCGATCGGCTGTTTGAAAGCTTTTTCACGACCAAGGACAGCGGGATGGGCATGGGACTCCCGATCTGCCGGTCGATCATCGAGGCGCATGGAGGCAGGATCGGCGCCGACGGCAACGGCGCGAATGGCGGCGCCCGCTTCTGGTTCACGCTGCCGGTCTCCGTCCCGGCGGATTCGCCGCGCTGCGACCTCCACGCCGATACCTGAGCGCGACGTCTACGACTCTACAGCTATTCCAAGGGAACGGCCGAACGTACCAGGCGGACCGGAACGCCTTTGTATGACGGCGTGAAGCTGAGGGGATCGTAGGCGTAGAGCGGTACCAGCGGATTGGTCTCCGGATAGTACGCCGCACAACAGCCGGTCGGGAAGGAATAGGCCACGACACGGAAGTTGCGCACGATCCGCTCGGCGCCATCGGTCGAGGCGGTGATCAGGTCGACGCGGTCGCCGTCAGCAAGTCCGCGCCTCTTCAACTCGTATTCGTTGAGGAACACCACGTCGCGCTGGCCGAACACGCCGCGATAGCGGTCCGACATCGAGTAGAGCGTGGTGTTGTACTGGTCGTGGCTGCGGATCGTCGTGAGCCAGAGGAAATCGGGATCACTCTGCGGCGGATCCTCGCCGCAGCCCGGAAAAACCAGGAAGTTCGCCTTGCCCGACGGCGTCGCCCAGACACGCTCGCGTGCCGTCGAGGTGAGATGAAAGCCGCCGGGGACGCGGATGCGGGCATTGTAGCCCTGGAAGATGGGGAATACCGCCTCGATCGCGTCGCGGATGCGGTCGTAGTCGGCAAGGAAGCCGTCCCAATCGACCACCGTGCGCTCGCCCAGCGTCGCCTTGGCAACGCCGGCGACGATCGCGACCTCGCTGCGAAGATGCTCCGATGCCGGCTTGTTGCGACCGCCCGACGCATGCACCATCGACATCGAATCCTCCACCGTGATCGACTGCGGCCCCGACGCCTGGACGTCGATCTCGGTGCGTCCGAGGCAGGGCAGGATCAGGGCGGCGCGGCCATGGATCAGGTGGCTGCGGTTGAGCTTGGTCGAGACGTGGACGGTCAGATCGAGCTTGCCAAGCGCCGCCTGGGTCGCCTGCCAATCCGGAATGGCCGCGGCGAAGTTGCCGCCCATTGCGAAGAACGCCTTCACCTCGCCGCGGATCATCGCCTCTAGCGCGGTCACTACGTTGTGTCCCGGCGCGGCCGGAGGCTTGAAGCCGAAGCGTTGCTCCAGGCGCTCGAGGAAGTCGGCCTTGGGGACCTCAGTGATCCCCACGGTCCGATCTCCCTGCACGTTGGAATGACCGCGAACCGGGCAGACGCCGGCGCCATCGCGCCCGACATTGCCGCGCAACAGCGCGAGGTTGGCGATCTGCTGGACGTTGTTCGCGCCGCGCCCGTGCTGGGTGATGCCCATGCCGTAGACGAGGATGGCGCGCTCGACCTTCATATAGGCGCCGGCCGCATATTCCATGTCCTCGCGCGTCAGGCCGGACTGACGTTCGATATCCGGCCATTGCGTGCGTTTGAGGTCGTCGATCAGCGCTTCAACGCCGACCGTGTGGCCGCGAATGAAATCCCAGTCGAGTATCTCCGGCTGCTCGGCGGCACGGGCGGCCTCGTCGGCTTCCACCAGGATCTTCATGATCCCCTTGAGGACGGCGACGTCGCCGCCGACCCGCACCTGGAACAGTTTTGAGCTGATCGTCGTCGATGACAGCGTGATCATCTCGACCGGGCTCTGCGGCGCCTGGAAGCGCTCCAGCGCCCGCTCGCGGAACGGGTTGAACGAGATGATGGAGGCGCCGCGGCGTGCCGCGTTACGCAGGCTGGTCATCATCCGCGGGCTGTTGGTGCCCGGGTTCTGGCCGAAGATAAAGATGCAATCCGTCTTGTCGAAATCCTCCAGCAGCACCGTGCCCTTGCCGACGCCCAGCGAGTACGGCAGGCCGACGCTGGTCGCCTCGTGGCACATGTTCGAGCAGTCGGGAAAGTTGTTGGTGCCGTATTCGCGCACGAAGAGCTGATAGAGGAAGGCGGCTTCGTTCGAGGTTCGCCCGGACGTGTAGAACTCCGCCATGTTCGGATCCGGCAGCGCCCGAAGCTCGCGACCGATCATGTCGAACGCATCGCTCCACTCCACCGGGAGATAGCGGTCGGACACGGCGTCGTAAGCCATCGGATGGGTGAGCCGCCCGACCATTTCGAGATCGTGATCGTTCCAGCTCGCGAGCTCCGTGACAGTATGCTCGGCGAAGAATTCCGGAGTGCAGCGCTTCGATGTTGTCTCCCAGGCGATCGCCTTGCCGCCGTTCTCGCAAAATTCGAATGACGAGGTGTGCTTCGGATCGGGCCAGGCGCAGCCGGGGCAATCAAAGCCATCCGGCTGATTCATCCGGCTCAGCGTCGCTGCGCCCTTCAACGGTACCCGCTGCACCAACAGCGCTTCGCTGAGCGCCTTGAGAGCGCCCCAGCCGCCGGCGGGCTCATGGTAGGGACGAACCGATTTCGCAGTCATCTCGATATCTCTCGATGAGCAACTCTCCAAGCCAGTTAAGGATCGTGCAGGCAGAGCCGTCTTTTCAAAACGAAGCCGAATTTCTCAATTGCACACGTTCGGACTCGGCCCCGCCAGTTGAAGCAGCCAGTGCATTCCGGAAAAAGGAAGGCCGTTCGCGGAAGCTGTGCCGGCAGCCAGGAACTAGGCTTTGAATCCGGAGCCCCGTCGCCACAGAGGGCTTTTGACTATTCTCAGGAGGCCCCAATATGTTTTCCCGACGTGATTTGCTGGCCATGTCCGCGGCAGGCGCCGCCATGGTCGGCTCCGGCGCACAGGCCGCGACCTTCGGCAATCCGGACGAGCCGCCGCAAGGCGCGATCAACGCCAAGAGCCCTGGAAGCCTGACCGATCCTGGTCCGCAGAACCCGGCTCTCGCCGGACAGTTTCCCTCCGTCCAAACCCCGCCCGCGACCGACGTCGGTGGCCTGCCGATGGATTGGGCTTCGTTCAACAACGCACCGAAGCGGATTCAGAACGGCGGCTGGGCACGGCAAGTCACCGTCGAGGATTTCGCGATCTCGAAGGAGATCTCCGGCGTCAACATGCGGCTGTCCGCCGGCGGCATCCGCGAGCTGCACTGGCATCAGGCGGCCGAATGGGCGATCATGACCTACGGCAGTTGCCGTATCACCGCGCTCGATACGCAGGGACGCCCCTATATCGGCGACCTCAAGGCCGGCGACCTCTGGTATTTCCCGCCGGGCGCGCCGCATTCGCTGCAAGGCCTGGGTCCCGACGGCTGCGAATTCGTGATCTGCTTCGACGACGGCCACGCCAATGAGTTCAACACGCTCCTCGTGACCGATTGGCTCGCCCATACGCCGCCCGAGGTGCTGGCGAAGAATTTCGGCGTTCCGGCCGACGTGTTCGCGAAGATCCCGCTGCACAATCGCTGGATCTTCCAGGGTACGGTGCCCGGCGATCTCGCCGCCGATCGCGCCGCAATCGCCACGAATGCGGAAGCACCGCCCTATCCGTTCATCCATTCGCTCGGCAGTTCGGCGCCGATGAAAGAGAGCTCCGCCGGCAGCATCCGCGTCGCCGACAGCAGCAACTTCAAGGTCGCCACCACCGTCGCCGCGGCGCTGGTGACTATGCCGCCGGGAGCGGTCCGGGAGATGCACTGGCATCCGAACGCCGACGAGTGGCAGTACTACATCAAGGGCAAGGCGCGGATGACGGTGTTCGACACCGGCCCCAACGCGCTGACGACGGATTTCTCGGCCGGCGACATCGGCTATGTCCGGCGCAATCTCGGCCACTATATCGAGAATGTGGGCGACACCGAATTGCAGTTCGTCGGCGTGTTCCGTGCGCACCGCTACGAGGAGGTGTCGCTCTCCAACTGGCTGACGCACACGCCCCCCAGCCTGGTCGCCCAGCATTTCAACATCGACGAGAAGCTGATCGCCCAGTGGCCGGACAACAGCCCAGGCGTCATGCCGAAGGCCCGAACATAAGGAGCGTCTGACATCGGCGCCCCGTTTCGAAGTCTCCGGGCTCGAAT
The DNA here is from genome assembly GCF_040547695.1 of Bradyrhizobium sp. JR4.3. NCBI lineage: Bacteria > Pseudomonadati > Pseudomonadota > Alphaproteobacteria > Hyphomicrobiales > Nitrobacteraceae > Bradyrhizobium > Bradyrhizobium sp. JR4.3. The sequence goes on along the minus strand of NZ_JBEPQF010000004.1, from coordinate 229,648 downwards.
GGTCAGCCTTGGTCTCGTCGATGGCGATGCCGCCGGCAGAACCAAAGAACGTGCATCGACGATGCAATCGGCAGGGCAAGGCTCCACGCGCCCAGCCACCTCGTCGCGCAGCTGCCGAGGGCGGCTCCCAACAGGAACATCAGGCTGAGCAGGAGCATGACTCCGGCGCCACGTGCCGCATCACGATCGGATGTCGCAACGGACTGGTCGATGGCGCGCAACATGTTGCCGGTGACGGTAGTCGAGAGATACTTCCAACGCTCCACCTGCCTGAAGCTCGCCGACTGCAGCGCGACACCGAAGGAGATTCCGAGGATCGCGACCATATCCGGAACGTGATGAAGCAAGAGCATCGCCGCCGCCAGGCAGACGATCTCTCCGACGAGGCAGCGCAGCGGCGCCTGGATGCGGATCGCGATCGACGCGCCGAGGAGAAACGCGACCATCGGGAGCAGATGGTGGGCCGCCTGCTGCCATTGGCCGGACATCGCGTAGACGCCGACGAATACGACATTGCCGGTTTGCGAATTGGCAAACACGCCACCGAGCGAGAGCCAGGTAAAGGCGTCGAGGAAGCCCCCTGACATGCTCAGTACCGATGCGACGAGAAGGGATCGCTCCGGAGCATAGATGCCGATAGGCGCCTCGACGTCCGACGCGGAAGATGCGGCTTGCATCGCCATACTGGTCGGCCCGCGGGGTCAGCACTCGGTGCGTCGCGCAGCCTCGTCAGGCAGCAAGACGCGGCACGGGTGCGTGAAGACGCCATATCCGTCATCGCGGGCGATCGCGAGCAGCGTGATCCCCGCCTCGTCCGCAGTCCGGATTGCGAGTGCGGTCGGCGCGGAAACGGCCACGATGACCGGTGCGCCGATCATGGCCGCTTTCTGCACCATCTCGACCGAAACGCGGCTCGTCAGCAGCACCGCGCCATCGCAAGCCGATGTTCCCTTGCGAACGAGCGATCCGGCAAGCTTGTCGAGCGCATTGTGCCGGCCCACATCCTCCCTGACCGGGCCGATGCCGTTGCGGGGATGCCAGAAGGCCGCAGCGTGGACGGACCGCGTTTGCTGATTCAGGATCTGGAGGGGAGACAGCGCCAGCATGGCGCCCAGCAGGTCCCGCGCATGAAAGGCAATGCCGCGGCCCTGGATCCGTGCCGACGCGCGGCGCGCCTGTTCGAGGCTCTCGATGCCGCATAGCCCGCATCCGGCCGGACCGCTGATGGCGCGACGGCGCGCAGCCAAGATCGCGGCGCGGTCGCCATGGAGCCACATCCGCACTTCCATGCCGAGCTCGTTCGAGATCAGTTCGATGCTCCTGATCTCGTCTGCGCGGTCAATGATTCCTTCGGTGAGGCTGAAGCCGAAACCGAAATCCTCCAGATCGGCCGGCGTCCCCATCATCACCGCATGAGTCGATCCGTTGTAGGTGAGCGCGATGGCGCTCTCCTCGGCGACAAATCGCGACGTCGACCTCGTGCGGCCGCCGCGCCAGGCAATCTCCCGCTGCTTCGTATACGTCGACTCCGTCATCATGCCCGATACCGTTGCCGGCTAGGGCGAATGTCGGGAGGAGTGAACGAAGCCAGGATCGGGTGAGACGGTATGATGACTCCGGCCTTCGAATTCGACATGTCAGCCATGGTTCGACTCTCGTTCGCACGACCGGTCCGCCGGCAATGAATGAGCGCAAGCTTACAAGGACCTGCCCGGGGCTATCTTTTGAGGATGCAGTGACGGCATGCCCCGCACCTACGAACTCGGACCACTCCGGCCGGTCTCGTACAGGAACCAGATCCGCCGCTCCGTCTCGTCGATCCAGTTTTCCAGCAGGCTTGCGGTCGCGACATCGCCGTATTCGTCGCAGAGCTCGTGGACCCGGCGCATTTCCCGCGTCAGTTGCTGATTGTCGCTGCGCAGCTCGGCCAGCATGTCCTGCGGCTCGACATAATCGGCGTCGTTGTCGAGAATGCGCTGCTCGCGCGCGATCTGGCCGATCGAGCGCAGCGTGGTTCCGCCGATCTTGCGTGCCCGCTCGGCAATGTCGTCGGTCATGGCAAAGATCTGCTCGGCCTGCTCGTCGAGCATGAGGTGGTAGTCGCGAAAGTGCCTACCCGACACGTGCCAGTGGAAGTTCTTGGTCTTCAGGTACAGCGCGAAGACATCAGCCAGCAGCGCTCTCAGCGCGGCTGGAACGTCCCGGTTCGCATTGGCCCCGAGATCCGTCGGGCTTTGGAGATCTGCTTTGGTCATTGTCGTCATCCTTGCTGGAGGTTTAGAAATTTGAGGTGCGGATTTCGCCGGCACGCGAAGCACTCATTCCGCCGGCGTCGTCCTGTTCCGCAGTCGAAAGGGTGCGATCGTCCCGAACACGCCGTCGCGGCGAACCAAAGCGTGGAACAGCGCCGCCGCCAAATGCAGTAGCACGAGGGCAAAGAACGCGAAGCCCAGGTAAAAATGAGCATTCCATAGCAATGTGTGCACGCGGTCGCTCTGCGGCAGCAACGCCGGAATTCGAATCCCGCCATACAGGACGACTGGATAGGCCGCAGCCCAAAGCATGCCGAGACCCAGCAACGGCATGACGATCATGAAGCCATAGAGGAGCCGATGCGACAATCTTGCTCCCAGCTTGATCGCCGGCGGAAGATCTGCCGGCAACGGCGGCGCGCCGTAATGGAGCCGCAGCGCCAGCCTGATCACAACGAGGACCAGAAGCGTGACGCCGAGCGTCTTGTGGATCAGGATGAGCGGCAAGTACTTCGGCGCCACGGTGGACACCATGCCGACGCCGATGAAGAACATGGCAACGATACAGGCTGCCATCAGCCAGTGCAGCAGCCGCTGGATCAGGGCGAAACGATGCGGAGCGTTGCTCATGGCCTCGCCGACTCGGTTCGCCGATAGTCGCCGGCTTCGGCCGCACGCAAATCGTAGGACTTGCGGTAGACCGACGAGCGCGCGGCCGGGAAAGGATCGTCCGACAGCCGGATTCCCCGCGGCAGCACGGTCGGATCGAAGTTGATGTCGCGGCAGGGTCCATCCCGCTCGGGTTCGATCCGCTGCACGACAAGCGTTCCGAGCTGCACCGTACGGCGCCCCTCGGGCCAGGGCCTGCTCGGGTCCGCGATCGGATCGCCGGGATCTGCGACCGTCGTAACCATGGTCCAGCGCTGCGGGCCGGCGGTCCTGATTCGCTCCACTATCTCTTGCTCGAGAAAATCCGGACCGCGCTTTTCCAGCTCGGCTTGCGAAACCGGAACGGGCTGCACAGTGGGCAGCAGCGACCATCGCACCGCGTGCTCCCCGCCCTTCGCGTTCGTGAAGATGAAACTATTGAGCCCGTGGTAAGGCTCCTCCGCATAGCTGGTGGTCCAGGGCGCCGTCTTCGCCCAGGTCGCGAAGGCGGCAAATTCCGGATTTGCGTGGATGAAAATCTTCATCGCCTCCGGCTCCTTCTCGGCGGATGCGATCAGCAGGTCGTGAAACGCCTGCGGCGTGGACACTGCAAAGAACGGCGGGTTGATCAGGGCCATCCGCCACTCTTCGCCATCCGCTGCGGCGATCTGCAATCCCAAACCGCGCACACGGACAGTTGCATCCACGGCGTTCGGATCCGCAGTGCCGAGATTGAAGCGACCCAGCGCCGGATACGTGCCGCGTTCGAAGACCTTGGCCCGCGAAAGTTCTACGCCGTTTCCGTTGGCCTCGAAGATGCCGGTGAAGCAGATCCCCTTCGCATGATTTCGCCGGTGCCCGAGCGGTGCGCCGCTCGGAGGCGTCAGCGCCGCAATCATCTGCTCCGGCGTCAGGCGCCCCGGCGAGAGCCAGCCCGCAGTGTACGCGAACGCCGCAGCCCCGCCTCCGAGGATGGCCGCTATCAACACGAGCGGTCCGAGTCCCGAACGCGGCAGTTTGCCTGATTGATTCATCGCTTCTCCTCGTAACGAGCGAGCTGACACAGACGCGTCACACGGCCCGTTCTGCCGAGCGGCTCTTGTAGCCGGCGGCCACAGCCGCGATCTTCTGAAAGCCAACGCCAATTTCGCGAAGGCACGTTCGAGCCTGCCCGGTCCGCGGGAGACCCGTCCTCATCCGCTTTCGGGCTTTCTCGAAATATTTCGTGCGATCTGGAAATCAGCCGCCGGGCTCGAAAGACCCGTCTTGCGCCCGGCTGTATTTCAGGAACTCTTCGCACAAGGCCAGGGATCAATCGCCAAACGACGAACGTGTCGCGATGGCGCTGGCGTCTTTGCGGAAGGTGGAATGCGATTGGGATTCGAATGGGCAAAGTGATCATCGTCACAGGAGCTGCGAACAGCATCGGACGAAGCACCTGCAGGAAATTGGCACAGGCCGGCCACACGGTCTACGTTTCAATGCCGGAAGTGGATGAGCACGGCGGCGCGGATGGCGGAGCCGAGGACGGCAAGCCTGGCGCGGACCTCCGAACCATCGCGTTCGACGTCTCCTCGGAAGCCTCCGTCAACTCGGCTATCGATGCCATCGTCGCTGAGAACAACCGCCTCGACGTGATCGTGCACAATGCCCGCCAGGTCCTCTACGGGCCGGCGGAGGCCTTTACACCGGCCCAGCTTGCCGAGCTCTACGACACCAACGTGCTGAGTGCGCAACGGCTCAATCGGGCCGCGTTGCCACAGTTGCGCAAGCAGGGCCATGGCCTGCTGATATGGGTCTCGTCGAGCAGCGCGCGAGGCGGCTCGGTTCCTTTCCTGGGCGCCTATGCTTCCTCAAAGGCCGCCCTGGATGCGCTGGCGCTCGGCTATGCCGGCGAGCTCGCGCGTTGGGGTGTCGAGACAACCATCGTCGTTCCCAGCGCGCTCGGGCCCGGCCACTACATTCGCTCCGGCCGGCCGCTGGACACCGTTCGGGCAGAGGAATACGCGGATGGTCCGACGGCCGATTTGAGCGAGATCGCGCTGTCGGCACTTGGGCAGCTTCCGGCGAAGGATCGAACTCCGCAAGACGTCGCGACCGCCATAGCCGATATCGTCGATATGCCATTCGGACAGCGTCCGCTACGCGTTCATTTCGGTCCGGACGACGACGGGGCTGCAGCCGTCGACACCGTTGCCGACAGCGTCCGCGCGGAACTGCTCCGCCGGATCGGACTGGAAGACATTCTCAAGCCGACATTGATCGGATAAGGCGCGCATCGTGGCGCCGCACATCCAAGCCTCAGACGAAAGTGATAGAGCCCGATGCTTTACCCCGAAACTACCGGATGTTACCGTTTAAGGGCCACTGCGTTCACACGTCTTGGTGTGCTTCCAAGTCATAGAACATGACGAGTCGTGCGCCGGGTTGATATCCGAAGATGGTCCCCCGCTGGCAAAGCAACGACATGATGGCCCAAGCCGGCCGCTCCGCTCAAGACGAGTCCGCCCATGAGATCTTTCTCTTCGGGCCGTTTCGCCTCGACCTCTCGCAGCGGCGGATTGAACGAAACGGGAGCCCGCTCCGACTATCGGATCGTGCGTTCAACATCCTGCTCGCGCTGGTCCGGCAGGCTGGCAACGTCGTCAGCAAGACGGATCTGATAGCCACGACATGGCCGGGTGCCAACGTCGAGGAAAACAGCCTGCGTGTCCATATCGCCGCACTCCGCAAAGCACTCGGAGACGGCGATGCCGGCGCCAGATATCTGAGCACGGTCTCCGGCCAAGGCTACTGCTTCGTCGCCGCGGTCTCACGCCCCAAACAGAGGCAAGCTGCGTCGACCAATCCGACTTATGTCCACAATTTGCCAGCGCATCCCCGGCAGATGGTGGGGCGTGAGCATACCATTCAGGACATCTCGGAAAGTCTGAGAGCCCACCGCTTCGTCACGGTTGTCGGCCCCGGCGGCATCGGCAAGACCACGGTCGTCATTTCCGCGGGCCACGCCCTGCTCGCGGAATTCGCCGGACATGTCCACTTCATCGGTCTCGGCGAAACCGGCAACGCCGCTCCGGTGCCGGCGATCGTCGCATCGTCACTTGGACTGCCGGCGCGATCGAATGATCCGGCGAGCAGCCTGGCGGCATTCCTGCGCGACAGGCGCATGCTGCTCATTCTGGACTGCTGCGAGCATGTCATCGAAGCAACGGCGGCGCTGGCCGAGCGGCTCTACCAGGCGGCCCCGGAGCTGCACATCCTGACCACGAGCCGGGAGTTGCTGCGCGTCGAAGGCGAGTTCACATACCGTCTCCCGCCGCTCCCGAGCCCGCCGGAGAAGGCCGTTCTGACGGCCGCGAACGCCCTCGCTTACCCATCCGTGAAACTCTTCGTGGAGCGTGCGACTGCAGGAGGCGGCGAGTTCACGCTGACGGATGCGAACGCCCCGGACGTCGGCAACCTCTGCCGTCGGCTCGACGGCATCCCGCTTGCCATCGAACTCACCGCCGGCCATGTGGGCGCATACGGCGCGAGGGCGATGGTCCAGCTCCTCGATCAGCACCTCAATTTGCTGTGGGAGGGGCGACGCACGGCACTGCCCCGACACCGGACGCTGCGCGCAACCATCGAATGGAGCTACAATCTTCTATCCGAACCGGAGCGCGTGATTCTCGGCCGGCTGTCGGTGTTCGTCGGCGGCATGACCCTGGACGCCGCCCGATCGATTGCCGCGGCCACGGAGGACGACGACACGATCCTGGCGATCATCGACGGCCTCGTTGCCAAGTCGATGCTTACACTGAACACCGGCTCGCAACCAACCCGCTACCGCCTTGCCGACTCGACCCGGGCGTACGCGCAAGAGAAACTTGTCACCAGCGGGGACGCTGGCGCGATCTCGCGACGTCACGCCTGCTACTTTCGCGGTCTCCTTGAAAGGATCGGGAGCGAAGCGAACCGAGACCTTTCGGCGGTTGCCGAGGAGTTCGGTAACGTCCGCGCCGCGCTGACGTGGTGCTTCTCCGATCAGGGAGACCGCAAAATCGGCGTGGCGCTCGCTGCGGCATCGATTCCGCTGTTTTTCAAGCTGTCGCTCCTGGCGGAATGCGAACTCTGGGTCACTCGCGCCATCGAAGCACTGGATGAAACCAATGGAAGCATCAGGCAGGACCTCGTCCTTCACACTGCGCTGGGCGCCACCCGTATGCTCACGGGACGGCTCGACGAACTAGGCGTTAATCATCTAAACCGGGCGCTTGAACTGACCGAGAAGATCGGCGACGTGCAAGGGCAAATCCGTTTGATCGACCAGTTGCACCTGCTGCAATTGTTCGTCGGCAAATACGATGAGGTACTAGCCACCGCCAAACGCGGCGAAGCCGTTGCGCTGACCAGCAACGATCCCGTTGCCATCGCGCGCATGCGCGTGTTGCTCAGCATCTCCTGCCAATATCTCGGCAGGTTCGTTGAGTCCCGCTCATACATCGAAGCGGCGTTGCGTCATCCGGGCATGGATGGGGACATCCTTAGCGGCCTCACCCTCGAATACCCTAAACGCGCTCAAATCACCCTTGCGCGCGTCCTCTGGCTTCAGGGATATCCGGATCAAGCAGCGCAAATGGTGCGCCGGGCGATCTCCGACGTGATCGCGACGAACCATCCGGTCATGTTCTGCCGAGCGTTAGCATGGGCATTCGACGTCTTCTTCTGGAATGGCGATCTGGCGGATTGCGAAGAACACATCGACAGGCTCGTCGTGGAGGCTCGAAGGCACAACCTCGCCATTCTCCAGATGGTCGGCGAGGCGATGAAGGGGATTACGCTGCTGGCCCGAAGCGAGACCGGCATCGGGCTCGCTATGCTGAAAGGCTCGATCGACAAGCTGCAGAGCCAGAGCTTCGGTGCGGTGGCAGGGTTGCGCATGTCCCTCGCCGATGCCTTGTCGGCTACAGGTCACGGTGACGAAGCCCTCGACACCATTGATCAGGCGATTGTCCAGGCCCGGCACTGCAACTTCATGATGGAGATGCCCGACATGCTGCGCGCAAGGGCTGAAGCGCTGATGCACAAGAGCAATCCGGATCTTTCGCAGGCGGAGATGAGCTTCGTGCAGGCGCTCGACCTCGCTCGTCATCAAGGAGCGCTGGGCTATGAGCTTCGCGCGGCGATCGGGCTTGCGAGACTATGGCAGCGAGGCGGTCGCTGCCAGGAGGCGCACGATATGCTTGCGTCCGTCTATCTGCGATTTACCGAGGGCTTCGATACGCGCAGCCTCAAGATGGCGAGAGAGTTGCTTGCCGAGCTGAATTCCGGCGCGCCCGTACGCGTCTGCGGCCAAATGACCCTCTCCTGAGCGCGTCAGCGCCCTTTGCCCCGACCGATGCGGTGCTCGCCGAGGCTGCACCGGCATCCGATTGGTTGAATCGGATGCCGCTCCCCGGGGCATCCAGGACCTACGATCCGAGCTTCGCCAGCATTGCACGCGCGTCGCGGAGGTCCGCCGTCTCGAAACCTTCAGTGAACTTGCCGTATGCGGACGCGAGAACACGGCGTGCATCGGCCGGATGCCCCTCCCTCACTTTCAATCGTGCCACGCTGATCGCCGTTCTCAGCTCCCAAGCCAAGGCGCCCTGGCTCCGCGCCACCTCGAATGCCCTGTCGAAGGCCTGCGCGGCGGCGATCGCCGAGCGGTGCTCGCCGGGAAGCAGCAGCAATTCGCCCTTGATGCGCCAGAGTTCGGCGACGTACCACCCCTCGTCCCTCGCCTCGCATCGCGCGAGCGCCTCGTCTGCGGTCGCAAGCCCCTGCGATACCTCGCCAGCGTCGCCGAGACATACCGCGAGTTCACCGAGGGGAAGCAGAAAGCGCGGCAGGTGGCGCGCCTCGCCCGCGAGCTCAAACGTCTTGCGCAGCAGGGGCAATCCGGTCGCGAGGTCACCCCGGCGCGAGATCAGCATTCCTCTGAAGGCGCGCGCCCACAGATTCCACAGGCGGATCGGATGTCGCTCGGTGTGTTCGAGCAGCATCGTACAATAGCGCTCGGCGGCGTCGAGATCGCCGGCCAGGAACGCAATCGGGCAGGCACCCTGGCCGAGGACGCTGCAAAACGTGAGTGCGTGACCACTGGTCCGGCCTTCCTCGACGTTGTGCTCGACGACGCTCAAGGCCTGATCCGCGAGGCCGAGCAACCACAGGATCCGCGCCTGGAAATAGCGCGTCGAGACCCGCAGGTCGAACCGGAAACGAATGACCTGCGGCTTTGCCGCAAGTTCCGAGAGCCGCGACAGGGTTCGGCCGATATGATGATAGGCGAGTCGCTGGTCGCCGCGATAATGCAGCGTGGTTGCGAGAAGGCGGTCGGCCATCATGCGATCGACGGGATTGCCGGAATCGGCCACGACCTCCGCGAAGCGATTAGCAAATTCAAGCGCCTTGTGGAATTCGCCGTTATTGAACTGATCGATGCAGAGCCCCCACAGCGCGCGCAGCAGGTAATCCCTGTCACCGAGCTGCTCGGCGAGCTGTAGGGTCGCAGCCCAGGCGGGACCGGCCTCCCGGGCCCTGCCAACACCGTACATCAGTGACCAGCCGCGCGCGGCCGACAGCTGCATCCGAAGTCGCGGCGCGTTTGCAGCCGTCGGATCGAGGCGCGCCAAAGCGAGTTCGGTCCGCTCGCGGCATTCGGCGAGCAGCGACAATTGCACCCAGAGCGGGACCGCGGCCGCCGTCAGGGCGGCCCCGACTTGCGAGTCCCCGCCGGGGGAGAAGGCCCAATCGAGACTCGTTCGCACGTTGTCGATGTGTCGGCCATAGAGGGTGAGCCACTCCGCCTGCGGCCTCACTTCGCTGTCGGCTTCGGCGCTGGCAAAGAATCCGCAGTAGTATTTCGCCTGGCGGTAGGCTGCGCCGGGATGTTCTCCGCCGGCACGCAGCTTCTCCAATGCATAGGCACGCGTCGTATCCAGCAGACGATAATGCGGGCTGTCGCCGCAAATATCCGCGAGAACGAGCGACTTTGCCACCAGCCTGGCAAGCTGGCCGGTCACATCGCCGATGTTCTCGCCAGCAACAGCAATCACTGCATCGAGCTGGAACTCGCCGGCGAATATGCCGAGCTGCCGGAGCAGCCACGCCTCGTCGTCCGGCAAGAGGTCGTAGCTCCAGTCGAGCGTTGCGCGTAGCGTTTGCTGCCGCGGCAACGCCGTGCGCCGGCCGGTCGTCAGGAATTTGAACCTGTCATCGAGAAGTGACGCGATCTTCGGCGGGCTAAGCATGACTGCGCGCGCCGCCGCAAACTCGATCGCCAGCGGAATGCCGTCGAGCCGGCGGCAGATGGATGCGATGGCGCCGATGTTCTCCTCGTCGGGTACAAAACTCGAACCCAGCGCCTTCGCTCTGCTCGTGAACAATTCCACTGCGCTATACGCAGAAGCGTCAGTGGGCTCGTGCCAGGTTTCAGGCGGTACGCCCAGAGGAGGTACGCGGTAGACATGTTCCCCCTCGATACGCAGCGCCTCCCGGCTTGTCGCAACAATGACCGTCCCCGCACAGTGGCTGACAACCAACTCGGCCACCTGCGCCACGGCGTCGATGACATGTTCGCAATTGTCGAGAATGAGCAGCAATGGCCGAGAGCCGATCGCGCGCGCGATGGCATCAGGTGAGATCTCCTCGCCCTCGAGCTTGGTGCCGAGGACACTGGCGATGACCGAGCAGACGAGCTTCGAATCGGACAGTGGGGCCAGCTCGACCAGCAACCGGTCAGCCACAAAGCCGGGCGGCGGCGTTCTGGCGACCTCTAGCGCGAGCGACGTCTTTCCGATGCCGCCAGGCCCGACCAGGCTCACGATGCGATAGGCCGACAGAAGCCGCCACAAATGTGCGATCGCAGCCGTTCGGCCGATGAGATTGAATGATGCGCTGGGAATGTTGATCGACGGCAGCAGGCCGGTTGCGGCAGATTGTAGCGGGGTGTCCCTATGCTGAACCCGCCATGCTCCCAGCAAACGATAACCGCGGCCAACGCTGGTTGACAACATGTCGCGGTCGGAACCGAGCGCCTTTCGGATCGCAGCGATATGCACGCGAAGTGCACTCTCCTCGACAAAGACGCCCCGCCAGACCCGCTCCTTCAGGTCGTCCCTGGTGACGAGCTGGCCCTGCGCCTGAACCAATTCCGCAAGAATCTCAAAGGCACGCCCCCCCAACGGAACGAGTTCGCCGTTCGAGCGCAATTCGCGTCTGGCAAGATCGATTTCCCATTCCGCGCAAATGTAGACGGGACGCTGGCCCGGCTCAGCCATCATTGGGACAGCCCCAAGCGGTTTCGTCATTTTCAGTCCAGCTTACCACCAACCCCGTCGAAAGACACAGGTAGCCGGGCGGCGCGGCCGCCGGCCCCTGTCTCGCAATGCGCGCCGTTCAGCAGCCGCGGCAGATCGATCCTTCCAGCATCTTCTCAAGCCGGGCATCTTCCTTGTCGATGGTCTGGTCTGTGCCAAGCAACGGCCCCTTCATCGCGTGACCACCGCCGTCGGACGACGAAAGCGCAGTGCCCAGCGAGTTCGTGCCCGGCGCGGCGGCGCTCGTCCCGAGCGCACCGCCGCTCTCCATCGACATATGCGATCCCATGCCGCCGCGGGCGGACGCGGTGCCCGAAAGCGCAAAGCAGGCGAGGACGCAAACAACAGCAAATGATTTCATTGCTCACACTCCAGGTATTCAAACTATCCGCCTCCCAGAAACGGACACCGGACGCGTTTGACTACGCACAAACGCGCGAGAATCCTGACAAGCGTGACAGACTCTTCCCGCAGGAGTGATTCAGATCCACCGGGACTTTCCGCTCCGACGACCTAGATCATTTTCATCAAAAAAACTTCGGAAACGCCACCAGCCGAGCAGCGACCATCGCCAAGCGACTCTCCGCACGGAGCAAACAATGGAGAATCGCTATGAGTGTATTCAAGATTCTAATCGCAGCGGCGCTACTCTCAACGGCAACGATATCGTCGGCGTCCGCAGCCTGGTCTTTCGCTGATCAGGAGCCGGCAGCCTTTGCATCGATGTACCCCGATCGCGACGTGCTGAATGGCGGCGCACTGACGCCCGCCGGGCGAATGGGTCTCGAACGGCCGGGCGGTGCCGCGCCCGTCTTCGGCATAGGCCAATTTCGCGACCACAACTGGCATCGATGACGAGATACCACAATCCAGTATTCTGCTTCCTGCAGGTGCGGATGATGGTGCCCGTAATCCGGGAGTGCGACCGCGCCATGCGGCGCACCCTGCCGGCTTCGCGGCAGGGCCGATTGCATCGATTCGGATAGCCGCCCCAAAAACTGCGAAACTTAACAGTTCTTCAGCATCCGCAACCGGGCGCGCAGCGCCGTCCGCGCTATAGTCGCTACGCCGACTGCTGCACGCGCTCGTCCGCCGCCTCGAGCGGGCGCGGCCGAGCCACGCCTCGTCAGGGTTGGCATGTGCAAAGACCGGCAGCGCCATGGAGGCATCGCTTGATCGCAGGCAGGACTGGTGATTCGATTTCGGGCAACGCGTGGCGCCTGGGAAAGCTCTTCATCTCCTGCGCTGCGCTTGCAGTCGGCAGCGCTTCCGCGGAGCCACGATATGATCCCGGCGCAAGCGACACCGAGATCCGGATCGGCAACATCATGCCCTACAGTGGCCCGGCATCTGCTTACGGCATCATCGGCAGGACGATGAGCGCGTATTTCCGCATGGTCAACGACAATGGCGGGATCAACGGCCGGAAGATCAATTTCATTTCATACGACGACGCCTACAGTCCATCCAAAGCGGTCGAGCAAGCGCGACGGCTCGTCGAGGACGACGAGGTGCTTGCGATCTTCGCTCCGTTCGGCACGGTCAGCAACGCAGCGATCCAGAAATACATGAATAGCCGGCATGTGCCGCAATTGTTCGTTATCACCGGAGCATCGCGCTGGGCGGATCCCGAGCACTTTCCGTGGACCATCGGCTGGCAACCGAGCTACCGAACCGAAGCACGCATCTATGCGGACTACATTCTGCGGCACCATCCGGGGGCAAGGATCGGTATCCTGTACCAGAACGACGACTTTGGACGCGACTATCTGCTCGGCCTGAAGGACGTGCTGCAGGACCAGTACGCGCAAATGGTGATTGCCAGCCAATCATATGAGGTCAGCACCCCGACGATCGACTCCGAGGTCGCCGCGATCAAGGCCGCTGCGCCCGACATATTCATCGACATCGCAACACCCAAATTCGCCGCGCAGGCGATCAGGACGCTCGCCGAGCTGGACTGGCATCCCATCCACATCGTGACGAACGTCTCGGTCTCGGTCGGCGCGGTGCTGAAGCCCGCCGGACTGGACAATGCGAAAGGAATTCTCAGCGCGGGGTATCAGATGGACGTGACTGATCCGCAGTGGGACAGCCATCCGGGCATGCAGCAGTTTCGCGCGTTCATGGCGAAATACTATCCGGAGGCAGATCGATCGGAGAGCGGGCCGCTGGTGGCCTTCAACATGTCGAGTGCACTCGTGGAGGTGATCAGGCGTTGCGGCGACGATCTCACGCACGAAAGGATCATGCGCGTGGCCACCGATCTCGATCTCGACCTCGAAGCCTACATTCCCGGTGTTCGCATAAAGACATCACCGAGGGACTTTCGTCCGATCGAGCAGCTCCGGATGATGCGCTTCACCGGCGAAAGATGGGAATGGTTTGGCCCACTGCTGGATGGACGCACTGACCAGGCGACGTCCTCACCAAACTAGCGCGCGAACCTCCTGTCGGATGAGCCGTCGATGTATGAATTCAACGCACCGCGACGGCTTCGTGCAAAGAGGAAAATGTTCGTTCGATCGACACTGCGGATCCGGCGCATGCATGCACATGTCTCAGGTGCGGGCCGAGGCGCTCTCGGCGTCGCTTTCTCAAGGAGATGTTCGATGACGACACTGAAGTTCTTGTCGGCCGGATTCGTGGTCGCGGCCATGATTGCCTCCCCCGCGATGGCCCGCGAAGGCAACGCGAAGCGTACCAATGTCGAGGCTTATGCGTCGGCTCAGCGCGTGCCGGCCTCCGCCAAGCGCGGCTGCGCCCGTGCTCCCGACGTCGGTGCGTACGCGACCGCCCCCTGGCGCCGGCCGCCCTGCGAGCCCACCTCGGGCTATTGAGTTCGCGAACCGGAGCAAGTCCGGTTGACGCCGACCGGAAGTTGATCGCCTCAACGTTCCGGATTATGACCTCTCGGCGGAAGGAAGGACGGCGGCTCACGACCAAGCCGCCGTTCTTGCGACTGGTGCACGTCTCCTGGAAGCATTTGGGCTCCGGAGTTCTTGCGCTGACGATTCTCGGCGATGCCGAGTAAATGATGCTTCCTTTGATGGCATCAGGTTCCCTCCGAGGGACCCTTTCCATTCTGACACGCGCCCGAACGTCGTCACGAATTCGTGTATCGATCACCAACGTGTCGGGTGTCAGCATTGATAATGAACGAAGCCCCGGCGACTGAGCGGGCCTTCTTGACACGCTGACGATCTCCCCTGTAGGAGACCCAACCGCATTGACGCTTTCAAATCCATGCCAGGGATCGGTGACCTCAAGGGGCGGGCTCGTGATTTCCCCCGGATCACGGCGGCGGAATTGAATCACGGGCCCCCTTATGTCGGTTGATCGCACCTACTCTTTCGGACAATGGCATATCGATTGCCAACGAAGAGAGTTGAGGCACAACGACGTCACGGTGCCGATCGGAAGCCGCGCGTTCGAGGTTCTCGAGAGGCTGGTCGGCTCCGCGGGTCTCCTGGTCACCAAGGATGATTTGATCGGAAGCGTCTGGTCGGGCCTGACCGTCGAAGACAACACGCTTCAGGTCCATATCTCGGCCGTCCGCAAGGCACTCGGCGAGGATCGCAATCTCCTCAAGACCGTTTCGGGCCGCGGCTATACGCTCGCCGGGAGTTGGCGAAGCGGGCATCTGGAGCACCCTGCGGCCGCGCCGGTAACGATTGCGGCCGACGCACCCTTTACCAACAACCTGCCGAGCATCCGCGCGCCTCTCATCGGCCGCGAGGATTGCATGAGCCAATTGGTCGATGTGCTTTCGGCATATCGTGCCGTGACCCTGGTCGGACCCGGCGGCATCGGAAAGACGAAGCTGGCTATCGAGTTGGCGCGCAGCGTCGCACCCGCATTCAACGATTCCGTGGCGTTGGTCGAACTCGCGACCCTGCAGGATGCGGCACTTGCGGCATCCGCATGCGCCCGTGCACTCAAGCTCGCCTCGAACGACAAGGAAGTCTCGGCCGCGAGCATTGCGCAGGCCATCGGAACCCGCCGTCTGCTTCTTGTCCTGGACAATTGCGAGCATGTGATCGAAGTCGCCGCGCAGATTGCCAGTGCCGTGCTTCGCTATTGTCCGAACGTCACCGTGCTCGCGACCAGCCGCGAGGGTCTCCGCATCGACGGCGAATATGTTGCGGCCATTCCGGCGCTGTCGGTTCCCGATCCCGATATGCACGATCCCGACCTGCTGCTGCGGGCAAGCGCAGTGCAGCTGTTCGTCGCGCGAACGCGGGCACTGCGTACGACCTTCGTTGCGGGCGCGGAGGAGCTCCGGAAGATCGCCGCCATCTCTCGCCGCCTCGACGGCATTCCGCTCGCGTTGGAGTTTGCCGCGGCCCGGGCCGCCAATCTCGGGGTGGACACCGTACTGCTCCGTCTCGATAAGCGCTTCGAGCTCCTGAATGGCGGCCGCCGCGACCAGTTGCCGCGCCACCAGACCCTGCGGGCGACCCTGGACTGGAGCTACGACCTTTTGACCCCGGCAGAGCAGCACCTGCTTTGCCAGCTCGCGGTGTTTCCGGCCGGCTTCACGCTCCATGCGGCCAGTGCAATGATGGACGACACTCTGTCGCGGTCGGACGTCATTGAAACGCTGTTCAATCTGGTCGGGAAATCGCTGGTGTCGCTGGACCCCTCATTCGAGGGACGATGGCGGCTCCTGGAGAGCACCCGCGCTTATGCGCTGGAGAAGCTCGCAGAGGCAGGCCTCGTCGAGCGGGCGGCAAGGCGGCAGGCCGGCTTTCTCAGGCAGATCATCGCACCGCTCGGCGATGCCTCTCCCGCTCCCGACGACATCTCCCGTTTCGCTCAGGAGATCGGCAACGTGCACGCCGCGCTCGACTGGGCGTTCTCGCCCGGTGGAGAGACCGCGCTTGGAATCGAACTGACGGCCGGATTCGTTCCGGTATGGATGCAGTTGCTGTCTTTCGTGGAATGCTCGACGCGGATCGAGCACGCGCTTGCGCATTTCGGTCCCGGGTTCACCTGCGTTCCGAAGCTCAAGGCGCAGCTCTATGTCGCGTTGGGTTTCGCACTTCTCAACACGGCGGGAACAGCGGACCGCATGAAGGCGGCGCTGAGCATCGGTCTCGTGCTCGCCGAGGAATTGTCCGATCTCGAGCTTCAGCTCAAGGCGGTCTGGACCTTGTGGAGCTATAATCTCAACTCGGGCCAATATGCCGCGGCCAAGGAGGTTGGCGAACGCTACCTCGAGATCGCGCTACGCACCGGAAATCCCGCCAACGAGGCGGTAGGCCGTCGCCTGATCGGCGCTGCAACGCATTTCTTTGGAATGCAGGAGGATGCACGACGCGAGCTGACGCTGTCCCTGGACCATTCGGCTCACGGATTGAACGGCGGTGCGAACCAGATGTGGTTTTTGCTGAACCAGAGTGTCCTCGCCAAGGCGATGTTGGCGCGCGTCCTGCTGCTGCAGGGAAAGATCGCCCAGAGCAGATCTCTGGCCGCCGAGTGCCTCGAGGAGGCCCAGCGCGAGAAGGACAAGCTTGCGATCGCCTATGCACTCCGCAACGCCGTCTGCCCGATCGCGCTGATGACGCATGATCTTGCCGCCGCCGATCAGGCGATATCCTCCCTTCTCGAACTCGTCACGCGCGAGGGAATAGCTTTCTGGACCAGCTGGACGTCCTGCCTGAAGGGACAATTGCTGGTTCTGCAAGGCAAGCATCACGACGGAATAGCGCTGCTGCGCAGCGGCCTGAAGGCGCGGACCGAGAACGGCTGGCTGATGCGCAATCCCGAGTTTCTCGGATCGCTCGCCGAAGGCCTGCTCGCGATCGGTGAGGCTGCGCAGGCCCTGGCCGCGGTGGAAGAGGCCTTGTCGATGTCGCGGCAAGGCCGGCAATTGTGGTGCCTTGCGGACCTATTGCGGATCAAGGCCGAGATTCTCCTGGCCACCGGACCATCCGATCTTTCGCGAGCCGAGGTGCTGTTCGCCGAGGGACTGTCCATCGCCAGGGACCAGCAATGCCGCTTCTACGAGTTGAAAGTTGCGGCTGCGTGGGCAGGGATCATGGCGAAATCGGACCGTCAGCAGACGGCCCTTGATCTTGTGGGCCCGGTGAGCGCGCTGTTCGATCAGGAGATTGACCTTCCCGCACTCGCCTTTGCCCGCACTCTGGCTGAAATACCGGGCATCTCGCTTTCGACATCCGACGGCGACCGGCTCCCATCCTGCACCTGCCATTAGGTTGCGATGCCTTTCGGCCGACACTGCCCTTCACTCCATCTTCCGGACCTTGCGTGATGAACATCTCTCGACGACAGATTTTGGGCGGCATCGGCGCTTCGGTGTTTTCGCCCGGCATCATCCGTGCGCAGGGCACGGGACCGATCAGGATCGGCGAGATCAACTCCTATAGCAGCGCCCCCGCGTTCACCCTGCCCTATCGTCGCGGCTGGCAGTTGGCGGTCGAGCAGGTCAACGCCAAAGGCGGCCTTCTCGGTCGCGAGCTGCAGGTCGTCAGCCGGGACGACGAAGGCAAACCCAGCGTCGCGATCCGCGCGGCAGAGGAACTCGTGCGCAGGAACGACGTCGATCTGCTGGCAGGCGCATATCTGTCGAATGTCGGCCTCGCGATCAGCGACTTCGCCCGGCAGAACCGGGTCTTGTTCGTGGCGAGCGAGCCGCTCACGGATGCCCTCGTCTGGGAGCGGGGACATCGATATTGCTACAGGCTCCGCCCCTCGACCTACATGCTGGCAGCGATGCTGGTTGAGGAGGCCGCTCAACTCAAGGCGACACGATGGGCGACAATCGCTCCGAACTACGAGTACGGGCAGTCGGCCGTAAGGTGGTTCATGCAGCTTCTCCGCCAACGTCGCCCCGATGTCGCGTTCGTTGGCAGTCAATGGCCGCCGCTGGCTGCCATCGATGCCGGCGTGGTCGTGAACGCGCTCGCACAGCAGAATCCCGAGGCGATCCTCAATATCACCTTCGGGCCCGATCTCACCAAATTCGTCCGGCAGGGAAAGGATCGCGGCCTGTTCGAAGGACGAGATGTCGTGTCGTTCACGACAGGCGAACCCGAATATCTCCATCCGCTCGGAGAGGACGCGCCGACAGGATGGATCGTGACCGGCTATCCCGTGACCGAGATCCTGGACCAGGCCAACAGTTCATTCGCGTCGGCCTATTCCGCGCGCTACGGCGAGGCTCCCACCATGGGCTCCGTGGTCGGTCACGCCATGATCAGCTCCATCGTGGCTCCGATCGAGCGGCTCGGGAGCCTCGATACCGAAACGATGGCGGATGGGTTTGGCAATGTCAGCTTCGATACACCGTTTGGACCGGCAATTTGGCGTTCGATCGATCATCAAAGCACGATGGGAACATTCGTCGGTCGCACCGCGGTCAGGGGCAACAAGGCCGTCATGGTAGACTGGAAATATAGGGATGGTGGAAGCGTGCTTCCCCCGGATGCCCAAGTCCGCAAGTTGCGCCCGGCAATATGACTGGCGAATGCCGTGTGATGCGATAACACGGAAGCCCTGCAAGTCCACCTCAGCATCCCGGCGGCAGGATCGGCGATACGCCCGGCGTCGGCGCAGCGCCTGAGGCGTTCGCCGGCACCACCGTCGCGGGCTCCGCCAGGTTCATAGAGACCCCTTCCGCGCAAGCCGAGCTGTTAGGGCTCGGCACGACGGTGGCGTTCGGGTCGATGCCCGTGCCGCCGGCGTTGCTGGCGTCCGCCGGGATCGTGCCGGGCGCGGGGCTTGCAGGCACTTGCGAAATCGAAAGCGGTAGAGACGCAGCGCTGGTCACCTGTCCTCCCGGCGTTGAACTGCAGGCCACTGTTGCACCTGTTCCCGCCGGAGCGGCCGCGGGAATCGTCCCGATGGAGCTACCGCTCTGTCCCGTGAGCGGCAGGATCGGAGCCGCGATGCCCGGAGGCGAAAGACCCGTGGGCGATACAGCTGGAGTCGCCGGCACCGGCGACAGCGATGACGATGGCGGCGCGCAGATGACCACTGTCCCCGGCGTCACCGGATCCGAAGCCAGCGGAACGGGCGCCAGCGTCGTATCCGGAGCACCCGGCACAGTCGTTGCGGAAAACGGCCCCGGACTGTTGAGCGGCGAGATCACGATCGCGCCCGGCACCGTCGGCAGATCCATTGCGGTGCTGCCGGTCGTTGCGATTTGTGCCTGGCCCGGAGAGAAGCCGAGCAGGAAAGCGACCATCATTGCAAACGCGAACCGTATCATCTCTCGTGTCCCTAGCTCGTCTCAAGCTTGCGAACGGTGACCTTGCTGCCTTCTGCCAGCGTGACCGCAGGATTGAGCACGACCTGATCGCCGGGCTGCACGCCGTCGCGGACTTCCACCGTGGTGCCGAAATCCCTGGAGATCGAGACCTGCTGTAAGTGGACCGTGCCGTTCCGCACGACCGCGACGTGGAGGCCATTCTGATCGAAGACGAGCGCGTCGGACGGGATCGTCATTGATGGCGTCCTGCGCGGTATCGATAATTCGACGGTGCAATAGATGCCGGGACTGAGCAGACCATCTGGATTGGGCACGTCGATCTCGGTCAGCAGCGTTCGGCTCCCCGGCTGCAGCGCGGTTGCGATCCGCGTGACCTTGCCCGCAAACGTCCGCCCCGGAATCTCGGGAACGCGGATGTCCGCATCGACGCCCGGGGCAACTCCGAAAGCCTCGTCCTGCGGTACGAAGACCTGAGTTCGGACCACATCGGAATGCATCATCGTGAACATGAAGGTGGAGCCGGCTTGCACCAAGCTGCCATTGTCCACGTTCCGCTGCGTGACCACGCCATCGAACGGCGCCACCACACGCTGGTAGGACTTCTCTTGCTGGAGAACGCGAATCTGCGCCTCCTGCGCCGTGATGTTCGACTGGGCGACGCCCACAGCCCCCTGCTGCGCGCGCAGGGTGAGACGGTCGTTGTCGCCCTGCTGTGCCGTTAACCAGCCTTGCTTGACAAGATTGCTGTCGCGCGAGTTGGTGACGTCGGCCAGCTCCCGGCTGGCTTGCGCCTGCTGAAGCGCAGCCTGGTCCTGGGCGAGCGTCGCCTGCGCCTGCGCGATCTGCTGATCCAGCTCGGGAGCGGTGATTTCCGCGAGGAGATCGCCCTTCTTCACGCGATCGCCGATATCGACGTGGCGCTTCTCGATGTAGCCGCTGGTCCGCGCGAAGATGTTGGCCGCCTCGAATGCAGTCGTCGTCGCTGGCAGGCTGACCTTCATGATGTCGCCGCTGGGCTTGACCGTCGCCACCCGAATTTCCGGAATGTTGGTCCGAACCTGTTCGGCCACGGCGGCCACCTGACGCGCAACCTCGTAGTGCCGCCAGCCGCCGATGCCGAGACCGCCCGCAAGCAGCAGGAGCAGGCCTCCGCCCAGCAGCGCCCCACCATAAGGGCGTCCGGATCGTGCGCCCTTGCTCGGCAGCTCCACAACCCGGAGGTTTTCCGCCTCGGGGCGATCTCTCGCACCGTCGTCATCGGTTCTTGCGCGAACGTCGCTCATTCCGGTTGCTCCTCAAATACGCCGTGCCGAGGCTTGCCATCGTTGCTCTTGCGCAGCATGGCGAAGAGATACGGCACGATCAGCAGGGTGGTCGGGGTTGCGAACAGCAGCCCGCCGATGACTGCCCGCGCGAGCGCCGCGTTCTGCTCCTCGCCCGGACCGCCGATCGCCATCGGGATCATGCCCACGATCATCGCGGCCGCGGTCATCAGGACGGGCCGGATCCTCGTACGGCCTGCGCTCAGCGCCGCCTGGAACGCGGAATGCCCCTTCAACTGCTCGTCACGCGCGAAGGTCACGAGCAGGATGGAATTTGCCGAGGCAACGCCGATCGCCATGATGGCTCCCATCAGCGATGGCACGTTCAGCGTCGTCCCGGTAATGAACAGCATCGTCACGATGCCGCAAAATGTCGCCGGCAGCGCCAGGATGACGACGAAGGGATCGCCAAAATTCTGATAGTTCACGACCATCAGCAGGTAGACCAGGATAGCGGCGAACAGCAGTCCCATCCCGAGATCGCGGAACGACTGATGCATGCTCTGGATCTGTCCCAGAACCTGGATCGAATTGCCTGGCTGGAGCTGCTTCTGCAGGGCTGACGTCACCTTCTCGATATCGGCCGCTACGCTGCCGAGATCGCGGCCCTGGACACTCGCATAGACGTCGAACACCGGCTGGACATTGGCCTGGTTCGAATTGGTGGGAACGGTCCCCCGCTTGAACGTCGCGACATTGCTGAGCGAGCCCGGCACCGTCTGACCGCTTGCGGCAGCCGAGGCCGACACTGGCGTGTTGCCCAAAGCGTTCAGCGAATCAGCCCTGTATTCGGGTGTCTGCACCGCAAGGTAATAGGGGATGCCTGACGTCGGGTCCGTCCAGAAATTCGGCGAGACCTGCGCGGACGAGCTGAGGCTGACATTGATATTGGTCGCCACCGTGCTCGCATTGAGGCCGAGCTGTGCGGCGCGGGTGCGGTCGATGTCGGCGTAGAACGCGGGAGCATCGACCTCCTGCTGCAGATGCGCATCGACCACGCCGGGGATCGCCGCGAGGCTCTTCTGCAGCTCCTTGGCCACGGCCAGATTGTTGCTGCCGTAACCGACCGTGCGGACATCGATCTGCGCGGGAAGCCCGAAGTTCAGGATCTGCGTGACGATATCGGCCGCCTGGAAATAAAAGGTGTCCTCCGGGAACGCCGCTGGCAGCACCTGCCGCAACTTCCTGACGTAATCCGCCGTCGGCTTGTGCCCATCCTTCAGCGATACCAGAATGGTGCCGTCATTCACTCCGATCGTCGAGCCGTCGGTGAATGCGAGATTGTAGGCCCGCGCCGGAAGACCGATATTGTCGACGATCAACGCCCGGTCGCCTTCCGGAATGACCTCGCGGACCTTGTCCTCGACCGCCTGGAAGATCGCTTCCGTGCGCTCGATCCGCGTACCCGCTGGCGCGCGAACATGGAGCTGGATCTGGCCGCCGTCGATGACGGGATAAAAATCCCTGCCGACATAGGCGAACATGGTGGCTCCGAGCGCCAGCACAAGCACGGCGACGACGGGCACGACGGCACGACGCCGCAACAACTTTTGCAGGAGATCGGAATAGCCCTCGCGCAGGTGCTCGAACCCGCGCTCGAACGCAGCGGAGGCGCGCGCAAAGATGCCTGACGGGCGCGCGCTCTCGCCATGACGCCGTTCGCCCTTCAGCAGCAGGCCGATGGTGATCGGCGTGAGCGTTCGCGACAGCCCGTAGGACGCCAACATCGCGAACACCACCGCCAGGCCGAGCGGCGTGAAGAGGTATTTGGCCGGGCCCTCCAGGAACACGACCGAGGTGAACACGCAACTGATCGCGAGCGTCGAGACCAGCGTCGGGATGGCGATTTCAGCGGCTCCGTGCAGGGTCGCCTCGGGCAACGGCATGCCTTCCTCGGTCCAGAGCCGGTGCGTGTTCTCGATCGTCACCGTCGAATCGTCGACGAGGATACCGACCGCGAGGGCGAGCCCGCCGAGCGTCATCGTGTTGAGGGTCTCGCCGAGGAAATACAGCACGATCAGCGAAGACAGCATCGCC
Source organism: Bradyrhizobium sp. JR4.3 (assembly GCF_040547695.1). Classification (NCBI taxonomy): domain Bacteria; kingdom Pseudomonadati; phylum Pseudomonadota; class Alphaproteobacteria; order Hyphomicrobiales; family Nitrobacteraceae; genus Bradyrhizobium; species Bradyrhizobium sp. JR4.3. The sequence goes on along the minus strand of NZ_JBEPQF010000004.1, from coordinate 206,811 downwards.
AGCGGGATCGAGATCAGGACGACCAGCGTCGACCGCCACGATCCCAGAAACACCAAGATCATCAGCGCGGTCAGGCCGGCGGCGATCGCACCTTCGCGCAGCACGCCATTAACCGAATGGGTCACGAATATCGACTGGTCGAACAGCTCGTTGATCTTCAGCCCCGCCGGAGCCGCCGCGCGGATAGACGTCAACGCCGCCTTGACGCCGTTGACGACAGCGAGCGTGGAGGCATTTCCGTTCTTGATGATGCTGAGCAGGACGGCGCGGTGGCCGTCCTCGCGCACGATGTTCTGCTGGACCTGGGCCCCGTCGCGGACCTGGGCGACGTCCTTCAGGAAGATCGTGGCCCCGTTCACGAACTTGACGGGGATCATGTTGAGATCCTGGATCGTGGCCGGCGTCGCATTGGTTCGAACGGTGTACTGGGTATCGCCGATCTTGGTCGTGCCGGTCGGCAGCGTCAGGTTCTGGGTGTTCACCGCATTGACGATGTCGAGCGGCGTCAATCCGCGCGACAGGAGCTTGTTCGGATCGATGTCGACCATGATCTGGCGGTATTTGCCGCCGGCAGGCGTGGGCAGGGTCACGCCCGGAACGGGAGCCAGCTGCTGGCGGACGCGGTAAATGCCGAAATCGTAGAGCTGCTGCTCGTTCAGGCTGTTCGACTGGAGACTGAGCTGGAGCACCGGCACGCTCGAGGCATTGAACTGCACGATGATCGGCGGCTGGATCCCCGGCGGCATCAGGGCGCGGATGGCATTGGTCCCCGAGACGATCTGCGAGATCGCGAGATCGAGATTGACGTCCGGCTGGAAGTAGATTTTCTGAATCGAGAGGCCGTTGAGGGTCTGCGCTTCGATATTCTTGATGCCGCTGACATTGGCGCTGATCGAATACTGGCTATAGGTGCTGACGCGCTGCTCCATCTCCGGCGTCGAGAGGCCCGTGTAACTCCAGATCACCGTGACCACGGGGATCCGGATCTCCGGGAAAATATCCGTCGGCATCGAGCGGATCGCGATGCCGCCGAGGAACAGGATCAGCGCGGCAAGCACATAGAATGTGTGCGGAAGCCGTAACGCGAAGCGAACAATTCCCATGGTGGTCTGCCTGGAGGGAGTTACGCGGGATCGTCGGACAGGTGAGAACGGCCGGACCTGCGTTCAAATGAAAACGAATTCAGACGCTGCATGCGGTGCCCCGCTGCGCATCCTGCACGGCAAGCATCACCGCGCGCTTGACCTTGGCAAAGGCGCGCATCTCGATCTGCCTGACACGTTCGCTGGATATGGACAGTTCGTGGGCCAGCCGATCGAGCGTGACGGGGCATTCCGTCAGCCGCCGCGCCTCGAAGACGCGGCGTTCCCGCGCCGCAAGCCCGCTGAGCGCAACACGCAAGGCGCTGGCACGCCGCTCGGTCTGCTCGTGATCGACCAGCACCGTCTCGGCGTCGACCGCCCCGTCGACGAGCAACGCTTCCAGCTCTGTTCCGCTGTCCTCGCCACCGACGCGCGCGTTCAGCGACATGTCGCCGTGCAGCCGCGCGTCCATCTCGATCACCTCACGCGCGGTGACCTCGAGCTTCCCGGCGATCAGTTCGGCAACGTCAGGCGTGAGCCCCGACATCGCGCTGCCGGTGGCTTTCCTGATCTCGCCGCGGAGCTTGAAAAACAGCTTCTTCTGCGCGGCCGTCGTGCCGATCTTGACGAGGGACCAGGACCGCAGGATGTATTCGTGAATGGCGGCCTTGATCCACCAGACCGCGTAGGTGGAGAAGCGCGCGCCGCGGCCGGGTTCGAAGCGTGACGCTGCGATCACGAGGCCCAGATTAGCCTCGGCAATCAGATCGACCATCGGAAGGCCGTATCCCTTGTAGCCTCGCGCCAGCCTGGCCGCGAGCCGGAGATGGCTGGTGACGAGCGCGTCCGCCGCGCTTCGGTCCCGCGTCTGCTGCCAGCGGCGTGCAAGCTGCTGCTCCTGACCGGGCTCGAGGAAGTCGTAGCGCCCGATGGCCGCGGAATACGCGCTGAGGAACGGCACCGACACCGGTGCGACCGGCGTCGCAGGGGGATTGATCCTCGTCACTTCGTGGCTAGTCTGCATCTGTCGCTCCCGCACTCCAGGCCGGCTGATCAATCTCGAAAGCATCGTGGACCATGTGGCTCATCCCATCTGGTCTGCGTCTGCGCGCAGCAATGTCCGCGACCGGCGCGTGGCGGCCTTGCCCATCCGTCCGGTCCAGGCAAGGATCTCGATCCGTCCACCAGGGGCGGGACCGACGATCAGCCGAAAGTCGTGCAGCTTGACGATGGCGGCGACCAGGCTCAGTCCGAGGCCGACGCCCGGCGTATGGCGCATCTTGTCGGAGCGATAGAACCGCCGCAGCACCGCCTCGCGTTCCTGCTCGCTGATGCCGGGCCCGGTATCGCTGACGCGCACCAGCGCAGTGTCGTCGTCCGCTTCCAGGGCGAGCTCGACCCGACCGCCTGACGGCGTGAACTTGACGGCATTGTCGACGAGATTGGCGACCGCCTCGAACAGCAGGTCCCGGTCGCCCCACACAAGCACATCGCGCTCGATGACGACACCGAGCCCCACACGCTTGTCTTCGGCGATGGGTTCGTAGACGTCGCACACCTCCCGCAGAATCTCGTCCAGCGCGACCTCGCCAAAGCCCGCCATGCGGCGGTTGTTCTCGATTTCGGTCAGGCGCAGCAGGGCGGTGACGATCGCGAGCGACTGGTCGATGCCGGCAATGGCCTTGTCGATGGTCTCTTGCAGCTCCTCCAGCGTGGCCGCATGGGAGCGCCCGCGCTCCAGCGCCAGGCGGACGCGCGTGAGCGGCGTCCTGAGATCATGGGCGATGTCGTTGCCGACGCCGGCGAGCGCATTGATCATCGCCTCCATCTCGTCGAGCATGCCGTTGACGATCCCGGCCAGCCGCGCGAACGGATCGTCCGTCCCGTCCTGCGGAAGCCGCTCGCGCAGCTCGCCGGCCACGATGCGCTGGACCCGCTGGTTCACTTCCTCTACGCGCCTCTGGGCGCGGAGGCTGAGCCAGGCACCGGCCAGCAGGCAGAGGCTGAAGGCCGGCAGCAGGCCCAGGGCCAGCGCCTGCCCCACCACGCTCGAGATCTCGCGTGTCTCATCGACATTCCGTCCGACCACCAGGACATCGCCGCCGTCGAGGCGCTTGCCGATCACCCTGACGACGGGATAGTGCACGGCCGTCGACTTGATGAGATCGAGGCGCACACCCTGCACCGCTCCGTCGAGCCCGAGCTCGCGCGGCACGCGGTCGATATTGCCGGCAAGGCGGGTGCCCGCGGCATCGAACAGTCCCGCGTATTGCACGCCCCTGGAATCCTGATCGAGATGATCCGCGATCGCGCTGATGCGATGGGCCGGCGACAGGTCTGAGATGAAGTGAATCTGGGTGGTAATCATGCGATCGGATCGCGCGACCAGATAATTGTCGAGCTTCCAGTAGATGAATGCGAACAGGCCGACGACGAACAGCGCGAAGCCGGCCGCCATGGCCAGGGCCGAAAGGAATGTGCTGGAGCGGATCAGCTGGATCTGACGCATCGCCGGCCCCTATTGCCGCGAACGCAGGACGAAGCCGGAGCCTCGGACGTTATGGATGAGCGGCACCTCTCCGGGGCCGTCGACCTTGTGACGGAGCCGGCCCATATGCACGTCGATCAGGTTCGTGGTTGCCGGAACAAACTTGTAGTTCCAGACCTCCTCCAGCAGCATCGCACGCGTCAGCACCTGGTCGTTCCGGCGCATCATGTATTCGAGCAGGCGGAATTCGCGCGGCAGCAGCTCGAGCCGGCGTTCGCCGCGCCGCGCGGTCCGCTCGATCAGATCGAGCTCGAGCGGTCCGACATGCAGGATGGTTTCGCGGCTGTCGATCGGACGGCGCAGCAACGCCTCTATCCGCGCGACCAGCTCGATGATCGCGAACGGTTTTGTGAGGTAATCATCTCCGCCCATTCGCAATCCGCGCACCCGGTCGTCCACCGCGCCGAGCGCACTCAGGACGAGAACGGGCGTCCTGACCTGGTCGTTGCGAAGTGCCTCGATGACGGTCAGCCCATCCATTCCCGGCAGCATGCGATCGACGATCATGGCATCGGGGCTCGACACGCGCGCGCGGTCGAGGCCATCGACTCCGTCGGCGGACCAATGCACCTCGAACCCGCGGTCGGCAAGCTCGGCGACAATTGCCTCGGCGGTCTCGGCGTCGTCCTCGATCAGGAGAATCCGGTTCATGACCCTCGCTCCACGTTCCACGCGGCGTCTCGGCGCGCGGTAGGGGCGCGTGGGCTCGGCGACGCGCTGGGTCATGTGCGATGCCCGTGCTCGTCGAACGCGCGGCCCTGATGTCGCCTGTTGCCGGCCACTCGCTGCGGTACGGGATAGGCTTGCGGCGCATGGGGCGCCATTGAATTGCAGTTCATGATGCAGGCTGCGCGTCGCGCCAGCAGCGCCAGTGCAAGGGCAATGCGTGTTGCCAATGTCGTGATCATCTTGTGGGCTCCGCTCCGAACTGCGCTGCATCGAACATATGAGCTCGACGCGCTCGCAGTCGTCCGGGGGACAACGGATGTTATGGATTCGCACGATCGTGGTTGCGACGTCACATCGGCTCACGGGCCGTTGAATTGCGGTGAGCAACTCGTGCATTTGAATCGGGCCCGATCGCGCACACCTCGACGACCAGCCGGCTTGGTCGGCCTGATGTCATCAAAGGAGAGAGCGAATGACCACGTCCAAACTGTTGTCGATGGGACTGATTGCGGCCGCCATGCTCGGCGGCCCCGCCATGGCGCGCGAGCATCACCGCCTCGTGCGGCAGCCCGCGATGGAGGCCGACACGGTCGCAACGAGCGCGCCGGTCTATCAGGGCGAACGTGGCTGCGTGCCGGCGCCGCGCGTCGGCGCCTTCGCCACCGCGCCGTGGACCGGCAACAACGTGCCTTGCGAGCCCGGCACCGGCAGCTTCTTCTGATCGCGCCAACGCATCCGGCCGGGTGACTTCGCCGGCCGGACGCGTATCGAATGACAGGGAGCGGACTGATCTCGTCGGCCCGCTCCTTTGCGTGCGTCGCGGCTACGCGCGGCGCGATCACCTTCGTGCGCGGCGAGCCCGATGTCTGACCCCAATGTCTGACGTCGAATTCAGTTGGATTGCCGCGCAGCGCTCCTACCTCTCCAGCGTCACACACCCGGCCATCAAGCAGCCTCGCGCGTACCGCGCGGCGCGGAAGCGGGCTTCAGGGATGGCCGGGCTCAACACGAGAGGAGTTTTCCATGAAACGAGTGATCATGATTCTGGCAACAGCGGCGCTCGCCTCGACGCTCGCCATCGGCACGGCCGACGCGCACGGCGGTGGTGGTGGTGGTGGTGGCGGCGGCCACGGCGGATTTGGCGGTGGCGGATTCGGCGGCGGACATGCGGGCTTTGGCGGCGGCGCGCATTTCGGCGGCATGGGGCACGAGGGCGGCTTCGGCGGCGGCACCCGGTTCGGCGGCGAGCACCTAGGCTTCGGCGATCATGCCGCAACCCGCGGCTTCGGCCAGCACGCGTTTCACCGCGACGGCCGCTTCCGCGCCGGATATGGATTCTACGGCGCCGGTCCGGATTGCTATGATTGGTACGAGCTGCATCCCGGCCAGCCATTGCCGCTGAGCTGCAGCTAGCCAGTCGCGCACTTTTAGCAGCGCTGGTAGGATGGGTAGAGCGAAGCGAAACCCATCATGTTTCATCCGCGCGGAAGCATGATGGGTTTCGCAAGTGCTCTACCCATCCTACGGCCTAACAGGCACAGCTTCGCATCCTCGCGGCGCATTTCGCCCGAGCTTTGCTTCGTCATTCCACCCTCTTGTCCAAGAGGGTGCAGGGAAGGCCGGGTGCCGGCTGGCACCCGCGGTCCGCTGCGCGAAGATGGTGCGCAAAAGAACCGCACAGCAGCATACAGGTGTAGCCAATCACTCGGCCTTCCCTGCGCAGTGGTTGGACGGCTTATGCCGTGCTCTCCCGGGAGCCGAGTTCGTTCTGGCCTCTCTCACCCCAGCGAAATTCACCGACACCACGCCGGTTGACGCAGATGCCGCATTCGCCAGGGCTTGACCGTAGCAACGACGGCCAGGACCACACGGTTTTGCCGTACGCACGGCCCGCCATTTCGCCGCAGTTTTTCCAGCCCTGTCGACGGAGCCGGAAACTTACAGACGAGACGAAGCCTAGCAGCGCCGCTCGTCGGAACGAAGCCTTGGGCTCACGGAGAGCAATCCGCCCTGCCCTTGGCCACTCGCACCCGAACGCTGCCGCGTCCACCGCAAGCCCGGCTCGCGAACATGACGACCACAAGATCGCCCCTCAAGGATGAGCCGGGATGGACGACACATACGCTAATTCCGAATTTCGGTAAAGTGGAATATTTTTGTGGGGAGGGGTTGACGGGGTGGCGGGTGTTTTGCCCGACGGGTTGTCCTCCCATAGGTCAAAGCCGCACATGCGAAGCTCGGGGAAATCGTAGCGGGAGACCGCTACGGTGCCAAACCCACTACTGTGGAGGCGCTGTTCGCTTACCGGAGGGCAGCTTAACCCCCGACCTCGTGCCTTGATAGCCCGCCAGAAGCCGCCGTTCTTACGCGGTCCACGCACGCCCGCGCATCGATGCAAAAACTCACGATTCCGACCGTATCATTCGGATCACCTCTCCCCCGCGGAGAGAGGTGATCCGAGTCCTCGCCTTGTACCGATTCAAGCGCGTTCATCCGGTCTAGCTCGGAACAGGGGCTTCCGATTCCAGCAGGGACGCGGCCTTGAGATCGCTCCAGAGCGCGGCTGGCACTGTGGTGGTCAGCGCTGCCACGTTGCGCTCGACCTCCTGCGCATTATGCGCCCCGAGGACCACGCTCGCGACTGCGGGATGACCGAGCGCAAAATGTAGAGCGGCCGTCGGCAGCGCTACGTCATGAGCTGCGCAGATACGCTGGATTTCGGCAACCTTCGAAAGGATCTGCGGCGGTGCGTCCTGATAATTGTACTTGGCGCCCTTGGTGGCGCCCGTCGCCAGAATCCCCGAATTGAACACGCCGCCGAGCAGCACCGCGATGCCCTGCTTCAGCGCCAGCGGCATGAACTCTTCGAGTGCTGGCTGCTCCAGCAGCGAATAGCGCCCCGCGAGCAGCATCACCTCGAAGGATCCGGCCTGCGCAAAGCGCACGCACATCTCGGCCTCGTTGACGCCGATCCCGATGCCCGCGACCACACCTTCGGAACGAAGCTTGTCGAGCGCTACATAGGCGCCGGACATCGCTTCGCGAAACCGGTCCTCGATCGCGTCCTTGCCGTGGGTCCACACATCGACATCATGGATTAGCAGCAGGTCGATCCGGTCGGTGCCAAGCCGCAACAGCGATTGCTCGACCGAGCGCATGGTGCCGTCGTAGGAATAGTCGACGACGGCCCGGTGCGGCTGTCCGCCAACAAATCCGGACCGAGTCTCCGGCTGGTGAAACGGATCCATCCAGCGACCCGTCTTGGTGCAAAGCACCACATCCTTGCGGGGCACGCGCCGGAGCGCCGTTCCGCAGCGATGCTCCGACAGGCCGTTGCCATAGTGCGGTGATGTATCGAGCAGATTGATGCCGAGCTCGAAGGCGCGGCTCGCGGCGGCTATCGCAGTGTGGTCGTCGAGCTCGAGAAAGAGATCGCCGAGCGGTGCGGTTCCGAACCCGAGGATGGAGACTTCGAGACCGGTCCGGCCAAGTGTGCGGCGCGGCAAAGCTGATTGCGAAATCATGGTGGATTGCTCTTCCTTCTTCGCGCCTTGATCGCGCGCTCGTCTCATTGCAGCGACGCGCAGCGTATGTATTTGCGGTCGGGTGTCAACGCGAGGATTGCGGGTCTCGTACAAGACTATTCCGCTCCTACATTCGGATTGCTAAGAAAAGCGGAACCGGCACGCGGGCACTTCACGACCTGCGGCAACGAAGGAGGAACGATGCTCCCCTATGTCACGCACGATCCACGCTTTGCCCGCTTGGTCTTTGGTCATGCCAATCTCGAAAAACTCACCAGCGGCTGCCGCTGGGCCGAAGGACCCGCTTACTTTCCGGCCGGCCGCTATTTGATCTGGTCCGACATTCCGAACAACCGGATGATGCGCTTCGACGAGACGGATTCATCGGTATCGGTGTTCCGCTCGCCGAGCTTCAACTCGAACGGCAACACGACCGATCGCGAGGGGCGGCTGGTCACTTGCGAGCACTTCATGCGCCGCGTCACCCGGACCGAGCATGACGGCTCCATCACGGTGCTTGCCGAGCAGTTCGAAGGGCGTCGGCTGAACTCGCCCAACGATGTCGTGGTGAAATCGGACGGCTCGATCTGGTTCTCGGATCCGACCTACGGCATCGACAGCGATTACGAGGGCCGGCAGACCAAATCCGAGATTGGCGCCTCCAACGTGTACCGGATCGGTCCAGCGGGCGGCGAGATCAGCCTGGTCGTCTCTGACCGCGTGCAGCCGAACGGGCTGGCGTTCTCGCCAGACGAGAAGCTGCTTTATGTCGCCGATACCGGCGCGACCCACGTCGACGGGCTGCCCGCGACGATCTGGTCCTACAAGGTGCAGGGAGACAAGGTCGCTGAGCCCTCGCTGTTTTCCGCCTGCCCCGACGGGCTCTATGACGGATTTCGCTGCGACATCCATGGCAACATCTGGACGTCGGCGGGACGGAGCGTGTTCTGCTACGGGACCGACGGGACGCATATCGGCACGATCCCGATCGGTGAGATCGTGGCGAATGTCTGTTTCGGCGGTCCACGGCGCAACCGCCTGTACATTTGCGGACAGACCTCGTTGTATTCGATCTTCCTCAATACGCGCGCCGCCGTGTAAGCTTAGGCCGGCCATCTAGCTCGTGACGCGTTCGCCCCGCCCGTAGACGAGCAGCATGAAGATGATAACGAGACCATAGATCACCTGGCGGCCCGCCTCCGGCATCTCCATGATCGACAATACACTGTTCAGGAGCACGATCAGGACGACGCCGATCAGGGTGCCGAGATAGCGGCCGCGGCCGCCGAGGATGTTGGTGCCTCCAATCACGACGGCGGCGATCGAGGGCAGCAGATAGGCGTCTCCCATGCCTTGGTAGGCCTTGGTGGAATAGCCGGCGAGCAGCACGCCCGCGAGCGCGGCAGCAAGGCCGCAGAGCACGAAGCAGACCACCGTGACGCGGTGCGTGTTGACGCCGGCCAGATAGGCCGCCGCCTCCTTGTTGCCGATGGCGTAGATGTAGCGGCCGAGCGACATGCGCTGCAGGATGACGACCACCAGCATGGACACCGCGGCCCAGACGAACAGCGCGTTGGGAATGCCGAGCGTACGATCGCCCGCCAGCATCCGCATCAGGTCGGTCGCCCCGGTCTGCGGTGCGTAGCCGCCAGTATGCGCGACCATCAGGCCGCGCATCACGGCGTTCACGCCCAACGTAAAGATCATCGAGGGGACCCGCAGATACGCGACCCCGACGCCGTTGACGAGCCCGACCAGAACGCCGACCCCGAGCCCGACCGGAATTGCGAGAGGACCGCCGACCGAGGTCGCCATCATGGCCGCGGCGGCGAGCGTCCAGGGCACCGACAGATCGATCTGCGCGATCAGGATCACGATCATCATGCCGGCCGAGACGATCCCGAGGAACGCACCGATCTGCAATTGCTGCAGAAGATAGGCCGGAGACAACAGGGGAGCGCTGCCGAAACGGGCGAATGTGTAAACCGTACCCGCGACGAGAATGACGACGATGAACACCGCCGCAATCAGGATCGGGCGATCGTCGCGCGAGAGGCTGAATGAGGCCGCCGTCATCGAAACAGCTCCAACGTGTTCTTGACGCGCAGCATACCCAACGCGCCGATGCTGACGGCAGCGAGCAGGATCACGCCCTCGAACAGCGGCTGCAGAAGAGGGGCAATGTCGAAGATGCGGAAGAAGAAGGAAATCACGCGCAAGACCATGGCGCCGAAGATCGACCCGATCGCACTGCCGGTTCCGCCAAGCAGCGACGTGCCGCCGATCACCACGGAGGCTATCGAGTTGAGCGTATAGGCGCCGGCCTGCGGAATGTCCGCATTCCCAGACGAAGTCTGGATAGCAAGGAAGAGACCGCCGCAGCCGGCGAAGAAGCCCGCGAGCGTGAAGGCGGCGATCTTGGCGCGCTCGATCGGAAGGCCGGACATATAAGCCGCGCCCTCGGCCGAGCCGATCGCATAGACGGCGCGGCCGAGAACGGAGCGGCGGAACGGCACCCACACCAGCAGCGGAATGAGAACGAGAAGCACAAAGGGCACCGGGATCCAGGCGAACGGCGCAAACCAGGCAGCCGCGCCATCGTCGAAGATGTGCACGGTCGAGGCGAAATCGCCGAGCGAGTTAGTCAGCGCCCAGTTCAGATCAACATCGATCTTGCCGCCCGGGGTCGGACGCAGGAAAAGCGCGATGCCGATGTAGACCGCGCCGGTCGCAAGCGTCGCGATGATCGGCTGGATGCGCCCATAGACGACGACGCAACCATTGATAAAGCCGGCAGCCGCGCCGATCGCAAGGCACACGGCGATCCCGAGCAGAATGCCGCTCACGCCGCCCGGAAAGGTGCCGAGGCCGAGATGCACGCCGAACATGTCGAGATGCAGCGGCGCACCACCTGCCGCGCCGGTCAGGAGGTAGCTCGCAAAGCAGCCCACCATGGTCATGACCGCTCCGACGGAGAGATCAAGGCCCGACATCAAGACCGGCACTGTCTGCGCCATCGCCAGCATGGCGAGCGCAAAGATTTCGTCGCCATTCTGCACCAGCACGGCGGAGGAGAAACCGCGGGGATGCGCGGCGTTGTAGAAAATGTAGAGGGCACAGAACAACAGGATGGCGGTGACCAGACCGATGTTCTGGCGGATCCTGATCGCGATATCGTCAAGCATGCGCCGCCCCCGCTGCGGTATCGGTATCGACATTCAGGGAGCTTGCGACAATGTTGGTCTCGGTGAGGTCGTCGCCCTCGAGCTCGCGCACGATGCGGCCGTCATACATGATGACGACGCGGTCGCAGCAGCCGATCAGCTCGTCATAGTCGGTCGAGTAGAACAGGATTGCGGCGCCCTGGTCGGCGAGTTCGCGCATCAGCCGGTAGAGCTCCTGCTTGGTGCCTACGTCGATTCCGCGCGTGGGATCGTTGAGCAGGATGATGCGCGGATCGGTCATCAGCCATTTGGCGAGCACGACCTTCTGCTGGTTTCCGCCCGACAGCGTCGAGACCGCATCGCTCGCTGCGTCCAACTTGATCTGTAGCCTCGCGATGGCTCGCTGGATCGCGGTGCGTTCCCGGCCGGTATCGATGAATGGGCCAGTGGAAAGCGCGTCGAGCGATGCGATCGCAAGATTGTCCGCGATCGACATCGGCAGCATCAACCCTTCGGTCTTGCGGTCCTCAGGGACGAGCGCGATGCCGACCGATTTTGCCGCCGCCGGGGAGCCGGGACGTACTTCGCGATCTGCCACCGTGAGGCGACCAGTGACGCCGCGCAAAACACCGAACAGAGCAAGCAACAGGGATTTCTGGCCCTGCCCGTCGAGACCGCCGAGCCCGACGATCTCGCCGGCGCCGATGCTCAGTGAAATGCGATCGAGCTGCCTCTCCCAGCACAGGTTCTCGAGCGCCAGCACCGGCTTCGCGGCATTTCGCGCAGGCTTGGGCGGATACTGGGCCGCGATGTCACGCCCGATCATGAGCTGGATGATATCGGCGGTCGAACGCCTCCCCTTGTCGAAGGTCTCGATATGGCGGCCGTTGCGAAACACCGAGGCGCGGTCGGCGAGCGCCTCGACCTCGTGCATGCGGTGCGAGATGTACAGGATTGCGACGCCCTCGGCCTTGAGCCGTGCCAGCATCGCATAAACCTTCTCCACATCGGCGCTCGTCAGTGCCGATGTCGCCTCGTCGAGGATCAGCAACTGCGGCCGCTTGCCGAGCGCCTTCGCGATCTCGACCACCTGGCGTCTCGATAGGGGCAGATCGCGCACGCGCCTCAGGGGGTTGACGTCCTCACAGCCGATCTCGGACAACAGTTCTTCGGCGCGGCGGCGCTGGGACTTCGCATCGATCAGGCCGAACCGCCGCGGCGGGGATGCAATGGAGATGTTGTCCGCGACCGAGAGGTCGGGCATCAGCGATAGCTCCTGAAAGATGCAGACGACACCGGCTGCATTCGCCGCCGACGGCGTGGCGAAGCTGACCTCGCTCCCCGCGAGGCGCATGCGGCCGCTGTCGGGCTGCACCACACCGGCAATGATCTTGATCAGGGTCGACTTGCCGGCGCCGTTCTCGCCCAGCACGGCGTGGATCTTGCCGCGCTCGCAGGCGAAATCGACCCCTTCCAGCGCCCGAACGCCGGCATAGCGCTTGGAGATGCCGGCAAGCTCCAGGAAGGCGGATTGCGTCGGGTCGGCAACCGGCATGCCCGGGCCTTCACGCGACGGCGGCCCGGCGAATGCCGGGCCGTGACAGAGACATCGCTGGAGCCGTCACTGGGTGTTCTTCTCGCTCTGCGACATGATCTCCGGCGCAGTGAAGTTCACGCCGCACGGCGTGAACTGATTCGGCGCGAAGAAGTTGGCATTGAGCTCAGGCCAGTAATTCGTGCCCGGCTTGAGATCCTTGTAGGTCGCCACTGGAATCGGGATCGAGATCAGCTGCGGCATAATGCTGCCCTGCAGCGCCGAGATCGCCGCCTTGGTCGCGATCGCCACCAGCGCCGGCGACTGGCCGTAGGACATTCCCTTCAGTCCGTCCTTGGCGTGATCGGCGATCTGCTTGCGGTACTCGTTCTCGCCCTCACCCGACATCGGCACAAAGGGATGCTTGGCAGCCATCAGCGCCTGCACGGTGCCGTCGGATCCGCCCTGGGTGAATACTCCATCGAAATGGCCATGGACGGCTAGCGCATCCGCAGTCACCTTCTGCGAGGTGCCGGTGTCCCAATTACCCACCACCTCGGTGATTTTGAAGCTGTTGCCGGGCGATTCTATTACCTCGCGGAAACCGAGATGACGGTCGCGGTCGACGGAATTTCCCGGCAGGCCGCGGACTTCAAGGATGTCGCCGGATTTCTTGCCGCTCTCGTCGATCAGCCATTTGGCCGACATACGGCCCATTTCCTTCTGGTCCTCGTTGACCATCATCACCTTGTCGGTGTCGAGAACGTTGTCGAACGGCACCAGCACGACGTTGTTCTTGTCGGCAAGACGGATGATGCGATCAAAACCGTCGGGAGCGACCGCAATGGTAACGATTGCGTCGAAGCCTTGGTTGATGAAGTCCTCCATCGCGCCAAGTTGCGCCGCCACATCGGTCCCGGTGGAAACGACCTTGAACTCCTTGATGTTCTCTTTGATACCCGGCTGATCGGCGAAAGCCTTGGCAGTCTTCACCATCTGGATGCGCCAGGTGTTGCCGACAAAACCGTTGACCAGCGCGATCCTGTAGGGGCCCGCCTTCTTGGGCCACTGAAAGAATTTGGTCTCGGACGACCATGGCTTGAAGCAGGCGGGGTCGGCGCCCGGGCCGGAGACGACCTTAGGACCTGCCAGAGCACTCACCGATGACAACAGCAAGCCGGCGCAAGCCAGCCCCGCCAGACGAAGCGTCCACACCATGTCGTGTCTCCCTGAGCGTTTGTGTTCCACCCTAACGCGGCGCGTAGCCATGCCGGGAATTGACCTTCCCGTGCGCGTGTTGCGTTAGGATGGCACGCAACTTGCGATGCTGACAAGCCGAGGGCGGACGCTCCGGCGCGAGACACGATCTGAACGCACGGCCAACCGACGACAATTGCGGGAAGCAGAAAACGTAACAATGACAGTCGGATGTTCGTGGGCGGCAAGGGATTGTGCAACGGCGAAGCCGGCCATGGCCGGCCTTTCATGGTGGCATCCACGCGCGTCACGAAAAAAATGACACTCAGGGAAAAGTGTGAATCGCTACGCGAAGCCGAACGAAGCCCGATTGCTGAAGCTGGATTGAAGCCAGAAGCCGGGACTACTTGCTTTCGTCCGGCGGGGTGGCGTGGCGCTCCTTCGGTGAGACGATGGCTGTAGGAACGCCGATCGCTCGCGGCTCCTCACTCAGCAGCTCGAAGGCGAGATCAGGTATCGCACTGCGACGGTGGCTGGCGAACATCTCGCTTGCTTGACACGTTCTGGAGTGCCGGTCTCTAATCTCCCTCAAGGTCCTGCGGTTGGACAGGCAACTCTTTCTGCCCCCAAGCAAGAACAGGCTCGACTGCCCCCACCCATCGACTCTCAGATCGAGGGTGCGGAATCCAAGATAGTTTCCTGGGAGGGAACAATGGACAGACGTCAGACGCTCAAGCTGATCGGTGGTACCGCCGCGTTTGCCGGTGCCGGTTTTCCGGGCCTTGCCTTTGCGCAAGCCCAAAAGGAAATGGTCACGGTCGTGAAGATCGCGGGAATTCCGTGGTTCAACGCACTTGAAAAGGGAATCCAGAAGGGTGCGAAGGACTTCAGCATTAATGCCACTATGGTTGGCCCGGCGAACGTCGATCCGGCACAGCAAGTAAAGCTCCTTGAGGATCTGATTGCCAAGAAAGTCAACGTGATCGGCTTGGTCCCGCTTGATGTAAAAGTCTGCGAGCCCGTGCTGAAGCGCGCCCAGGCCGCCGGAATCAAGGTCATCACGCATGAGGGTCCGGAACAGGAAGGTCGTGACTGGAATGTGGAATTGATCGACTCCGTTCGCTTCGGCGAGGTGCAGATGGAACGTCTCGCCAAGGACATGGGCGGCGAAGGTGATTATGTGGTCTATGTCGGGACTCTTACGACGCCGCTTCACAACAAATGGGCCGATGCCGCGATTGCCTACCAGCAGAAGAATTTTCCGAAAATGAAGCTCGTCGCCGACCGCTTCCCCGGCGCCGACGAGATCGACACCAGCCAACGCACGACGCTCGACGTGATCAAGGCCTATCCGAACCTGCGTGGTATTCTCGGCTTCGGTTCGAATGGACCAATCGGGGCCGGAAATGCTGTGCGTCAGCAACGCCTTGGCAAGAAGATCGCCGTGGTCGGCACCGTGCTGCCGAGCCAGGCGAAGTCGCTTATCGCGGACGATACGATCCGCGAAGGTTTTCTATGGAATCCCACCGATGCGGGTTACGCGATGGTCGCGGTGGCCAAACTCGTGCTCGATGGCAAACCGATCACGGATGGCGTCGATGTACCCGGCCTTGGCAAGGCAGCCGTCGACGTTGCAGGAAAGCAGATCAAGGTGGACAAGATCATGCGCATCAACAAGGAAACCATCGACGGGTTGATCGCCGGAGGGCTCTAGGCCCACACCCGTTTAGTCGCCTCATCGCGCTGCATTCCCGGCCCTTCCGGTCGGGAATGCAGTACCACTCGAGTGATCGCACGATCGAACGTCCATTGCAGGCGAACCTTTGGCGACTTTCCTGGAGATGTCCGACATATCGAAGCGCTTCGGCGGCGTGCACGCGCTCCGCGGCGTCGATTTCACTCTGGAAGTCGGCGAGGTGCATTGCCTGGTCGGTGAAAACGGCTCCGGAAAATCCACACTGATCAAGATCATTTCGGGCGTCGAGGCAGCGGAGCCTGGCGGCCGTATCGCAATTTCCGGCAAGGAATATCCCAAACTAAACCCGGTCTACTCCACGCATTGCGGCATTCAGGTCATCTACCAGGATCTTTCGCTATTCCCCAACCTCACCGTCGCCGAGAATATCGCGATGGCGCACCATCTTGGCGGCCTCCATTCGGTGAACTGGGCCTCAATGCGCGCCACCGCGAGGACCACAATGGCAAGGATCGGCGTCGAGTTCGACCCGGACGCGAAAGTCTCAGAGCTCAGCATTGCCGGACGCCAGCTGATCGCGATCTGCCGCGCCTTGGCTGCGGATGCCAAACTCCTGATTATGGATGAGCCGACGGCATCGTTGACCCGCCACGAGGTGAACGCCCTGATCGCGCTCGTAAGGGAGCTGAAGCGTGCTGCCATCTGCGTCGTTTTCGTCAGTCACCGTCTCGACGAGGTGCTTGAAATCGCCGAACGCGTAACTGTGCTGCGGGATGGCGCCAAAGTCGGTACTTTTGCTGCAGACACAATCGACGGGGGGAAACTCAGCCATCTGATGACCGGTAAGTCCTTCGAGTATCAGGTGCAGGCGCCTGAGCTTGCCGCTGGCCCGGTCGTGCTGGAAGTGAAGGGCCTTGGCCGCCAGGGTGAGTATGAGGATGTAAGCTTGCAGTTGCGCGCAGGGGAAGTGGTGGGTCTCACCGGTCTGCTCGGCTCGGGTCGAACCGAACTCGCGCTATCGCTGTTCGGCATGAAGCCGCCCGACCGCGGCACCATCTTGCTTGACGGGCAGCCGATCGCGCTCCGGACAAATGCAGAGGCGATCGACCGAGGGATTGCCTATGTATCCGAGGATCGGCTTACGCTTGGTCTCATCCTGAATCAGTCCGTCACGGCGAACGTCACGCTCACGGTGCTGGAACGTCTGGCTGGCGCATTCGGCCTGATTGCCGCAGGCGCGCGACAGAGCCATGTGGCTCGGTGGGTCGCCGAACTCGGGATTAAGGTCTCCAACCCGGCCAACGCGGTGAAGACCCTCTCCGGGGGCAATCAGCAGCGGGTCGTGCTCGCCAAATGGATGGCGACCAGCCCGCGGGTGCTTATCCTCGATAGTCCTACGGTGGGCGTCGACATCAGCGCCAAGGACGGAATCTATGAAATCATCCGGCGGCTGGCCCGCGACGGCGTTGCGGTGCTGATGATATCAGACGAAATCCCGGAGGTCCTTTATCATAGTCATCGCGTGCTAGTGATGCGGGAAGGACGTTTGACAACCGATGTGGCTGCCGCAGCCACTTCCGAAGATGAGCTTCGGCAGGCCGTCAATGCCTGAATCGCGCATTCCATCATTTGGGAGGTTTCGTCGCAGCCATGAGTTCTGGCTGCTGATGGTAATCCTCGGGCTCTGCGCCAGCTTGGGCTTCGCGAATGCCCAATTCCTGACCGTGCAGAATCTGTTTGATCTGCTGACCTCCTACGCCTTCGTCGGCATCCTGGCGCTCGGACTATTGGTCGTGCTGATCGCCGGGGGTATCGACATCTCGTTCACCGCCACCGCGTCGGTGGCGCAATATGTCACACTCTCGCTTGCCAATGCTTACGGCGCGAACTGGATCAGCGTCTTTGCGATCGCGATTGGGATTGGCGGTGCGCTGGGTGCCCTCAACGCGATCTTCATCCAGAAACTTCGAATACCATCGATCATCGTTTCGGTCGCAACTCTGAACATTTTCTATGGACTTCTGATCTTCTTCACCGGCGGCAAATACATCTATTCGTTGCCCGACTGGTTTGCGACCGGAATATTCTGGTTCGAATTCGAATGGGGCAAGGATAGCTCGTACGGCATCAACCTGCAGATCCTTGCGCTCGCGCTGGCGTTTCTCGTCACCTGGCTCCTGCTTAATCGAACTAATATCGGCCGGCAAATCTATGCCATGGGAGGCAATGCCGACGCTGCACAGCGGCTCGGCTTCCACATTTTCGGTCTCAACATACTGGTCTATTGCTACATGGGTGTCATGGCCGGAATCGCCTCCCTGATCCAGGCACAACTCGCGCAATCCGTTGCCCCGACAGTGCTGGTAGGCAAGGAACTCGATGTGGTCGCCGCCGTCGTGCTGGGCGGCGCCAGCTTGATGGGCGGCGTCGGCACAGTCCTCGGCACGTTTTTGGGCCTGACACTGCTCGCGGTGCTCCAAAACGGAATCATTTTGTTGGGCGTTTCGTCCTACTGGTCGCCGTTCTTCGTCGGTTTGGTTATTCTCATTTCGGTCTCAGCGACCGCCTGGTCGCAGCGAGAGCGGCGAACCCGGAGCGCGCGCCGATGAGCAATGCGCCCGCCCTCTCGCTTCGCCGGCGTATGGTCGGCCTCGCCGGCAGCGGCACGGTCACCACCCTCACCCTGCTGTTGTTCGCGCTCTGGGTGGCGTTCGCGATCACGATCGGCGACCGGTTCTTCTCGGTCAACACGCTGCAATCCATGGCTTTCCAGATGCCCGAACTCGGCATCCTCTCACTTGCGATGATGCTGGCCTTGCTATCCGGCGGACTCAACCTTTCCATCATCGCGACCGCCAATCTGTCCGGACTGACCATCGCCTTCCTGCTGACGCACTACATCCCGGGGAGTCAGGGCCTCGCCTGGGTCGGCATTCAGGTGCTGGCGATCGCTGCAGGATTCGCAGTGGCCGCATTGGTCGGCCTCCTCAACGGCTTTGTCATCGCCTATCTCGGCGTTTCGCCGATCCTGGCCACGCTCGGCACGATGACGCTCTGCAAGGGCATCGCGATCGGCCTGTCGCGCGGTAACGTCATCTCCGGATTTCCGGAGCCCATTGTATTTATCGGCAATGGAACGGTTTTCGGGGTACCCTTTGCTTTGATCGTACTTGTGTTCTGCGCCTTGCCCGTCGCGCTCATGCTGAACGCGACGCCGTTCGGGGCAAAGGTTTACATGATCGGCTCGAACGAGAAGGCGACCCGCTACTCCGGCGTCGATACACGCGCCGTCCTCCTCAAACTCTATGTGTTTTCCAGCTTGCTCGCGGGCGTGGCAGCGGTGGTCATGTTGGCACGTTTCAATTCGGCCAACGCAGCATACGGCGAGAGCTATCTGTTGGTCACCATTCTCGCGGCCGTCCTCGGCGGCATCGATCCGTTTGGTGGCTTCGGCAAAGTCGGCGGGCTATTGCTTGCGCTGATCATCCTTCAGGTGATCTCATCGGCATTCAACCTTCTGAACCTCAGCCAATTCCTCACGCTGGCGATCTGGGGTGGAATCTTGATTGCCGTCGCGGCGGTTCCTCATTTCGCCGGCAAAGCGCCGCGGTAGCCAGCGATGATGCGCTCGATCGCCTCGCCCCGTATCGCAGTTCTCGACATTGGCAAGACCAATCTCAAACTGCTAGTGGCGAGCGAGGACGGCTGGCCGCTCGAAACACATGCGCTTCCAAATGTGCCGATGACTCAGGGCTCGTACCTCGCCTATGACCTTGCCGGGTTAGAAGAGTGGTTTCTCGATACCCTTGCCGTCGTGTCTCAACGCCATGCCATTGGAGCCGTGATCGTGGCTGCGCATGGATGCGGTGCGGTTCTCGTCGACGGTGATACGCCAGTGCTGCCGATGATGGACTATGATGCCGTCTCTCCACCGGCAATCGATGAAGCATATGCGCGAATCGCGCCCGGTTGCGATGAAGTGTTTTGCGGAATCGGAGGGGCGATGCGGCTAGGAAAACAGCTGCTGTGGCAGGAAAGCGCGTATCCCCTCGAATTCGCCCGCGCAAAAACCTATCTGACCACCGCGCAGTTTTTTGCCTTGCGGCTTGGCGGACGTGCGGCCAGTGAAATCTCACAGCTCGCGGCTCAGAGCCATATCTGGGACCTCATCCACCAGCAGCCTTCTTCTCTTATGCGCAAGCGCGGCTGGACACATCTGCTGCCCGAATGCGTACCCGCCGGCGAGGTGCTAGGGACAGTTTCGGAATCCGTAGCCAGGCGCTCCGGCCTGGCGCAATCGACCGAGATCCTCTGTGGCGTCCATGATTCCAACGCCAACCTGTTCCGCTACAAGGCCGCCGGCATGGCCGATGCCACGATCCTATCGACCGGTACCTGGATGATCGGCTTTCAGCGCGGCCTCCCCCTGGACAAACTCGATTGCACGCGCGCGATGGTTCTCAATATCGATGTCGATGGCGAGAATGCACCTTCGACATTGATCGCGACCGGCCGCGAATACGACCTGATCCGCGGGAACAATTGTGCTTCCGATGCAGCCGTCCTTGCCGCATTGCCCACCCTGCTGTCGAGGGGAACCCTGGCGCTCCCCTCATTCGTCGGCGATGATGGACTGTTTCCGGGCGCGGCTCGCCGCGGACGGGTCATCGGACCGCCCCCCGAAACGCCTGCCGAATGGCAGGCATTAGCGGTGCTCTACGCAGCATTCAGCGCAAACCGCTGTCTTGATGCGCTCGAGAGCTCACAACGCATAGTCCTCGATGGTGGCTTTGCCGCAAACCTGCCCTTCGCCCGTTGCCTTGCGACTTTGCGATCCTCGCAGAGCGTCTGGGTGAGTCGGTCTCCGGACGGAACGGCGCTTGGCGCTGCGCTGCTGTGGCGGCGGTTCTCGCGTACGCTGCCGGTTTCGAGCGTGATCCTTGAAGCCGTCACATCACTCAGCAACGATGGGTTCGAACCGCGCGACCTTTCCGCCGCCTACCAGTCCTGGATCGCTTTCTCGGAGCCGTCTTCATGACAGACCATAATCATGCCGATCTCCGCCAAGGCATTGTCGATACCTGCAGGGAGATGAATCGAAACGGCCTCAATCAGGGCACATCCGGCAATCTTTCGCACCGGATTCCAAACGGCATGCTGATCACGCCTACCAGTCTGCCCTATGATCGGATGCGGCCAGACGACATTGTCGCGATGGATTTTGCCGCGAACTACCAGGGCAACCATCGGCCTTCATCCGAATGGCGCTTTCATCGCGATATTCTGCGAGCACGCGAAGACGTCAACGTCGTGCTGCATACGCATTCCACCTTCAGCACGATTCTCGCCGTTCATGAGCGTGGCATTCCCTGCTTCCACTATATGGTTGCAGTTGCGGGTGGCAACGATGTGCGCTGTACGCCATATGCTTGTTTCGGCACTCAGGCACTATCGGACTACGCCCTCAAGGCCCTCGAAGATCGCAACGCTTGCCTCCTTGGCCATCATGGCTTGATCGTGACGGCCCAAACGTTCGAAAAGGCGCTTTGGCTCGCCGTGGAGGTGGAGACGCTGGCGAAGATGTATGTCCATGCGTTGGCTATCGGCGAGCCGCCGCGCCTCAGCGACGCTGAAATGGCGCAGGTACATGAGCAGATGAAACGCATGGGATACGGCCAGGCGCCTGACCTTGACGATGTCGGCGATGTTCCGCGCGCCCTCCCTGAGTCGAAACGGACGGCACATTGATGGTGGATTTTCGCGGACAGCTGCCACCAAGTTCGCTCAGCACCGGCCACGCAGAACGAAGGCCGAGGCCGGATGTACGGGTTTGACCGTCACAGCCCTTGGGCAGAAGACGTGCGCGAACAATCAGGCTTGCCCGCTTCACCGCTCAAGAGATCAACGACTTAGCTTGTCGATCGGCTCCGCGCAATTGCGGCAGGATACGCCGCCCTCACCGGGAGAAGAACCTCGTCATCGACGCAGACCTGATCCCGGGCGCCGATGGCGCGTCGCCTTTTTCGCGCGTGCGAGGCAGACAAACAATCACCTGCATGGAGCGAAACTATCAAAGTTTAATGCGTTCTGTCGTTCTCATCGATCAAATTGGGGACGGGTTCTGAGTTATTAGGCGACCAATGCAGGCAGGATTTGCGTTCTCCAAGCTCGCCGACCGGTTGGCGAGCCTCACTCCCGTAACGGCTGACGATCTCCACCTGCTCGCGGACATGGCAAGCACAATCGCGCATCTCAGTTCGCGTCAGGCCGTTTTGCGGCATGGCGATGATACCACCCAGTGCTGCCTGCTGCTTCAGGGATATCTGTCCTGGCAGGATGCAGAGAGTGCGGACGGGCAGATCACGTCAATCCATGTTCCCGGTGACATCGCCGATCTACACACGCTTTATCGTCCTCGCGTTGACGGCAACCTGATCGCACTCGGCCCGGCCATCGTCGCTCTCGTGCCACACCGCTTCTTTCACGATTTGTCCGCGCGTTCGCCCGCGATGTCTCGCGCATTGCTGCTGATGCTGCTCACCAGCCACGCCATTCAGCGCAACTGGACGGTGAACCTGGGTAGTCGTGATGCATTGACGCGAGTGGCGCATCTGCTGTGCGAGATCACCACCCGCCTGCAAAGCGTCGGCCTGGCGAGAGATCTCAGGCTGCCGTCACCCTTTACCCAATCGGACCTTGCGGCAGCGTGCAGCATTTCCCCAGTGCATGCGAACCGCACAATTCAGGAACTGCGACGATGCAACCTCCTGCAATGGCAGGGTAAGACGGTAACGATCACGGACTGGCCGGGACTCGTGCGGCTCGCAAGATTCGATCCGACTTACCTGGGCATTCAGTCCAGCCGCGACGATGCGTCGTCCTCGCGTCTCAGGCCACTTACGGCGGACCTTGCGCTCGCTTGAGCCCGTTTCGGACGACACCTTGACGGATTGCGGAGCGTGCAATCAGGACCTGCCGCGCTTCTCCAATGACATCATCCCAATTATCTGGCGTCCTCTGATGAAACAGCCGCAGGCTCGGATACCAAAGGGAGTGGGACTCGGATGACGGCCAGCGCCAGTCGCAATCCGCATGCAACAAGACCCACGCATCACAGCCGAGTGCTCCCGCGAGATGGGCCACCATGGTATCGACGCAAATGAGCAGATCGAGCCGCTGGAGGAGATGACCGAGAACCGTAATGTCAGGCGTGCTGACGTCCCTCGCGCCGATCTCGGCCAGTTCGCGCGCTCGGGCCCCGCGTTGCAGCGAGCAGAGCGTCACGCCGGGAATGTCAAGTTGCCCCAACAGGGACGGCGGGATGGTCCTTCGTTTGTCCCAGTTGCCGACTTCCCAAACCAGACCGACGGCAAGCCTTCGCAGTCCAAGACCTGGAACTTCAAGACCTGGAACTTCAAGACCTGGAATTTCGAGACCTCGAAGTTCAAGACCTCGCACTTGCGCAAGTGCTGGCGCGACCGCCGGCGGCAGCGATACGTAAGGTGCCCGCATCTCGACGTGCTCCCGCCCCGCCCTTATGGCATGCGGCACCTCCATGATTTCGACATCGACTTCGAAGTCGACCTCAGGCGTACCATCATGGAGCGCAAAGGCCCGATCGACGCCAGCCGTTCGCTCGACCAGCGGCAGAAGCTCGCCCTGGCACCAGACCGTGACCCGGCGCGCGACGTCACGAAGCGGCCGCATGAAGCGCAGGAACTGGATGGTGTCGCCGAGCCCGTGGTAGCAGCGGACCAGCACATCCTTGCCCGTCAGCTCCTCGCCGCGCCAGATACGCTGCAGGTGCCGAGGCCCGGTGTGCTTGGGTGGATACGCAAACATCGCCAGATCGCGGTCGCTGATCGCCCAGGCGCGTTCGAAGTCGCCTGCCCGCATCGCTTCCGTCCAACTAACCGACACTCGCGGTGATCCGATCAACGCCGCACGAATTTGTGAAAACGGCTCATCTTGCCGTCCTTGGTGCGGTCCTGGTGAAGGAACGCGATGCCGGTCTCGTCGAACTTCGCGAAGAATTCGTCCCAGCTGATCCGGTCGAGACCTTCGTCGGGCGGATCGAAATCGATGCGCAGGATACCGGCGTGTCCGTCCTCCTCGGTAGCCTTGACCGTCGCGGGCTTTCCGCCGCGTTCCTCCGCCCATTTCCGGATCACGTCATGGCTGGTGGTCTGCTGGGCTTCGCTGGTTTGTGATTTGGTTGACATGTCACACCTCGACTGCTGACAAAGAGCGAGCGACGAATAGGTCGTCGCGTCAGACTGTTCGCCGTGAACGCCGGACGGAAGGATTTGTTCTTTCGTGGTGTCGGGCTCTCTCAGAGCATCATCTTCTTCATCTTCATCATGGAAGCTTTTAGTTCCCGCCAAACTGCTCGGGATTCTATCCCAGGTTAAGGGCGCGAAATTTTTTTGGCCGGAATCTGACGTAGTGCCGTGAGTTCAGGAACGAACATACGTTCCTCACGTTCGCCGACGTACTTACGTCAACACTGCAAGTCTTCAACACTGCAAGTCTTTAACACAGTACGTCTTCAACACTGCATGCCTTAACGCTGCACGTCTTCCGGAGGGCCTAGATCCATGCATTCTCGTCTTCAGGACAGGCGGCGCGTGCGCGTCGGCATCGTCGGTGTCGGCAATTGTGCGAGCTCCTTCGTTCAGGGGCTCTCCTATTACCGGGACGCCAAATCGAATGAGCCGGTGCCTGGGCTGATGAACGCCGATCTCGGCGGCTACCACATCAGCGACATTCAGGTCGCGTCGGCCTTCGACGTCCATGCCGGCAAGGTCGGACGCGACGTGGCCGAGGCAATCTTCGCGGCGCCGAATAACACGCACCGCTTCTCCGACGTCGCGCCCACCGGCGTCATGGTCCAACGTGGCCCTGTCATGGACGGCGTCGGCCAATATCTCAAGGACGACGTTCCGATTGCGGATGTTGCGGAAGCCGACGTCTCCGAGGTGCTCGCGACGTCGCGCACGGACGTGCTTGTGTCCTATCTTCCGGTCGGTTCGCAGCGCGCGAGCGAATTTTACGCCGCGCGCGCGATCGAGGCCGGCTGCGGCTACGTCAATTGCATCCCGGTCTTCATTGCCTCGAATCCCGACTGGCGGCGGCGATTCGAGGATGCAGGCCTGCCGATCGTCGGCGACGACATCAAGAGCCAGGTCGGCGCCACCATTCTGCACCGTGTGCTCGCCAATCTCTTCCGCGAACGCGGCGTGCGGTTGGACAGAACCTACCAGCTCAACGTCGGCGGCAACACCGACTTCAAGAACATGCTCGAGCGCGAGCGGCTGACGTCCAAGAAGATCTCCAAAACCCAGGCCGTGACCAGCCAGTTCGATGTGCCCATGGATGCCGATAATATCCATGTCGGCCCGAGCGACCATGTGCCGTGGCTGACCGACCGCAAGCTGGCTTTTATCCGCCTGGAAGGCACGACGTTCGGCGGCGTTCCCTTGAGCGCGGAGGTCAAGCTCGAGGTCTGGGACTCCCCGAACTCGGCGGGTGTCGTCATCGACGCGGTCCGCTGCGCCAAGCTCGCCATGGACCGCGGGCAGTCCGGCGCGCTGACGGGCCCCTCGAGCTATTTCATGAAGTCGCCGCCTCAGCAGTTCACGGACGAGGAGGCCGGACGGCGAACGCGCGCTTTCATCGACGACAAGGCATACGCCTGATGGCGAAGATCATTCATTTGATCCGCCATGGGCATCATGCCCTGCTCGGCCGCACGCTCTGTGGCCGGATGAAGGGCGTAGAGCTCGATGATCTCGGTTGCGAGGAAATCGCGCGATGCGCCGATACCTTCACGCCGCCGCCGAGCATGGTCCAGTCGAGCCCGCAGCGGCGCTGCATGCAGTCGGCCTGCATCCTGGCGACGCGCTTCGGCTTGCCAGTCGAGATCGTGCCGGCACTCGACGAGCTCGACTACGGCGAATGGACCGGACTGTCATTCGAGGCGCTCGCCGGAGACCCCCGATGGTCGCGCTGGAACGAACAACGCGGAACGAACCGCCCGCCAGGCGGCGAAAGCATGCGGTCGCTCCAGAAGCGCGTCGTCGCCCATCTGGAACAAGTGCGCAATGATCATGGTAGCGGCACCGTCGTCGTCGCCGTCAGCCATGCCGAACCGATCCGCGCAGCGCTGCTGCATTATTCCCGGAAAGAGCTCGACGACTTCCTCTCGATCGAGATCGACCCCGGCAGCGTCAGCACCCTCAGCGTGGACAATCGCGGACTCAAGATCACCAGGATCAATCAGCGGGTGCCAGCGTGAAGATCGTCATTTTCGGCCTGACAATTTCCTCGTCCTGGGGCAACGGTCACGCCACCTTGTGGCGAGGGCTTTGCAAGCATCTCGCGCGCGCCAACCACAGCGTCGTCTTTTTCGAGCGCGACGTGCCGTACTACGCCGGCGCGCGGGATTTGCACGAACTGCCCGGTGGGCAATTGCGACTGTTTTCGAACTGGGACGATGTGCTTCCTTTGGCGCGCAGCGACATTCGTGATGCCGATGTCGCGATCGTGACCTCCTATTGTCCCGACGCGATCGCCGCGACGGAGCTCGTCCTGTCCGAGGGTCGTGCGGTGCCCGTGTTCTACGACCTCGACACGCCGGTCACGCTGGCGAAGCTGATGGCTGGCGAGACCGTTCCCTACATCGGGCCGCGGGGCCTGCGGGATTTCGCCCTGGTCCTGAGCTTCACCGGCGGTTCCCGCATCTGCAACGAATTTCGCGACAGGCTCGGCGCCGGCAATGTCCGTCCGCTCTACGGCCATGTCGATACGGACATTCATCGGCCGGTGCCGTCGCAGCCGCATTACCGTGCGGATCTGTCTTATCTCGGCACATATTCGCAGGATCGCCAGCGCGCGCTCGAGGCCCTCTTCGTCGAACCCGCACGTAGCAGGCAGGATCGGCGCTTCCTGATCGGGGGTGCACAATACCCGGAAGATTTTCCCTGGTCGCCAAACATTTACTTCGTGCAGCACTTGCCGCCGTCTGAGCACGCGTCGTTCTTTGCGTCGTCCCGGCTGACACTCAACGTCACGCGCCGGGCCATGGCGGAGATGGGCTGGTGCCCCTCCGGCCGCCTGTTCGAAGCCGCTGCCTGCAACACCCCGCTGCTCAGCGACGACTGGCCGGGACTCGATGAATTCTTTGTACCCGGGCAGGAGATCCTGATCGCACGCGATGCGAAGGACACGCTCGCCGCGTTGACGATGACCGACGCCGAGCTTCAGCACATCGCCGGGCGCGCATATGAACGGACCATGGATCAGCACACATCCGACAAGCGCGCAGCCGAACTGATTTGGCTGTTCGAGCAGACGGCATCCCTTGGCGCGCGCCGACAGCAACCCGAGGAGGCCTGATCATGTGGGGCATCGTTCCGGCCGCGGGCCGCGGCAGCCGCATCCAGCCGCTTGCCTTCTCCAAGGAGTTGCTTCCGGTCGGAAGCCAACGGGACGACGGCATCGACCGTCCGTGCGCGGTCTCCGAATATCTGCTGGAGCGGCTGATCCTTGGGGGGGCCGACAAGATCTGCTTCGTGATCTCCCCCGGAAAATCGGACATCCTCGAATATTTCGGCGATCATTACGGCAGCGCCCAACTCGCCTATGTCGTGCAGCCCGATGCGTCGGGGCTGTGCGATGCTGTGTTCAGGGCCGGCACGGTGGTTGGCCACGACGAAGACATCCTGGTCGGACTTCCGGACACGGTCTGGTTCCCAAGGGCGGCCCTGCAGGCGTTGCCGGCCGCTGATCTGTCGTTTCTGCTGTTTCCGGTTGAGCACCCCGAGTTCTTCGATGCCGTCGTGCTCGACGGCGATCGCGTCACGGAGATCCAGGTCAAGCAGTCGGATGCGGCGTCGAAATGGATATGGGGCGCCTTCAAGATGTCCGGCAACGGATTTCGCGAACTCCAGTCGTTGTGGACAAAGCGCGAGCGCCGGGATGAATATTTCGGGACGCTCGTCAATGCCTACATCGCGGCCGGCGGCCAGGGTCTCGGCGTCAAGGCTGGCGAATCCTATGTCGATGTCGGCACCATCGACGGCTACCGAACGGCAATGGCGTTGCTCGCGGAAAGCTCTCCCGGGAACGGACGCTCTCGACTACCGGCCGGCGGTTCGCCCGAGGCAGCCCGCCCAGCCCAGGTAATGAACAATGGAGTGACCGCATGAGCAGTGGCGCCCTCTCCCGCGAGGAAATCCGCCAGCGCGTCGATGCGCTCGGGCCATGGTTTCACAATCTGGACCTCAACGGCGTGCCGACAGCGCCTTCACACTTTCTCGGCGACTATCCCAACGTGAAATGGCGCCGCTTTTCCGGGATCATTCCGGACCGCCTCGAAGGCAAGACCGTGCTCGATATCGGCTGCAATGCCGGTTTCTACGCCATGGAGATGAAGCGGCGCGGCGCCGAGCGCGTCCTCGGCCTGGACACCGACGACGAATATCTTGCGCAAGCCCGCTTCGCGGCCGAGGTGAACGGGCTCAGGATCGAATTCCGCAAGATGTCAGCCTACGATGTCGGACAGCTGCGCGAAAAATTCGATCTCGTGATCTTCATGGGCGTCCTCTACCACCTGCGGCACCCCCTGCTGGCACTCGACCTGATCCACGAGCACGTGGCCGGCGATCTCCTGCTGTTCCAGTCGATGCAGCGCGGCGACAGCCGCGTGGATTCCCTCGACAAGAACTACGACTTCTGGACCACCGATCAGTTCGATTCCCCGGGCTATCCAAAGCTGCACTTCATCGAGAACAAATATGCCGACGACCCCACCAATTGGTGGGTGCCGAACCGCGCCTGCGCCGAAGCCATGCTGCGCAGCGCCGGCTTTGCGATCGCGGCGCATCCGGAAGAGGAAGTCTATCTCTGCAAGCGGGTGACAAGGCCGCAGGCGGAAGGTCCGGTTTATCCGTCGCGGGAGACCGGCCGATGATCGAAGCCGCCAAGATCTGGAACGAGCCCAACAACAAATCGCACTGGGACATCCTGATCGATCCGGATTGGACCATGTTCGCCAGCCTGGCGCTGGCTGCCGGAAAGGCGATCCGCAGCGCGCATCCCACACTCCCGCGTGTGCTTGGCGGCATGTCGCCGATCGATCCGTCCTTCATGCGCAACATGCAGGCGCGCGGCGTGCTCGATCATGTCGATGCCGTGGCCGTGCACGGCTTTCCGCTGGACTGGAACCTGTGGCAGATCGCGGAATGGCCCGCCAAGATCGAGGAGATCAAGGCGGTCACCTCGCTACCGGTCTGGGTGACGGAGGTGGGAGTCTCGTCCTTCGGTGCCGAGGAGGTGCAGGCCTGGGGACTGACGCGGACCGCTGAGCTATTGACTGGCCGGGCGCCGCGGATTCACTGGTACAGCCTGTACGATCTGCCTTCGAGCTGGGAGGCGACCACGCGGCACAAGGAAGCTGAAGGCTCCTCCTACTACCGGCATTTCCACATGGGACTGCTGCGCGAGGACGGCACGCCGAAAGCTGCCGCGGACTTGTTCGGCCAATATGCACCTGCGATGGGCCTCTGCCAGTGGTTTCACTTCGAGGACCACCGCCTCGATGACGCCGTGCGCTGGATGCGCCGACTCGGCGTGCAGCATCTCAGGACCGGCCTGTCCTGGGCTGACAGCTTCCGTCCCAATGCGCTCGCCTGGTTCGATCGGCAGATGGACGCGCTGGCCGAGTTTCAGGTCACGGTGACCTTCTGCTTCACCCCGGAACATCGGGGTATCGAGCCTCATCACACCAGCCCGCCGCTCGACGTCAACGAGTTCGCGGATTTCTGCGCACAGATGGTCGAACGCTATTGCGCGAAAACCGGGCTCGGGCCGTCCGCAGCGTCTTCGCGCGCGGCCATCTCGGAGCCGACATGCGTGCCCTGATCCTGGTGATGGACTCCGTCGGCATCGGCGCCGCGCCCGATGCCATCAATTACGGCGACGAGGGTGCTGATACCGTCGGCCACATTGCTGACATGTGCATGGCCGGCAATGCCGACGGACCACGCCGGGAGGGGCCGCTTCGGCTTCCCAATCTGGTCGCGCTCGGCCTTGGCCAGGCTTGCCGTCTCGCCACCGGGCGCGTACCGCCGGGGCTCGATGGCCGTCCTGAGCATGCGCGATTTGGCTGCGCGAGCGAGATCTCCAAAGGCAAGGACACGCCATCCGGCCATTGGGAGATCGCCGGCGTGCCGGTGCCGTTCGACTGGGGCTATTTTCCAAGAACCAAGCCGTGCTTCCCGCGCGACCTGATGGAGCGCCTGTGCAAACAGGCCCGATTGCCCGGGATCCTCGGGAACTGTCACGCGTCCGGCACCGAGATCATCGCCGAATTCGGCGAGCGTCACATCAGAACGGGCGAACCGATCTGCTATACGTCGGCCGACAGCGTGTTTCAGGTCGCAGCGCACGAGGAGACGTTCGGACTCGAACGCCTCTATGAGGTCTGCCGCATTGCGCGCCGACTGGTCGATCCCCTCAACATCGGGCGCGTCATCGCACGTCCCTTCATCGGCACGTCGGCAGGCGACTTCAAGCGAACATCGCACAGGAAGGACTTTTCCGTTCCGCCGCCGGAGCGGACGATCCTCGATCTAGCCGAAAGCGCAGGCCGTGACATCGTCACGATCGGCAAGATCGACGACATCTTCGCCCATCGCGGCACCGGGAGGAACCTGCGCAGCGACGGCAACCAAGCGCTGTTCGATGCCACGCTCGATGGGCTGGCTTCTCTTGCAGAGGGCGGGATGTTGTTCGCAAATTTTATCGATTTCGACACGATGTATGGCCATCGCCGAGATGTCGGGGGCTATGCAGCGGCACTCGAAACCTTCGATGCACGCGTTCCGGACCTGCTGAACCGCCTGCGCGACGATGATCTCCTGATCATCACGGCCGATCATGGTTGCGACCCAACCTGGAGCGGCACCGATCATACGCGGGAACAAGTGCCGGTCTTGGCGTGGAACGCACGATCAACTTCTCCCATCGGCCAGCGCGACGGATTTGCGGACATCGGCGCGACGGTCGCGAGCCATCTCGAACTGCAGGCGCCGGGTCACGGCGTGCATTTCTAGTCCGCTGCACCGGACAGATTCACCTGGGTTATTGATCCAGGTTAGAGAAATATTCGTTTGTAGGTTTCGCAGGAACGAACATTCCTTGCATCGCTTCTAATTCCAAATGTGACTGGCGCGCCGGTCGCCCGACCAGAACAGCAGCGCGCTTTCATTCTCATCACGGATTGATCCCGCAGGATCGATCTCACGGCGGCACGGAGCGGTGAATGACGCGAGTATTGATCACTGGAGGTGCGGGATTCATCGGGTCGCATGCGGCCGACGCGCTGCTGGCGGCCGGCTATGAAGTCCGCCTGCTCGACAATCTCTCGCCGCAGGTCCACGGAGGCAACCGCCAGCGTCCCGCGTATCTTGCCAAAGACGCGGAGCTCGTCGTCGGTGACGTCACCGACGCTCTCGCGGTCGATCATGCGTTGCGCGGCACCGACATGGTCCTGCATCTCGCATCAGCAGTCGGCGTCGGCCAGAGCATGTACGACATCGAACCCTACGTCAGAACCAACGAGCTCGGTACCGCCGTGCTGTTGCAGACACTGTCCAAGCGCCCGGTCGCGCGGCTCGTGGTGGCCTCGTCCATGAGCATCTACGGCGAGGGCCTTTACCGGAGCGCCGATCAGAGCGTGGTCGCCTGCGAGGAGCGGGCGGTCGAGCAGCTTCGCCGCGGCGATTGGGAGCTGCGCGATGCAGCCGGTAACCCGCTCGATCCTGTCCCTACGCCGGAGACAAAGCAGCCTTCGCTGAGCTCGATCTATGCGCTCAACAAATATGCGCAGGAGCGCATGTGCCTGATCACGGGCAAGGCTTATGGCATCCCGACCGTGGCGCTACGCTTCTTCAATGCGTTCGGGCCGCGTCAGGCCCTGTCCAATCCGTATACCGGCGTGCTGGCCATCTTTGCCGCCCGGCTGCTCAACGGCCGCCCTCCCCTCGTCTTCGAGGACGGCCGGCAGCGCCGCGATTTCGTCCATGTCCATGACGTTGCCCGCGCCTGCCGGTTGGCGCTGGAGGCGGAGCACGCGCAGGACGTCTTCAACGTCGGCTCGGGCCAGAGTCGCACCATCCTGTCGGTCGCGGAGGATCTGGCCGAAGTCATGGGGCGCCGCGACATTGCGCCGGAGCTGACGCGGAAATATCGCGCCGGGGATATCCGGCACTGCTTCGCCGACATGGGAAAATCCCGCGACGTGCTCGGCTTCGAGCCTCGCGTCGCATTCAAGAACGGGCTCGAAGAGCTGGCGGAATATCTCGCCGACCAGATCGCTGACGATCAGGCGGAGCGAGCCACCAGGGAGCTGCAGCAACGAGGATTGGTCGCGTGATGAGTGAACGAGACAACAGACCCGTCCTGATCACCGGCGGATGCGGGTTTATCGGCTGCAACCTCGCCGACCGCCTCGCGGAGCGCGGCGAGCCGGTGCTGATCCTGGATAATCTCGCCCGCGCCGGCGTGCGGGAGAATGCGCAGTGGCTGAAGTCCCGGCATGGCGACCGGGTCACAATCACCGTGGCCGATATTCGCGAGCCGATCCCGGTGATCGACGCCGTACGCGAAGCCCGCGCCGTGCTGCACTTGGCCGCCCAGGTCGCCGTCACCGACAGCGTGAGCGATCCGGCCGCCGATTTCGAGATCAACGCGCGAGGAACTTTGAACGTGCTCGAAGCCGTGCGCCTCCACAACAACGCAGCGCCGATCGTGTTCGCCTCGACCAACAAGGTCTACGGACGCCTGATCGACGATGGCGACATCGCGCTCACCGGCCGGCGCTACACGCCGACAAGCGACCTGCTCGCCGCCGGCATCTCGGAAAATGCGCCGCTCGACTTCTACAGTCCCTATGGATGCTCCAAGGGAACGGCGGATCAATACGTCCACGACTATGCGCGGGTCTATGGCCTCCAGACCGTCGTGATGCGGATGAGCTGCATCTATGGGCCCCGTCAATTCGGCACCGAGGATCAGGGCTGGATCGCGCATTTCCTGCTGAGCGCCATCCGCAGCCAGGAGCTGACGATCTATGGCGACGGCCATCAGGTCCGCGATGCGCTTCACGTCTCCGACGCGGCCTCGGCCTGGCTCGCCGTGCTCGATGGCATCGCGCTCGCCCGTGGACGCGTCTTCAATCTCGGCGGCGGTCCGGCCAACGCAATCAGTCTGCTGGAATTGATCGACCGCATCACCGATCTGACCGGCCGCAAGGTGGCCTATCGCTTTGCTGATTGGAGGCCGGGGGATCAGCCCTGGTACGTCACCGACACGCGCGCGCTCTCCAGCGCGCTCGGCTGGGCGCCTCAGGTTTCGTTCGCAGACGGCCTCCGATCCCTTCACACCTGGCTGGACGGCCGGTTCGGATCGTCACAAGGCAACCGCGAGGCGCTGGCATGACGCGTGTTGCCCTCATCAATCCAAACTGGGATTTTGGCGGCAGCATCTATTTCGGCTGCCGATCCCCTCACCTTCCGCTCGAACTCGGGATCTCCGAGCATTACCTGAAGGCGGCCGGGCACAAGACGCTGCTGCTCGACGCCCACATGTTCGATCTTTCCCTCGCCGATATCGAAGCCGAGCTGCGCGCGTTCGGCCCCGACCAGATCGTCATCACGACGGCACCGACCTATCTGTTCTGGCGCTGTGCCCCTCCCGAGCTCCGCGTTCCGCAGGAGCTCGCGATGGCGGTGCGCGATTTGGCTCCGATCCTCATCGCGGTGGGCCCGCATGGCTCGACTGTGCCAAGGACCGCGCTTCGAAAGCTCGGCACCGACATCGTCGTGATGGGCGAGTGCGAGGCGTCCTTGCTGCGTCTCGCCAATGGCGAGCGGGACTTTCCGGGCCTGTGCTTCGCCGATGGCGCATCGCTCCGTGTCAATGGCGGCCCGCAGGCCGTCGCGTTCAAGGATCAGCCGCCGCTCGACTGGCCGGAGGAGATGATCCGGCGGCACCATCATCACCATCATCGTTTCGAAGCCGAGCCGCAGGCGCCGGGAGCCGAGGTCGAGTCGTCCAGGGGATGTCCGTACAACTGCACCTTCTGCGCCAAGGAGAATTTCCGCAACGCTTACCGCAAGCGGCCTGCCTCCATCGTTCTCGAAGAGATCGACGGCCTGCGTCATCAGGGCATCGAATACGTCTATTTCATCGACGAGATTTTCCTTCCGAACGCGGAACTGCTGGAAGGGCTGACCACACGCGGGCTGAAGTTCGGAGTGCAGACCCGCATCGACCTCTGGAGGCCGGATATGCTGGCTCTGCTCGGCCGCGCCGGCTGCGTCTCGATTGAAGCCGGCATCGAGAGCCTGACCGTCGAAGGACGCGCCGCGCTCGCCAAGAACTGCAAGATGACGACCGACCAGCTTGCCGAACGGCTGGTCGAAGCGCGCCGTCACGTTCCTTTCGTGCAGGCCAATTTGATCGAAGTCCCCGAGGACGATGATCCCGTCGTGCAGCGCTGGCGCCGCACCATGCAGGATGCCGGCATCTGGGCCAACGATCCGGTCCCGCTGTATCCCTATCCGGGCTCGCCGGATTATCGAAAGCTGTGGGGCGAGCCCGACGATTTCGCCTGGGAGCGCGCACACCGGCACTATCTTGCGATGTTCGACCAGTTCAGCGACGTGCAGAACGATCGCCCGGTCCCGCTCGAGACTCTCGAACTGCAGGTGACATCATGAGCCGCAGCTCGCAGCTCAGGATCCTGATGACGACCGATACCGTCGGGGGCGTCTGGACCTACTCGTCCTCTCTTGCTTCGTCCCTTGCTGCGAAGGGCGCCGACGTCACCCTTGTGACGATGGGTCCGCGCGCGCGAGCCGGCCAGCTTGAGATGCTGCGTGGCTCGCGGGTCCGCCTGATCGAAACGGACCTTGCACTCGAATGGCAGGACCCGGAAGGACGAGATCTGCCCCAGGCCAGGCGCGTCCTTGCGAAGCTCGAAACCGGAATCAGGCCCGACGTCGTTCACCTCAATAGTTTTCGCGAGGCGACCTTCGCTTGGCGCGCTCCGGTGGTCGTCGTCGCACATTCCTGCGTCAACTCCTGGGGGCTCGCCTGCCGCGATACGAGCTGGCTCGGCGAACCGAAATGGCGCGGCTACACCGAGCGGGTGACGGCCGCACTCGACACGGCACAGGCCTGGGTTTGTCCCAGCCAGTCCTTCCACGACGACATTGCGGAAATTTATCGGCCTCGCTCGCGCGGCATCGTGATCTGGAATGGAATTGGCCCTCAAGGTCTCGCGGGACAGAAGCAAGACATGATCTTTGCGGCGGGCCGGCTCTGGGACCGCGCCAAGAACATCGAGGTCCTGGCGACTGCCGCGCCTGGGCTGGACTGGCCCGTTCAGGTGGCCGGGCCGGCGAACGAGTGCCCTTCGGCTTCCGTCACCTGGCTCGGGCATTTGCCTCACGAAGCCATGCGCGCGCACTTGCAGCACGCCGCTATCTTTGCCAGCCCCGCGCTCTATGAGCCGTTCGGCCTCTCCGTTCTGGAAGCCGCGGCGGCGGGATGCGCTCTCGTCCTGTCCAACATTCCCACTTTCAGGGAATTGTGGAGCGGGGCCGCGCTGTTCGTCGACCCCACCGACAGCAAGGCGCTGCATCGAGCACTCGCGGATCTGTGCACCGACGATCGCGAGCGAGTGCGGCTGCAACGTGCCGCCTTTGAGCATTCCCTGACCTACTCGCTGACCCGAACCACGAGCGCCTATTTCAGCCTCTACGAGGAGCTGCTTGCTGACCATCACGCGCCCGCCCCCATGGAGGTACGCGCATGAAATGCGTTCTGTTCTACCACGCGTTCACCTCCTGCTGGAACAACGGCAATGCCCATTTCCTGCGCGGCTATGCCCGCGAACTTCACGCGCTCGGTCATGAAGTCGTCGTGTTCGAGCCGATCGACGGCTGGAGCCGATTGAATGCGATCCGCGAGGGTGGCAGTCAAACGATGGAGGATATTCCAACGCTATTTCCCGGCATCGGCATCCGCCGCTACGATGCCTCCCTTAATCTCGATGAAGCCTTGCACGGCGCCGATCTCGTCGTCGTCCACGAATGGAATTCGCCTGATCTAATCGCAGACATCGGATCGAGACGGGCTCACGGCGCTCCGTTCACGCTGCTGTTCCACGACACCCATCATCGCGCCGTTAGCGCACCGGACGAACTTGCGCAGTTCGACCTCGACGGCTTCGACGGTGTGCTCGCCTTCGGCGAGGTCCTTCGTCAAATCTATCTGAAGCTCGGCTGGGCCGACCGGGCGTTCACCTGGCACGAGGCGGCCGACATCGCCCTGTACCATCCGCTGCCGCATGTCGAGCGCACCGACGATGTCGTCTGGATCGGAAATTGGGGCGACGGCGAACGCAGCACCGAGCTCAACGAATTTCTGGTCGAACCCGTGGCCGAGCTGAAGCTGCGCGCGGGGGTCTATGGCGTCCGCTATTCGGACGGGGCGCTCGACACCATTCAGGCGGCAGGCATTCGGTATGGCGGCTGGCTGCCCGCACACTGGGCTCCCATCGCTTTCGCCGGCGCACGCGCGACTGTCCACGTTCCCCGCGGCCCCTATGTCCGCTTGCTTCCGGGCATTCCAACCATTCGCGTCTTCGAGGCGATGGCCTGCGGCATTCCACTGGTCTCGGCCCCCTGGTCGGATGCGGAAGGCCTGTTCCCGGAAGGTGCCTATCTCAGCGCCTCCGACGGCACCGAAATGAAGCGGGCGCTTCGTGCGCTGCTCGATGACCCGGAGTTATGGTCCTCCACCGTGGAGACCGGACTCCGGACAATCAAGGAACGTCACACCTGCCGTCACCGGGCGGAGCAGCTTGTCGGCATCGTGCAGGACCTCCGGGCCACAGGCCACTCCAAAAAGCCCCTGCGATACATCGGAGCCTCCGCATGAAGATCTGCTTCTTCGGGTCCAGCCTCGTCTCATCCTACTGGAACGGTGCTGCCACCTATTACCGCGGCATGCTGAAGGAGATTGCGGCCCTCGGCCACGACGTCACATTCTTCGAGCCCGATGCCTTCGAGCGCCAGGCCCATCGCGACATCGACGATCCGGACTGGGCGAAGGTGGTGGTCTACGCCGCGACGCCCGACGGCTGGCGAAGCTCGCTTGAGGAAGCGGCCCGCTCGGCCGACATGCTGGTCAAGGCCAGCGGCGTCGGCGTCTTCGATCGGGAGCTGGAGAACGCGGTCGCCGAAATTCCGTCGAATGCGATGCGCATCTACTGGGACGTCGATGCCCCCGCGACGCTGGAATCGGTGGCGGACAATCCAGACCATCATCTGCGCCATGCGATCCGGTCCTACGACATGGTTTTGACCTATGGCGGCGGCGATGCTGTCGTATCCGCTTATCGCGGCATCGGCGCGCGAGACTGCGTGCCGATCTACAATGCGCTCGACCCCGCCACGCACTTTCCGGCGCCGCCCAATGCGCACTTCACCTGCGATCTGAGCTTGCTGGCAAACCGCCTCCCTGATCGCGAGCAGCGCGTCGAGCGGTTCTTTATCGATGTCGCCTGCCGATTGCCGGACAAGACATTCGTGCTCGGTGGATCGGGGTGGGACTCGAAAGACACGCCAGCCAATCTGCACAAGGTCGGGCATGTCGGGACCGGCGACCACAACGCGTTTTTCGGCTCCGCTCTGGCTACGCTGAACGTCAATCGCGATAGCATGGCCCGCTACGGCTTCTCGCCGCCAACGCGCGTGTTCGAAGCCATCGGTGCCGGAGCCTGCCTGATCACCGACCAGTGGGACGGCATCGATCATTTTCTCGAACCAGATCGCGAGGTGCTGGTGGCCGCGAGCGGGGCCGAGGTCGCAGAGCATCTTGCCGCACTGCGCCTCGACCGGGCTCAGGCGATCGCAGCGCGCGCTCGTGCGCGCATTCTGAGCCATCACACCTACCGGCAGCGCGCGCGCCAGTTCAACGATCTCTTTGCCGCAAGCAGTTCGCGAATCGAGGCAGCAGAATGAAGCTCACCATCGTCGTCGTCGGTCTTTCGGTTACTTCGTCCTGGGGCAACGGTCATGCCACGACCTACCGCGCCCTGATCGAAGCCCTGGCACGACGAGGTCACCACGTCACGTTTCTGGAACGCGACGTCCCCTGGTATCGCGAGCATCGTGATCTTGCCAAGCCTTCCGCTTGGACCGTCGAGCTTTATCAATCCTTGAAGGACATCCCGCAGCGTTTCGGCAAGATAATCCGCGATGCCGATCTGGTGGTCATCGGCTCCTACGTGCCCGACGGCATCGCGATCTCCGAATGGATCACGACCCACGCCAGGGGGATTACCGCCTTCTACGACATCGACACGCCAGTCACGCTTGCCAAGCTCGAGCAGGGCTTGGACTATCTTTCCGCGGCGATGATCCCGCGCTTCGATCTTTATTTGTCCTTTGCCGGCGGCCCGGTGCCCGGCATGATCGAGGAGAACTATGGCAGTCCGCTGGCTCGGGTGCTGTATTGCAGTGCCGACACCGACATCTACGCGCCACAACGCGTGGAGAAGAAGTGGGCATTAGGCTATCTCGGAACCTATAGCGAGGACCGGCAACCGGTTCTGGAGCAGTTGTTGCTCGCCCCTGCTCGCACTCTGTCACGCGAGCAATTCGTCGTCGCCGGGGCGCAGTATCCCGATGAGGTGGTCTGGCCCGCCAATGTCGCCCGGATCGAGCACCTCACGCCCAGACATCATCCGGGATTTTACGCAGAGCAACGCTTTACGCTAAACGCCACCCGCGCCGACATGCGCGCGCTCGGCTTCTCGCCCAGCGTTCGGCTGTTCGAAGCGGCCGCGTGCGGCA
Organism: Bradyrhizobium sp. JR4.3; assembly: GCF_040547695.1. Lineage (NCBI taxonomy): Bacteria > Pseudomonadati > Pseudomonadota > Alphaproteobacteria > Hyphomicrobiales > Nitrobacteraceae > Bradyrhizobium > Bradyrhizobium sp. JR4.3. The sequence goes on along the minus strand of NZ_JBEPQF010000004.1, from coordinate 168,466 downwards.
CGCCCGTCATCTCGGACCGGTGGCCTGGAATCGAAACCGTCTTCGAGCCTTTCCGGGAAATCCTGCTCGCATCGAGCCCCCGCGACGTCGTGGAGATCCTGCGCGACATGCCCGAGGAGCAAAGGCGCACGATCGCGGAAAACGCACGGCGCCGCGTTCTGGCCGACCACACCTCCGACCATCGCGCCCGGCAAGTGGAGACCTACTATGCCGAGGCATCGGTCCGTCGCCGCCGGAAAGCCCCGCAACTTCCCGCCTCGCGTCCCATGCAGGTCGCCCAAATCTGAAAGGCAGCACCATGACACTTCAGACCCGCATCAACGCGTCCCGCCGCTCCCCCACCGTTCTGGTGGCCGGCGGCGCCGGCTTCATCGGATCCCACCTCTGCGACTCGCTTCTGCAGCGCGGCCACACCGTGATCTGCCTCGACAACCTGTTTACGGGAAGGATCGACAACATCCGGCCGCTGCTCAATCATCCGAATTTTCGCTTCATCGAACATGACGTGCGCGATCCCGTCGAGATCGAGGGCGACATCGACCGGATCTACAGCCTCGCCTGCCCGGCGTCGCCCCGTCACTATCAGAAAGATCCGGTCGGCACGATGAAGACGTGCGTGCTCGGCACCATCAACATGCTGGAGCTCGCGCAGCGGAAAGGCGCGCGGGTGCTGCAGGCATCGACTAGCGAGATCTACGGCGATCCGGAGGTCCATCCCCAGCCAGAAACCTATCTCGGCAACGTCAATCCGATCGGGCCCCGGGCCTGCTACGACGAGGGCAAGCGGGCCGCGGAAACGCTGATGTTCGATTACCATCGCATGTACGGGGTCGAAATCAAGGTCGCGCGCATCTTCAACACCTACGGACCCCGGATGCTGGAGAATGACGGACGCGTGGTCTCCAACTTCATCGTGCAGGCACTTCGCGGAGAGCCGATCACGATCTATGGAGGTGGTACGCAGACCAGGAGCTTCTGCTTCGTCGACGATCTCGTGCACGGCCTCCAGCTGCTCATGGAGAGTTCGTCTTCGATTACCGGTCCGTGCAATCTGGGCAATCCCCACGAGGTCACCATCGAGGCCATTGCGCGCGACGTGCTGGCGTACACGGAATCAATTTCCCCGCTCCGGTTCGAGGAGTTGCCCAAGGACGATCCAAAGCGCCGCAAACCGGTGATCGACACAGCCGTTCGAGCGCTGGGATGGCGCCCGCGCGTGGCGCTCAAAGACGGTCTCAAGGCGACGATCGCCTATTTCGCCATGCGCATGGCCGGGGAAGCGCCGGCACTCGTTCCGGCCATTGCACCGCGCCGGGGCGGACGTACCGGGGCACGCGGCAAGCTGACGATCGCCGATCGGCAGTGATCAGCGGAACTCCTCGCGAGCCCTCAAGCCCGTGAAGCAGCCGCGCCGCGGACCGACTTGCAGAGGTTCTCGAGATGGTACTGGTATTCGGAGATCGCGCGGTTCGCCATCCGGATCCGATTTTCCTGGCCTTCCTGGACCATCATGGTGATGCGTTGGGCTAGAAATACGCACGCATCGAATTCATCGTGGATCGCTCCACTACGGGCGAGAAAGTCCCATGCGATCTCATAGGCCTGTTCGGCAGCAGGATTGCGGTAGTCGTTGAAGATGATGTGCGTCATGACAGCAAAACGCGGATGAGAGGGTTTCGGTCCTGCGAGCCCATATGACAGCGCAGCCAGCCTCGGCGGCCGATACATGCCCGTAGGAACGAACGATTCCTGCCCGTGTTGACCCCGCAGTTCCTACCGACGGCTTTTTGTTCATGGTCAAGGATCTATCGCGTGAAACGGAGAAGGACGGCACCCGGAAGCTGATGATGGCGGGATCGGGAGTGGCCGCGGTCCTGTTTGTGGGTTTCATCGTCTGGTTCGCCGTCCCGCAGATGTCCGGGGCAACGGACTATCTGGGCCGCCCCTCCACAGGAGCCGGCTGCCTCAACGATCAGCAGCGCGAACAGCTCCGCTCCATCCTCTCATCAGCGCATGACCCCGCGATGGATCGCCCGAATTTCGAGATGATGATCGGTACTTCCGTGCCGCGCCAGTACGCTGATCGCGTGCCGCCGCATCGACGGATTGTAGAGAGGACAGCTTATGCCGAAAGCAAAAGAACCTGAAAACGATCCGAGAGAAACCCCGGTCGACGATCCGCGACAGCAGACCGATTTGCCAACCCACCGGCAGACGGACCAGCCTTGGCAGGGGAATCCCGAGAAGGAGCAGATCGACCCAAAGCGTCCCCCGATTGATCTGGAGCGGTGGCAAAAATCGAATACCCACTAGCTGCGACGCACGTACCTCGTTCACGCGTCGAGCTCATGGATGGTGGGCCGCAGGTCGCCCTCATCCGGATCGAGCGTTGCCAGCGTGATCGGCAGCTTGAAGCGCCTCGGACCGGCGCTTCCGGGATTCAGGAAAAGCACTCCGTTGATCGTGTTGACCTGCACCCGATGCGAATGTCCTGATATCACCACGTTCACACCGGTTGCCGCAGGGTCGATGGCCAGCGTCTTGAGATCGTGCAGAAGATAGAAGCAACGAGCGCCGAGGTGCACCGTTTCGGTTTCGGGATAGCGCCTCGCCCAGCTGCCGACGTCGACGTTTCCCCTGATGGCGGTGACGGGTGCTATTCGGCAAAGCCGCTCCAGAACCTCCGGCGCGCCGATATCACCGGCGTGGAGGATATGCGACACTCCCGCAAGACAGCGCTCGGCCTCCGGCCGGAGAAGGCCGTGCGTATCCGAGATCACTCCGATTCTCGTCAACATGTCAGGCCGGGACTTCAGTGCAGGACATCCATTGGCACTTTCCCGATCTCCTCACCCTCCTGGTTCGTGACCGGGATGGAAAAATGACGATTCCTGAGTTCGGGACGCTCCGCGAGGCTTTTTCTCGGACAACGCAGTCCCGCAAGCGGGGCTCCGACCGCTACGGGTCAGGAGTACAAAATCGCAGGAGATAGTAATTAGGGATGCAAAATCGCGGAATTTGGTAGCGGGAGAGGGAAACGCTACCAGGTCCAAGTTGAAGCAAAATCTTGAGATTTTCCAGCACGTTGGCCGGATTGGAGTAGCGGATTTGACGGTGTTACATCCCATCCGGATGTCTCACGCCAGCTGCCTCCGGAAAGGCTGCCAACGTGTCTCGTCCCTCCTACCTCGCCCGGCGCGGCGACGGTCGCTATTTCCTCCAGATTCGGTTGGGGAAACAGGCCGCTCGGCTCTTTGGGCTCCCCCTTCTTCGTGTCAGCCTCAGGACCGGGAACTTCAATGAGGCGAGGCGCCGGCTGGTGGATAATCTCGATTGGGTACAGGAGCTGATCGAGGCTCCCGACCTGGAAGCCATGGGAACCGTGCTCGACGTACGGCTGCAGGCCTATGTCGGCCGCGGCTCGCCGGCTGACGAGCGGCTTTTGGCCGAGCGCTGCGCCTTCGAGCATGAGGTCCGACGCTTTCTCACGCGGGCGCAGGAACGCGGCTACGCCTACGCGATGCACTTTCCGCAGATGCCGACCCTTTGGGTCGACTTCGTCAACCAGAACAAGGCCGCTGAAACCAGCATTGCCCGGCTCAATGTCCGCCGTTCCTACGAAGCCGGCCGCCGCGAGGCCACCGAAGCAACCAAGGAAGGCTGGGCGTCGGAGCCGAAGGCGGCTTTGCCAGCACGTCGGGACGGCTTCGATCCAGTTGCCATGATCGATCGGCTCGTTCAGGACGCAGTGGCTCAGCGCGTGGCCCAGCTGGTACCGGCCAATGTCGCCCCGTTGCGCCGTCCATCGCACCGCTCGCGGTTACTGCCCCGACTCAGCCGACCAACTCCGACGATCCGACCGCGAGCAATTCCGATCGCATGTCCTCGTTGCTACGGGAATTTCTGCGGCCGGCCAGCCGAAAGCGCCAGCACACGATGAAGGGCCGCGGCGAGGCCGAGGCCGTCGTGCAGTTCGCGATCGATTTCCTTGGCGATCCCCGGATGAACGAGCTCACCGACGACAAGTGGAAGCTGCTCGACGAGGCGCTGCCCGACATTCCGAACCGCAGCAACATCCCGCGCGAGGCTGCAAAAACACTCTTCCAGCGCTTCAAGTACGCGGAAGAACGCGGCTGGTCCGAGCTCACCCGCGTCACCACAACCACGATCAAAAGCAGGTACTGGGGCGGTCTGTACAAGTTCATCGATTGGACCATCCAGGAGAAGCGCTACAGCGGAGCGCGCTACACGTTTGAGTGCATCGACCCGGAGAACCTGGCACCGCTGCCGCGCGACGCGTTCGATGATGACGAACTGCTCAAGCTTTTGACGCAGCCGCTGTTCACCGGCTGCAAGAACCGCATGCACGTCTGGCAGCCGGGCGGATACCTGGTGCAGTCCCATATCTATTGGGGTTTTCTGATCTGCATCTTGACCGGCATGCGACCGGGCGAGGTTGGCCAGATCAAGTGCGCCGACATCAGGACCGACAATCAGTTCTTCTATTTCGATCTGAGACCATTCGATGCGCGGAGCGGACGCGTTGCCCTGCAGGACTTGCGTAACCTCAAAACCAACGCGGCCGGTCGGGTCATTCCCGTTCATCCTTTGCTGATCGAATTAGGCTTGCTCGAGCGGATGCAGGAGTTGATGGACAAGGGCGAGGAACGCCTGTTTCCCGAGTGGGACGTCTACATCAGGAAAGATGGCACGCAGCGCTGGTCTCAGCCGCTGAGCAAGTCGTGGCAATACGCAAAGAAGCTTTTGAAGTTGAGCCGCGCCGACTTGACGCTTTACAGCACGCGGCACCTCATGGCCGATTGGCTCGACGGCGGCGGCATCGCTCAGCGGACGCGCGACCGCATTCTCGGGCACGCCAGCGACGTTCGCGGTCGTTATGGCCGCAAAGGCATTCTCGATCCGCAAATCGCGGCGAAGATCGAGGCGCTCGAACCGCCAGTGATCAAGCGGATGAGGGAGATCCTGCTCGCGGCGAAGAATCGCGCCGACGCCGGTGGGCTCACGGTCCTAAAGACTTATTGAGTTTTCGCCGGCCTGAATGGCGAACCTAAAACGATTCGAATCGCAGCCTGACGGCGCGGCAGAAGCCCCGGAAGAATGTGATCGACCAGGGCAGTCGCGCCGGTCGTCGCGCTGCCGACGGTGTTTCCCGTCATGTCGACGTCCCGCTCGCCCTCGGCGCTATCGGGCTTCTCGTCGGCTGCAGAGGACCACGACGCTTTCTTGCGCAAACACGGAGAACTTCCCGAGCGCAATCAACGGCGGCCCCTCTCCCCTACCTTCGAGCACGTCGGGTGGCCGCTCTCGGCTGGACCTCGTTTCGCCGGAATAGGCACGCGCTGATATACGCCGCCCTAGCCGGCGCCCAACTCAAACTTCATCGCCTCATGATTGGTGATGACTTCTCGCACGACCAGCGCATGCAGCTTCTGGACAAAATCCGGATCGAGCCCGCTCTGGGCGGCTAGGGTGCGAAGCCGCTTCAATTGCGCCGCTTCACGTCTGGGATCCCGAGACACCAGTCCATGTCTGGCCTTGAGCTCTCCGATCGCATCAGTACAGCGAAAGCGTTCTGCGAGCAGGTGCACCATCGCCGCATCCAGATTGTCGATGCTGCGGCGCAGCTTGGCCAGATCGCCGGCAAACTCCTGGTCATCATCCGTCATCGATGGGCACCTCCAGACAGCGTCGCGGCGGATAACCCGCCCTTCTGCAGAATGAAGCCCGCGATCTCATCGACACCTTGGCCACTCTTCAGATTGGAGAAAACGAACGGTCGCGCGCCTCGCATCCGTCGTGCGTCTGCTTCCATGATTTCCAGATTCGCGCCCACCAGGGGAGCCAGATCGATCTTGTTGATCACCAGCAGATCGGATCGCATGATCCCCGGCCCTCCCTTGCGCGGGATCTTCTCTCCTGCGGCGACGTCGATCACGTAGACGGTCAGGTCCGCAAGCTCCGGGCTGAAGGTGGCGGCGAGATTGTCACCGCCCGACTCGACGAAGCAGAGCTCCGCGTCCGGAAACTTCAGGTTCATGTCATGGATCGCCGCCAGGTTCATCGATGCGTCCTCCCGTATGGCCGTATGCGGACAGCCACCCGTTTCCACTCCCATGATGCGCTCTGCCCCCAACGCTTGCGCGCGAGTCAGAATGAGCTGATCCTCCTTAGTGTAGATGTCGTTCGTGATGACGTAGATCTCGTAGAAATCACGTAGGTGCTTGCACAGCGCCTCGACCAGCGCCGTCTTTCCAGAACCGACCGGACCGCCGATTCCGACGCGCAGTGGCCCGTTGGTTGCCGGAATGCCAAGTGTGCGGAGAGACCTGCTCTCGCGTTCAATCGTTCTCATGACCGAAACAACCTCGTATACTGGAGCTCGTGCGCGATGGACGCGAGCTCAACCATCAGGCCCGCCGAACCGAGATCGTTGACCGTCTCACGGCTTGCGATTTCACTGCGCGACAGGATCGCCTGCTCGAGCGCCGCGATGGCAAGCTGACCATCGGTCTGACCGAGAGGCACCAATCGCACGCCCGCGCTCACCAGATTGGCGACGTAGCTGTGCAGGAACGCCGGTAGCGCGATTTCGACGGCAATCCGTTCGCGCGCCGCTCGCGCTCCGAGCAGGACAGCCAACACCGGCGGACATCTCGGGTCGGAGAACATGTCCAGAATTCGATCCGGCCAGACACTGCGAAGGGTCGTAAGGCAGGCAGACGATTGTTGTGCGGATTCGAGCACGAATTCGGATGTGCCGCGGGAAGCGGCTGCGAGTTCGGCCAGATCCGGGAGTTTGTCCTCGGTGCCTTCGGCCACGCATCGGTAGGCTTCGTTAAAGAAGATTGCTTCGTTTCGGCCGGAGCCATAACAGAGGTCGGCCTCGAGCCAATCGATCAGGCTGCGCCGATCGGAGACATAGCCGGCCTCCACGGCCCACTCCAGTCCGTGCGAGTAGCTGTAGGCCCCGTTCGGGAACGCCGGCGAGAGCCAGCTCTGCAACCTCAGGAACGCCAGCGCCTTGTGTCCATAACTTTCGTCTGTCATCGCACCACCATGCCGGCAACGCGTCAGTACATGAAATAGCGCTGCGCCATCGGGACCACATTCACCGGCGGGCAAGTGAGGAGCCGTCCGTCGGCCCGCACCTCGTAGGTTTCGGGATCGACTTCCATATGGGGCAACGCGTCGTTGAGAATCATGGAATGCTTGCCGATCGATCGCGTGTTCGCGACCGGCAGGAGTTGCTTTGCCAAGCCCAGCTGTCTCGTCGTTTCGAGCGAGGCCTGACTGACGAAGGTCACGGAATTTCTGCCGGGAGAACGGCCAAAGGCGCCGAACATAGGCCGGTAGTATTCCGGTTGAGGCGTCGGTATCGATGCATTGGGATCGCCCATGATCGCGGCGACGATCACGCCGGATTTCAGGACCATGTCGGGTTTGACGCCGAAGAACGCCGGATCCCAGATGACGATGTCCGCGAGCTTTCCGACCTCGAGCGAGCCAACATAACGTGACATTCCCTGAACGATAGCCGGATTAATCGTGTATTTCGCGACGTAGCGCCGAGCCCTGAAATTGTCGTTATGCCCGGTCTCCTCCGGCAACCGCCCGAACTGCTTTTTCATCTTGTCGGCAGTCTGCCACGTCCGCGTGATCACCTCGCCGACGCGCCCCATCGCCTGGCTATCCGACGACACGATCGAGAACGCGCCGAGATCGTGCAGGATGTCCTCTGCGGCGATCGTCTCCCTTCGTATGCGGCTCTCCGCGAAGGCGACATCCTCCGGGATACGGCGATCCAAGTGGTGGGTCACCATCAGCATATCGAGCGCTTCGTCGAGCGTGTTGGCGGTGTAAGGACGCGTTGGATTTGTCGAGGCTGGGATGACGTTCCTCTCGCCGCAGACCTTGATGATGTCCGGCGCATGCCCGCCGCCGGCCCCTTCCGTATGGGCCGCATGGATCGTCCTGCCCTTGAACGCGGCGATCGTGCTCTCGACGAACCCGCCTTCGTTCAGGGAATCGGTGTGGATCATGACCTGCACGTCCATGTCGTCGGCGACAGAGAGACAGCAGTCGATCGATGCGGGCGTTGCGCCCCAGTCTTCGTGCAGCTTCAAGCCACACGCGCCGGCTTCGATCTGCTCGACCAGGCCCGCGGGTACGCTCGCATTGCCCTTTCCGAAAATGCCGAAGTTCATCGGGAACCCATCCAGCGCCTCGAGCATCCGATGGATGTGCCATGGCCCCGGCGTGCAGGTCGTCGCCGTCGTCCCTGCGGCAGGCCCGGTCCCACCACCCATCATGGTTGTGACGCCCGAGAAGAGCGCCTCGTCGATCTGCTGCGGGCAGATGAAATGAATGTGCGTATCCATTCCGCCGGCGGTGATGATCTTGCCCTCGCCCGCGATGATTTCTGTCCCCGGCCCAATGATGATCGAGACACCCGGCTGTATGTCGGGGTTGCCCGCCTTGCCGATGGCGGCAATGAGCCCGTCCTTGATCGCGATGTCGGCCTTGACGATTCCCCAGTGATCGAGGATCAGCGCGTTGGTAATGACCGTATCGACCGCTCCCTGCGCGCGCGTGAGTTGCGATTGTCCCATGCCGTCGCGAATGACCTTGCCGCCGCCGAACTTTACCTCCTCGCCATAGATCGTGAGGTCCCTCTCGGGCTCGATGAACAGGTCGGTGTCCGCCAGGCGCACCCTGTCGCCGACCGTAGGGCCGAACATCTGCGCATAGGCGCTACGGCTCATCGTGTGGGACATATCTTCCTCACCTTATTCGTTGGCGCCGGACGCATCGGTCCCTGATTCCAGAGGTCCCATCACGCCGCCGCTGAAGCCGTAGATGCGCCGCGCTCCGGCAAACGGAATCAATGAGACCTCGCGCGACTGACCCGGCTCAAACCGAACGGCCGTCCCGGCCGGGATATCGAGGCGGCATCCACGGGCCAAGGATCGATCGAACGCGAGTGCGGCATTCACTTCGACGAAATGATAGTGGCTGCCCACCTGGACCGGCCGGTCGCCGGTGTTGGCTACGGCAATCGATGGTCCGGTCCTGTCCCCGTTCAGGACGACGTCGCCGTCAGCCGGAATGACCTCCCCGGGGATCATGCCACGCCTCCAAGCAGCAGCAGTCCGACAAGCCCGGCGCATACGCCCGCGGCGCGAAGCAAACTTCTTCTGGCCGCGTGTGCTCCCCAGAACCCGATGACCATTCCGGTCAGGAGAAGAGCGGCGGTCGCCGTTGTGAAGCCGATCAGGTAGGGAACAAGCATCGAGGCGGCTTCAGTTCCATGTGCGTGACCATGGAAGAACGCGAACAGCCCCACGGCCGCCGCGCCCAGCATCACGGGCATCCTGAATTCGAACGCAACGAACGCTCCAAGTGCCACCACCGAGAGGCTGATCGCCGCCTCCACGAAGCCCATCTGAAGTCCTGCGCTTGCCGCAGCGAAGCCGCCCAGCATCGCGATCAGAAAAGTCAGCGGCCACACGGCTCTCGCGGATCCGCCCACAAGCGCGCTCCACGTTCCCACCAAGGTGATCGCAATCAGATGATCCGCGCCGCTGAATGGATGGACGAGACCGGCGTCGAACGAACTGGCCGCGTCCGGAATGGGATGAGCGAAGGCCGGCGAGGCAAGCACGCTCAGCGCGACGACACAGAACGGTAGGATACGCATCATCAGCTCCTATCGGATCGGGTTGTGCACGGGGACGAGCTTCGTCCCGTCCGGAAACGTTGCCTCCACCTGGACCTCGCGGATCATTTCCGGGATACCCTCCATGACCTGGTCGCGGCGCAGAAGCCGGCCGCCTTCAGACATCAGATCCGCGACCGATCGTCCATCGCGGGCACCTTCCATGATGGCATCCGCAATCAATGCGATGCTTTCGGGATAATTCAGCTTGACGCCTCGCGCGAGCCGGCCGCGCGCAACGATCGCGGCGAGGGCGATCATCAGCTTGTCTCGTTCCCGTGGTGTCAGATTCAAATGCTCCTCCCACTTGGCCGCGCTGCTAACAGGACCACATCTTCGGCACTCCGAAGGGACCGGATCCGAGTTCATGGTCGAGTTGATCGAGGAAGCGGCGCAGACCTCGCCTGAGATCCACGCTTGCAATCGCGGCGACCCGGACCACGATGATCGCGCCCACGATCGTGACGCCGCACGCACATTCCAGGGAAGCACCGATCTCGCGCAATCTCTCGAGCCGGGCCTCAAGACCCGGACCGAAATAGATCATTGTCGCGACCGCCTTCCAGTTCGAGAGCAGCGCCGTCTTCCGAAGCTGCAGGAGGGCCTGGTCTGACGCGAGGAAGCCATCTGCCCATACCAGACGGCCGTCGACCCTGACGCGCCAGCTGTCCAGGATATGTCCGGCAAGAACCTCCTCGCCGCTTTCGATGCGGCCAAGAACCAGCCACTCGAGGGCAATCAATTCGGTGCCCGAGCTCAGATCGATCTCGGTCTGTCGCGCGATCCGCGCCTGGTCGAAGACGATGGTCTCTTGTGGAAGCCACGCAAGCCGAGCACGTCCCTCAGCCCTTAACCGCGTCCGGATGCGGGCAGGCCGATCGAGCGCCCGATAGACCTTCTCCGCGGCCTGTGTGGTCACTGCGACCGACGCATTGCCTTGAGCGACCACCTCGATCCTGATCTCGTCGCCGCCTGCAACACCACCCGAGGTATTGATGAGGACCGCTTCCTTGCGCCGACGATCGTCGACATTCGGGAACGCGACGGCCATCGGAAATTTCTGATAGACGTCAATGATCTCCGTGCCGTTTGCCTCGCCGGAGAACACCACGCGAGCCTCCCCGGCAGCGCGCTGCAGATCGAGTTTTTCCGTGGCGCTCCGCCTTTCTTCCGGATGGCCGGGATAACCCGCGGATGTACCGCGAGAGCGCTCGTGAATTGCTTCAAACATCCGTCTCGCGGCTCGTGATTGACCTTGTGTGTCTCGCATGTCGGCGAGGGGGAGGCCGAGCGTGGAACGGCAATGCCGACCACGCCCGGATCTCGTGTCGCGAAGCCAGGATCAGAAACCCGCAAGCCCCTGGGAGCTGTTGTAGGGGATCTTGACGCTGCTAATCTCCTTCAGCGAACCGTCGGGCTGGGTGCTGTAGCTGACCAGCTTCGAGGCGTTGCCGTAGATCTGATAGAGATAGGCGCCGTCCGGCGAGAGCCAGCTATCGCTGGGACCGCTCGTCACGGTTCCGTTCAATCCCCTCGCGGTGCCGTCGCCGGGGACCTTCGGGCACGCCGGATCGCACGCAATCTCCAGGCCGCTACCGTTGATCCGGTAGCTGCTGATGTTGCTGTATCCGAAATTCGTCGCGTAGATCGTGCGATCATCGGGCGAGACGGCGAGCCAGCACAGCTCGGACGGAAGACCCGCGCTGGTGTCGATCTTGACGAGCGGACCGATCTTGATCGAGCCGTTCTTCTCGATGGTGCAGATCGAGCATCCGTCGCCGACGGCATAGCCGATCACGAACGTATTCGGGCGCTGATGCAGGAACGCGATGTAGAACGGAGAACCGCCCTTCGCGTCGTAGAACCTGGCCGTGCCGAGCGAGCCGTCCTTTTGTAGGGCGAACACAGCGAGGCCGTCCGGATCCGGCGCATTCGACGCGATCGAGTGCAACGCGCCGCCGGCGCGCTGGACCCAGAGAATCGGCGAGCCGTCGGGATACAGGCCGGTGAGCGCGATCGGCTCATCGAAAGTGGTGCCGACGAGCACCAGCTCCTCGTTGGGCGAGACCACGACCATGGTGGAGACACGGTTGCGCTTGCTGTACGTGTTGACCGAGTATCGCTCAGGCCGCGTCTTGAGCATGCCTTCGGCATCGACTGACATCAGCCGAAGATGATCCGGTCCGAACGAGTGCAGCACGAAGAGGGTGCGGGTCGACGGAGCGAAAGCCAGCGATTTGGCCGTGCCGCTCCTGCCATCGACCGGGTTGCCGGTCGACTTCACGTCGAGCAGCGTCAGATGACCGTCGCTATCCAGGCGGAAGCTCGAAACGGAGTTGTCTCCGCCATTGGTCGCAAACATGAAGCGCCGATCGGATGTTATGATGACGCTTCCCGCGCCCTCAAAGGAGTTGGGCGCGCTGTCCTGGCCGCTGATCGGCTTGAATTCACCGGAGCCGGCGCCGCCCGTCTTGATGCGCGCGACCTCGGCCAGCTTGCCGTCCGCCTGTCGCGTGTAGTGAATAATGGCGTTATCGATCTCGTTGGTCTGGATATAGAGATGTCCAGTCTGCCCCTTCGACATTCCCATCTCACTCGCCGTCGCTTCTTTAGCCATCTCTCGCTCCTTTGATGATTGGCTTTGGTAAATCGAATGACTTTCAGTGACCCGCACCATGGCTATGGCTTCAACGGGGGGTATCCATCGACGTAAACCCAGTCGGACGTCCGCACGGGCACATGGCACGCCTGGCATTGAGCCTTGTAATTCGTCGTTGTCGTTTTTGACCGATCGCCCGCGTCGAACCAGGACCATCCCCAACCGTCGCCCCAGAGCGGGCTCCCCGGGTGACTGTTCGGCGCGTCCTTCACCATGACGAACCAGCCCTTCAAAGCATCGGCGCGGCTGACGGTACCAGTCGTCATTTCAGAGGTTGTCGCCTTGAACACCTCCTTGACCAGCACCGCACCGTCCGGGAAGCGCTTGTCCTTCCGATAGGCGTCAATCACTCCCGGCGAGGCGTACACGACGTGAAGCTCCTTCGAGCCGTGACTGTCGTCTGCCGCAATCGCCCAGCTTCCGAGGAGCTGATAGGTCGTACGATAATCATCTGGCACGTGCAGACGCCCGTCGCGGTCGGCGACACTCGCACCGGTCGAAACAGCATCCACCGCGTTCGCCCACAGCTGTGACTGCCTGATCGCGGACGCGACTCCAAGGATCACGACGAAGGCAACACAAGCGGCTTTGAGGACTTTCATGCCGATCTTCCGCCCATTGCGCGCTCAGCGCGCGTCCTTGTTGTCCAGCAGCGGATAGAACTGGGTCCAGACCTCATCCTTCTTGGCGTTGGCGATATGGCAGTAGGCGCACTCGTCTTTCGACTTCACCTTGGCCATCGACGCCTTTGGTTCGTGGTGATTGAAGTTGAAATAGCCCCACCCGTTGGTGTCGGCGAAGCGCTTCGAGTCCTTGACGGTCACGTCGGCGCCGTTCCACTTGCCCGGGAAGTAGCCACGTCCCGACGCTTCCGTTCGCGAGCCGTCGGCATTCTCCTGCGGCAACGTCAGCTGAAGCTCCTTGAACAGTATCGTCCCCTCGGGGAATTCACCGGTCTTCTTGTAGATCGCGTACGAGCCCGGCTCGATATAGACGTTGTGGAATTCCGGGAAGTTCGCCTGCCCGCCGTTGAGGGCGTTTGGCGTCAGCGGCGAGCCGACATAGACCCACTCGTGGAAATTCTTCGGCAGAAGCAACTGCCCGTCCGCGGTATATTCCGGCAGATAGCGCGTAACGCTCTGGGCATTGGTATCCTTGAGCGATCCGAAGAACAGGATCGTTGCGACCGCACTGCCTGCGATGACTGCCGCTGCTGCCTGGACTCTCACGCGCATTGTCTTCTCCCGCGACTGCGGCCGAACGCGCGAGGCGCCGGCACGATTGACCTGTCGAGAGATGACTTAGCCAGTCGCGCAAAATCTTGCGCGTTGGGGATTGCCTTTGCTTTGGCCATCTTGATGCATTCGGTGCCGAACTTGCGATCGCCGAAGAGGTTCACACTTCGGAAGCAAGACGCGCGGCCCAATCGGCGCTGCGACCACGGCGCGGACGGCCATGGAAACGACCGAGGGTGCAGGGTCAGCGGGTGAGATCCGAAAGCGGGGTTGCTCTCAGGTGCCGCATCACTTGAGAACGTTCGCTGCACGGGGAGGACGGCTTTGCCCTCATATGGCCTGCCAATGGCTGGAGACCGATTGGAAGTGTCGGCAGGCGCGAAGCCGCCGGACATCGATTCTGCGGGTGGGTTGACCGATGGATCACGCAGATCGTTCGTTATACCCGCAGGGGGCGCTCGCGGCAGATCCGGTAATTGTCCTGCCAGGGACGAAGCCGCTCGAAAGCCGCGCTCGCGGCCAGTACGTCGAAGTCGGCGTTTCGCCGACCTATGATTTGCATCCCGACCGGAAGACCGTCGGACAAACCCGCCGGGATCGAGGCCGCCGGATGGCCTGTGAAGTTGACGAAGTAGGTCAGGCACCATCCGATGAGAGGATCTATGTCGACACCATTGATCGAATTTGGTCCAGCCGTGTTGCCATCGCTGGCGTTGTCGACCGGCGGGCACGCGACAGTCGGCGTGACCAACAGATCGAATCTCTCAAGGACGTTCTGGAAGGCAGCGTAGACCTCCGACCGGACGGCCTGGTCGCGGAAGAAATCGAGCCCCGACATGCGATTGGTCTTCTCGACCCAATCCATGTATTCGGGTGGAAAGTCGTCACGATGCTTTCCGAACAGATCGATGCCGTCGCGCTTCATGTTCTCGATCGCCTGCAGGTTCAGAAGCATGTAGAGACGCGACCAGACGTCGCTCAGCTCCCGTTGCGGGCGGGCGATGCCGAGCTTCACTTCCTCAACGTGAGCGCCAGCTTCCTCGAACGCCTGTACCGCGCGGCCGACCGTCTCCGCGACTTTCCCGTCGACCGGAAAAACGTCCAGATTCGGACTATAGGCAATCTTGAGGCCACGGATTGAACGACGGGTCGCCGCGGTGAAGTCGACGGGCGGCTCGATCAGGCTGAAGGGATCTCGTGGATCAGGGCCGGCAAGTACGTTCAACGCGATGGTGGCATCTTCGACCGTCCGCGTGATGGGCCCTTCGAACAGGAACGGAGAGTCGGCCACTCCGAACGCGTTGGGGCGCACGAGAAACGGCACGCGTCCGAACGACGCCTTGTAGCCATACACTCCACACCAGGCGGAGGGGATTCGTATCGAGCCGCCAGCGTCCGTACCTTCTGCAATGGGTAGCAGTCCATCGGCGACCGCCGCGGCGCTTCCTCCGGATGAACCACCCGTGTTTTTGGCAAGATTGAACGGGTTGCGCGTGGGACCGAACAGATAATTGTCGCAGGTGCCTCGGAATCCCATCAGAGGGCTGTTGGTCTTGCCGAGGAACACAGCTCCGCCACGCTTCTCCATGCGCTCGCAGAACACGCAGTAACCGTTCACGACGTGGTGCTTGAGCGCGCGGATGCCGCCCAGGCTCGCAGGCCAGCCCGGCTTGAAGTCGAACAGATCCTTGAGCGCCGACGGGATGCCATGCAGTGGCCCCCACCGCTCGCCGGCGACCAATGCGCGCTCGGCCTCTTTCGCTCTCGTGCGGGCGCCGTCGAAATCGAGATAGACCAGCGCATTCAGGCTCGGATTGCGCGCTTCGATGCGCCGGATGAACGCATCGACCACTTCAACCGGCGACAGATCACTCCGCCGGATGCGAGCTGCCAGCTCGTGCGCGGTGAGGTAAGCGAGTTCGTCGGAATGCAAGGGTTGGCTCACGCTCGACATCGTTTCCTCCTTTTGAACCACTTCAGGACGAAGCCGCATTTGACATTGAAACAGTTCCTGACTGCGCAGCCGCGATTGCTTCGTCTTTCGCAATCTTGATGCATTCACCGCGACGGCCATCGACAAGGCACCGATCAGGGTTCATGTGCGCTTACGTGAGCTGCAGATTAAGCCGACGCGCGTTCGGACATCCTGCGCATCACCGCACAAGGGCACGCTTCCATGAACCGACCTCCCGTTTCTCGCGGCTTCAAATCCAAGCGACAGGCAGCCGAAGCCGCCCGGTTGCCGCCCGGTCAGTATCTAACGACGGACTTCCCGGTGCTGTCCGCCGGCCCCACGCCGGAAATCCGTGTCGCCGACTGGAAGATTGCCCTTCAACTCGGCGGGTCGTTGCTGGGGAAATGGACGTGGGACGAATTCGAGGCACTGCCCCAGACCACGGTCACGGTCGACATTCACTGCGTCACCAAATGGACCAAGCTCAGCACGGTCTGGCAGGGCGTTAGCTTCGACGATCTTCTCAAGGTGGTCGGGCTGAGCGAGCCGCCGGACGCCTATGTCATGGCGCATTGCGAGGGCGGATACACGACGAACCTTCCGGTAACCGATCTGGCCGCGGGAAAGGCGATGATTGCGACCCGCTATGGGGGTCTGCCGCTCGCCCCCGCACACGGCGGCCCCGCGCGACTTCTGGTGCCGCATCTTTATTTCTGGAAGAGCGCAAAGTGGCTGCGAAGGCTCCGTTTCATGCCCAAGGACGAGCCTGGGTTCTGGGAATCGCGTGGTTATCACAACTATGGCGATCCCTGGCGGGAGCAACGTTATGACGGCGACTGATGCGCCACTGCAGCAGCCCAGGATCGAGTGGCAGACCGGTCGCGTGCAGGCCATCGTGGCCGAAACAAGCCGGGTGAAGAGCATCATCCTGCAACCGGCCAACTGGTCCGGGCACTGGCCCGGCCAGCACGTCGACATCCGTCTCACCGCCGATGACGGCTATCAAGCCGAACGAAGTTACTCGATCGCATCGCCTCCGGAAGAAAAACTGCTCACTCTCACCGTGGAACGGGTCGAGGACGGTGAGGTGTCCTCCTATCTCCTCGACGAATTGCGGGTTGGTGACGCTCTCGAATTTCGTGGACCCATTGGGCGGCATTTCATCTGGAGCCAAACGCGCGGTGGAACGATTTGCCTGGTCGCCGGCGGCACCGGGATTACGCCGCTGATGGCAATGCTACGCCACCGCTGGAGGTCGCTCGCGCATATACCGGCATCATTGATCTATTCGGCACGCAGCCTTGCCGAAATCGTGTACCGGGATGAACTCGATACGATGGCTCGCTCCGACCGCGACCTGCGTCTGGCCTATGCGCTCACCCGCGAGCATCCGAGCGACTGGAACGGACATCGGGGGCGGATCAACGAGGCTCTGCTCTCAGAGAACAGCTTTACGCGCGAGCAAAATCCCACGTTCTTCATTTGCGGTCCCACCGGGTTTGTCGAAGGCATATCGAGCATGCTCGTGAAGCTCGGCTTCGACCCTCTCGCCGTAAGGACCGAGCGTTTCGGGCCAACAGGAGCATGATTGCCATGGCAGACAACATCGCCGACCTCATTCTTGGTGGTGATCCCGGCACGCATTTGCTTCAAGAAGCCTTTGCCTTTGACATCACCCTGACGAAGATCCGGTGCGCGGCATGCAACACCGTGTCCTGCCTTGGCGCTTTGGCCGTCGACGGCGGGCACCTGGAGGCGCTCGTCAAGTGCGCCGATTGCGGATGCGATCTGATGAGGGCAACGCGAACTCAGAAGGGATGTGTCCTTGAAATGCACGGTGCCCGGCATCTGTACTTCTGAAGGCCGAGCCCGACCGCCCGCCAAACTCCGATCAAAAACCGCCATGCACGGTGAAGACGTCCACCTCGTTGAAATCGAGCGCCAGATTGCCGCCACGGCGGCGAAGCTTCGCGAGCTGATTGAACAGTCTGCCGCACATGTCGCCCCGATGAACGAAGAGCTCGTCGGCCAGCGCATTGACGATCAGGCCGCCCGGCTTGAGATTCTGATCAGGCGCCGCGAAGAGCTCCTCAGAGCCAGATCTGGCAAAGACTGAAAAGAACGGCGAGCGCGTGCGCACCGAACGGGCCTGGAAGCGTCAGCTGTGAAATTTCAATCCCTCGACGATCTTCGATTTGCGTTCGGCGCCAAATCAAATCGATTTCACCTCGCCGCCGTCCATCCGCAACGCCGAGCCGGTCATCCAGCGCGCGGCGGGCGATACGAGGAATGCCATCAACTCGGCAATCTCTTCCGGCTCGCCGTAACGCGCGATCCCGGCCTCCTTGGGAAACTTTGCCGTAGCTTCCTCGACGGTCATGTCGTGCAGGGGGCGCCCAGTGCTCGAGGTAGGAGCGGCGGCGGCCCGTCATCACCGGCCCCGGCAGGACGCTGTTGACCTGGACGCCGTCGCTGATTCCCTTGTCGGAGAATGCCTTTGCCAAAGCGACGATTGCAGCGTTGATGGTGCCGACCGCGGCATAGGGCGCCTTGGGGAAAGAGGCCGAGTTTCCCGACATCAACACCACCGCCCCCTTCGCGGCCATGAGCGACGGCCAGGCTGCGATCGTGAGCCGCCGGGCGCCGTGCAGCTTCAACGCCAGCCCGGCTTCCCATTGTGCTTCCGTTGTCTCGAACGGATCGACCTGAGGCACCGCGCCTGCGATATTGAGCAGGGCATCGATCCGGTTGAACGCCGCCAAAGTCTGGTCGACGACAGATTGAGCAATACGAGGTTCGGCCAGATCGGCATCGATCACCAGCACCTCGGCGCCGGCGCCCCTGACCGCCTTTGCGGTGTCCTCGAGGTTGGCCCGGTTTCGCGCGACAAGGGCAAGAGCCGAGAAATCGCGCGCCAGGCGCACCGCGGTCGCCCGGCCGATTCCCTGGCTCGCACCTGTGACGATGGCGACTGATTTCGACATATGAACCCTCCCGAACACCGTGGCGAGGGAGGCGGCGCTCACCCGTTTGAAATCGGCTGTGCAAGAAAATCGCCGATCGCCACTGCGATCTCCCGAGCATCAGTTTCGAGCGCAAAGTGCCCCGTATCGAAGAAGCGCACTTCGGCGCCTGGCAAGTCGCGCTGAAACGCCATCGCGCCCGCCGGCAGGAAGAAGGGATCGTTCTTGCCCCAGACCGCCAGCAAGGGCGGCTTGTACTTGCGGAAATAGGCCTGGAATTCTGGATACATGGCGACGTTGGTCCTGTAATCGCCGAACAGATCGAGCTGGACCTCGTCCGCGCCCGGGCGCTCGAGATAATGGTTGTCCAGCGTGAAGCCATCAGGGGAGATCAGGGAGGCGTCAGGCACCCAGTGGGTGTATTGCCAGGCCGTCGTTTCCGGCGAAAGGAATGATCGGAGCACCTCTCGATTCGCTTGCGATGCATGTTGCCAGTAAGCACGGATCGGGCTCCAGCCTTCGCTCAATCCCTCCTCATAGGCATTGCCATTCTGCGAGATGATGGAAGCGATGCGCTCGGGATGTCGAAGGGCCATCCGAAAGCCCGTCGGCGCGCCATAGTCGAAGACGTACAGCGAGAAACGAGCAAGTCCGATGATTTCCGTGAACCGTTCGATCACCTGCGCCAACGCGGCGAACGTATAGGCAAAGCTTTCGCGAGCCGGCATGTCGGACTGGCCAAACCCGGGCAAATCCGGCGCCACCAATCGGAAGCGATCCGACAGCGCCGGGATCAACCCGCGGAACATGTGGCCAGCCGTCGGAAATCCTTGAAGCAGCAGCAAGGCGGGCACGTCAGCCCGGCCGGCCTCCCGATAAAATACGTTCAGTCCGTCCACGTCCACCTTGCGGTATCGAATGTTCGTCATCTGCGGTCCCTCGCGGTCCCCTCGACGCCCGTTGCGCCTTGTGAAAATGATGATCCGAGGCGCTCACCTGGATACTTCGTGGCTCGGGACCATCCGGTTACAGACTCACCGGGATTCTTCCGCCCGTACGAAACTACCTGTCACCTCCTCTGCCCGATCTACCGTCCTCCGGACCGACTCACTCGAACTCCCTGCGATAGTCCGTAGGAGTCCAACCCGTCGCTTTGCGAAAGGCGGAGCTGAAGGAGCTCGTTTGCGCATAGCCCAGGCTGAGTGCGATATCCGTAATCGATACCGCGCGATCCGCCAGTCGTAGCTTGGCGCACTCCATGCGTCGCTGCACCTGATACTGGTAGGCCGGAATTCCGAACGACTTCTTGAAAGCACGGCAGAAGTGATGAACGCTGAGCCTGGCAAGCTCGGCAAGCGTCAGGAGGCAGACTTGTTCTCCCAGATGCCCCTCGACGTACTCGACCACGACGCGCTTCTGCCAACCTGCGAGGCCTCCACGACTGACCGGTGCCGGCTCGCGAACGAGATCGTGATCAGACCTGGAAAGCTCGTGGGCGAGCACGCCGCAGAGCGCCTCGAGGTAGGGCGCACAGTTCGACGCTGCGCTCTCGATCGCCTTCTTCAGTTTGGAGGCGGTCTCCCAGACCAGCGGATCCTCGAAATATATTCTTGGCGCGAGCCCGGCCGCGCCGTCGTCGGACTTATGAAGCGCGGCGGGATCGAAGTAGAGGAAGGTCACCTGCGCAGACGAGGCGGCCTCATGCCATTCCTGATAAGCGCGTCCCGCCGGGACAAAGGTCAGCCTGTGCTCAGAATCTCGCAGCTTCGACGGGCAGAGGCCATCGATGGAGGTCTCACCGCTTTTCCGTGCTCCCTTGTTGTACAACACCAGGAGATGTCTCGATCCCTGAAAGCGAAATTCAATCCTGTTGCCGATGGGGAGGTGGACGCTCTCCGAAAACCACCAACGCCAGCCTATCCCAAGGCGCTTCACCGGTTCGGGAGGCGTTATGCTGACCGTCGGATGAAGCGCCGCGTCGGACGGCCTGAAAGAATGCGTCTCGTCCACCGGACGGATTGGCGAAGCGGCAACCGCCATCCTTGGCGTGGTCTCACTCGAGTTTGATACGTGCATGCCCATCGTCGTCGCCCTGTTCTGTGCTCCGGATGGCCGCGTCCAATCGTCAACGAACTTCTGCACGGAGGAGATGCCATGATCGCCTGGATACGGGCGTTGAAGCCGCAAGCTGCAAGTGGCGTTACCTCTCCGGTCAAAGCGCGCTGCCAACGCCGGCTGGCAGCACCGCACAGGAACAACATGCTTTTCATCGCCCTCGCGGGCAATCTCACGCTTGTGCTGTTCCAGCCCATACTTAGGTATGGGTCGCGCGCAGGGACGCCGCTGCGATGAGTGAGAAGGGGATGCCGGTCCCGAAGGCAACGCTTCAGCCCTGGAGTTGGAGTGCTTCAGCCATTCGAACGAGCATCGCCGCGGTTCTTGCCCCCAGCTTCCGCATGACGCTGCCACGATGCATCTTGACCGTCGCTTCGCTGATCGAGAGCTCGCTGGCGACCTGCTTGTTCATCAGACCGGATGCCACCAGCGTCATCACTTGCCGCTCGCGCGTGGTCAGGAGTGCAAACTTCTCCTGCAACTGCGCAAGGTGCGCGTTGTCGTCGCGCCGCTCGATGTCCTTTCGGATCGCAGCAGTGACCGCGTCGAGGAGATCCTGATCCCGTATCGGCTTGGTGAGAAAATCGACCGCCCCCAGCTTCATGCCTCTTACGGACATGGGAATGTCGCCAAAAGCGGTCATCAGGATCACCGGGATTCCGACATTGATTTTCGTCAGGTACTCCTGCAGCTCCAGTCCACTCGTGCCAGGCAATCTGACATCGAGCACCAGACACGCAGGGCCATCCGACAGTTCAACCTTCAAGAAATCCGAAGCAGATCCGTACAAGGCGACCTTATAGTGCAGGGACTCAAGCAGGTCGCCAAGGGACTCGCGAACCGCGCGGTCATCGTCGACAATATGCACAACGCCGGACGGAGGCATGTCTACCGTCTTTCCGGAATCCGAACCGTCTGGCGAAGCGGGAGAGCGAAGGTGAACTTCGCTCCGCACCTCCCATTTTCTTCCACCCATAGCCGTCCTCCGTGGAGTTTCACTATCTTGCGGCAGATCGACAATCCCAGACCGAGTCCAGCTCCCTTCGTCGTATAGAGCGTCTCGAAGACCCGCTCTCTATCAGCCGGGCTGATGCCACCCCCCGTATCCGCGATTGCCACGGAAATCATACCATCGGCGACCCCCGAGGAGAGGGCCAAAATGCGGTTCCCGTGCTCAACCTCGGCCATCGCCTCGATCGCGTTGCGCACGAGGTTGAGGGCGACCTGCTGGACCTGAACACGGTCTGCTTCCACACGGGGCAATGATCGATCGAAGTCGGTACGGACGATGACCCCGGCTCGCTCGATTTCCCTTTTCGACAGAAGCAGAACCTCCGCGACCGCATCGTTGATATCGAACTGGGCAAAATGGACCTGCGTGCCCCTCACCAGAGAGCGGACTCCGGTCACGACCTCCGCAGCTCGACGTGCCTGCCTGATGATGCGCGCGACCGATTTCCGGGCCTCCGCGGCTTGAACGGGATCCCTGGCGAGCCACCGGAGGCAAGCTTCCGCGCTCATGATCATGCCCGTCAGCGGTTGATCGATCTCGTGAATGATCGAGCCGGCGAGCTCGCCAAGGGACGTCAGCCCCGTCGCCCGTGCAAGCTCGTTTCGTGCGTCGGCGAGAGCCTGCTCCGCCGCCTTCCGTTGCGAGACGTCCGTGATGATGCCTTCCAGCTCGAGGTCTCCCGTGGGCCCCTCATCGAATTGACCAACGGCCACGACGTGCAACGTCTTGCCGTCCCGGTGGACCACTCGGTACTCGTGGGTGAATGGCGACTTCGTGCTGATTGCCTCGGTGAGGTCTTGCTCCAGCGCGGGATAATCCTCGGGGTGAACCCGGCTCCTGAACACCTCGAATGGCACGGGGTTTACATCCAGGTCGATATCCAGAATGCGGTAACATTCCCGCGATCCACGCGAGAGCAGGGTCCGCGTGTTCCAGCGATAGCTGCCCATCCCGCCGATCTGCTGACCTCTGACCATCCACATGTTGGTCTCGCGCAGCGCTTCAAACAGGCGTACCGATTCGAATGAGACGGCAGCCTGATTGGCCAGCATGGATGTCCCCCAGACGCACCGCGGCGTGAAGATATCCGCATCTCCATCCGCTTCGAGGTAGAGAACGCCAATCGCCCAGTGCTGGTGAATCAACGGCAGGCACAGCTGAGCTATCTTGCCAGACGGCGGGTTCGCGGGGTCGATCAGTGCCGAGTTCTCAGCTGCAGCTTGCCTCACGACCGTTTGTTTCCGATCCAGCACCTCTTCGGCAAGGTTGCTCGGCAAGCGGAATTCGGCGTTCGGCGGGAAGGAGGCAAGGAAGTTCGCCCTCTCGCGCGGGAAGCTCGCATCGGCCTTGGCAAGCAATTCTCTTTGCCCGCTGAGCAGGATCGCCCCTCGACTGGCCCCGGAATAACTCAGCGCCTCCATGAGGAGAGCCTTGGCCAATCCCTGATAGCTGATTTCTCGCGAGATGATCTGAATCGCCTTTGCGACCAGATCCAATTCGTGCGTCTCGTTATCAAGCCTCATACCGAGATGTCTCGTCGTGACAATCATATCCAGACGTCTCGACGCATCACCCGACCGCTTGCGGATCGAAGGATGGGACGAGAGCGCGTCAGTACGTCGCAACATGTAACGGGACTTGAGGACGTTGCCAAGTTTGGCCGCGGAGAGCCACGGTTTAGGCGCCCGCGCCTTGCAGGTCGCTGCGCATCGCACGGATTTTTTTCGAAGCAGGTGTAACCGATGCGACGTTTGCTCCGAATATCTACGAAAGTGTGGAGCGGCGGCATTGCGCCCCGCTGGTCGTTGGCATGGCTCGCTTTCTGTTCAGGCCCGATCGGGGCGTCGAGACACTGCGCAGTCCTGCATCGGCAAGGAAACAGGAATGATGACCGCGGACTCCCCGAAGACAGAACGCCTGAATGCATTCTCGGATGGTGTTTTTGCAGTCGTCATTACAATTCTCGCCCTAGACTTCCGCCCGCCACACGCGCCGAGCCTCGATGCCCTGTTTGAAATCTGGCCGACCGTCATCAGCTACGCGGTCAGCTATCTCTTCATTGCCATCGTCTGGGTGAACCATCACCATCTTCTACGCTACGCAGGTGCGGCGACGCCCCGATTGATCTGGGGAAACTTCGCTCATCTGTTTTCCGTATCGCTGCTGCCATTCTCGACAGCCTGGATCGCGAGCTCAAGGCTGTCGCCGCTGCCCGTCGCCGTCTACGCCGGCATATTCGCCCTGGTGAACGCGACTTATCTATTGCTGTGCTGGGAATCCGTCGACCGGCCAGCGATCGAGGCGATCCCAGGCCAGGCGCGTATGATGATGCGGATGCGATCCTTGACCACCCTGCTCGGCTTCCTCGCCGCGGTGGGCGTCTCCCTGCACTATCCCATGCTCGCGCTGGCCATGATCTGCATCTGCCTTGCCACATATCTCAAGCCTCAGGTAGCAGGACACGCGCCGCGTCTTGCTTCAGAAGATACAACGACACCGCAAGCAGCACGACATCCTTCATCAGGAACGGAACGTTGCCTGTCATCGCCGGAAAGCCGCCCGCAGCAGCGTCCCAACCGTCCGGCATAAATGGAATGATTGTGACTGTTGCGATGAAGGTACCGGTAGATCCGAGGGCGCCCAGCATGCCGAGGCGTTTGCTCCAGAAGCCCGCGAATATCAAGGCGCCAAAGGTCCATTCGGCGACGCCGAGGAACCAACTGGCCCCCTGATAGCCGAAAGCGGGGTAGAGCCACCAGATCAGGGGACCGTTGCTGATGAAGGGCTCCAGGCGATCCGCCTCGTACGCCCACCATTTCTGGTAGCCGAAGAAGAAGAACAGGATCACCATCGAGGCCCGGACGATATGGTAATCCAGGTCTCCCGCAAGCAGCCCCGATATCGGCAGCCTGCCTGCGAACGATTTGCGCGGGGCTCTCGCCAATGTACTCATGGTGTCGATCCTCCTTGATCCTAACTGACAGCCCCTTGCGTGGTCACCGTTTGCCCGAGATCGATCAGAAGCCGGCAGACAAGACCGTCGGGTGCGAAGTCGAGATCGACCTGCGCGCCCGGTAGGGCCCTTGCGATCAGTTGGGTGCCGAACCCTCTGCGTTCTGGCTTGGTCACTATCGGTCCGCCGCGTTCGCGCCACTGGATCGCAAGACCTTGTCCGCCGAGATAGGGCGGACTCTCCCAGATCACCTCGACGGCTCCCGCCGTCGAGGTCAGCGCGCCGTACTTGCTCGCGTTCGTAGCCAGCTCGTGAATGATGACGTGGAGCGCTAAGGCGATGTGCGGCTCCAGCGTGAGGTCCGGCCCCGCGAGCAGAATGCGGCCCCTGTGAAACATCGCGTGCGGCTTGAGCGTTCGCTCCAGCACCCCCGCAAGAGACACTCGCTGATCTCCCGCCGATTCGATCATCCTGTAAGCGTCGGACAGGGTTGCGATCCGCGCCGAGAGCGCCTCGCGAAAATCGGCGGTCGTATTTGCGTCGGTGTTGTTCACGAAGCACAGAACGATGCTGAGAATATTGCGCATGCGATGCTGCAATTCCCTGACGACAAGCTCGAGCGCGTCATCCCGGATCGGGGCGATCGGCTCGTATTGCGCGCACCCGCTTCCGTCGCGGACCGAACCGGTGACAGTGTGCCTCATTTGCCGACCTATCGCTGTTTGCTGAACCGCATCTCGATCAACACCCGCGGCAGATTTTCAGCTTCTTGTCGAGATCTGCGTCCAGGCCTTCCTGTTTCCGGTTGAAGTCGGCAATGCGCCTCTGCACCGCATCCTCGGCAGTTGAATTCGGCATGAATTCATCGCTGCGCGGCTGCACCTGGACGCTCTCAGCCGGGCTCGGCGCTTTCGGCGATGGCGCCGGGAGTGGATCTGCCAGGGCGGTTAGAGGAATGGCGGCGAAGCTCAGGATGAGGGATGAACGGAATTGCATGGTCGCGCCTCGACGTTGATTGCCATGATGACGCGCCCATTATGATGCATATGCACGGGCCTCGCTGTTCGTGGATTGCGCCGATTGAGGCGATATTGTTGGAATGATTCCGTTTGCGCCGCCGATGCAGCCTAGGGTGCCGCCGGCTCGGGCCTTTGCTCCGCGAGAATGACCGAGAAGAGCCCTCTGTCGTCAGTCCAATCGGCGACGGGATTCCATCCGCCGGCCTGCAGCAGGACGAAGGCATCCCTTCGACCGTATTTGAGGCTGTTCTCCGTGTGGATGGTCTCGCCCTTCGACAATGAAAAGGGCCGACCGTCGACCTCGAAGCAGACGTCGCGCGTGGCTTCCAAATGCATCTCGATGCGCGCCTCCACGTCATTCCAGAGCGCCAGGTGGCGAAACGCCCCCAAGGGAATCGAGCCGCCGAGTTCGCGGTTGATCCGATGCAAAAGGTTGAGATTGAATGCGGCCGTCAGCCCTTGCGTGTCGTCATATGCCGGCAGGAGAACATCCTGTTCCTTGATGCGGTCGATGCCAATCAGCAGCATCGATCCGACACCCAGGGTCGCCGCCATGGCCCGCAGCAGATCGACCGCCGCAGGCACGGTCAGGTTTCCGATCGTCGACCCCAGAAAGAAGCCGAGGCGCGCAGTCGACGCAATCTCTTCCGGCAGCGCAAAGGGATGAGTAAAGTCGACCTCGGTCGGATAGATCGGCAGCCCCGGGAACGCATGCGACAAGCCTGCCGCGACCTGCCGGAGGAACTCGCCCGAGATGTCGATCGGCACATAGGCCGAGGGCTTCGTCTCCGCCAGCAACAGTCGCGTCTTTGCCGATGAGCCTGAGCCGAATTCTACGACTGCGCGGCCCGGCCCTGCGAGCGCGGCGATTTCCGATACTGCGGACGCAATGATCGATCGCTCGGTTCGTGTCGGGTAGTATTCGGGCAGCAACGTGATGGCTTCAAACAGAGCCGATCCACGGCGGTCATAAAGCCATCGCGCCGGAATGGCCTTTGGCGCGAGGCTCAGCCCCTCCATGATGTCATAGCGGAACGCCGCCGTCAGGTCGGCCACCGCGGATCGCATTTCGTTCTGGAGTTGGAGCAATTTCGATTTTCCTTCGCACGACGTCCCGGCCGGCCCGGGCGGTCGGCCCCAATAACATCAGGAGACTAATGTCGCCAATTTCTTCAGGCCGCGGTGGATATTGATCTTAACCAGGGCCGCCGACTGGCCGGTCGCACCGGCCGCTCGCTCGATGCTCAGACCATTGAGCTTCACGAGGCGGATCGCGCTCGCTTGTGCAGGCTTCAGCCGGCCAAGTAGCTGGTCCAGCGCAGCAGCGCTGATCGCGGCACCTTCGTGATCCTCGATCGCGATGTCCTTGTCGAGCGCGAGCGCGCTGTAGCGCGAAGCATCGCGAATGCGATCGACCCATTTGTAGTGGGCAATCGCCGTGACCCAGGCCCCGAAGGGCTTCGAGGGCGCAAACGTGTGGCGTTTGGCGTGAATGGCCAGCAGCACCTCTTGCCTCGCGTCGTCGGCAGCGGGATAGGCAAGCCGGCGCGCGTAGTAGGCCCGCAGCCACAGATCCAGCTCCCGCAGCAATCGCTCATATGCGGCCCCATCGCCTGCTCGCGCCGCAAGCATGAGCCGGCCCCATCGCTCCGAACATTCGTTCCATCTCTCCCAACGGACGGTCCTCTGGCGAATATATCGCGGCCGATCCGTATCTTCCCGGGGTCGTGGACGCCCGGGCTCGTCGCCACCTGACAATGGCGTCGCCATGGAGGACGTGATGTCGTCACCCGAGAGCGCTTTCATCTTCGAAGGCTCCTGTCGAGACACTCAAGCAGCGCGCTCGTTTCGAACGGCTTTCTGAGAAGGCAGAATGCGCCCATTGAAGCCGCTTCGGCGTCCAGCTGCCGGTGAGGAAGCGCGGTAATGAGAATCACCGGCGCTCCGACCCTCTGCTGCCGGAGCTCGCGAACGAGGTTCAGCCCGCCCATTCCGGGCATGTGAACGTCGGCAATGATGCAGTCGAAGCTGAACCGGTCGGCGTAGCTCAGCAGCGCTTCGGCCCTGTCGAACGGCTCGGAGCGGTATCCGATCGATCGCATCAGATCCACCAAAGACAGGCACAGGGCCTCGTCGTCATCGACGACTCCTACGAAAGGGACCTTCACCTGACTTACCCTCGCAAGATGCGATCATCATCGAAGCGCGATCGCAACGGGGTCGATCGGCGCGCAAGCCGCTCCCCAGTTGACCAGGCTGCGACTGCCGTGACGTTCGATGCTTGTTCGCGACAGGCACATGTTCGGTCTCCCCAACTGAGGAAAATCCAGTAGCTGCGCCATGATCGGTTGCGCGTGTCGGCCTCGAGCATGCGTTCGGCGGGTGCCCCGTACAACCTCCCGGTTGTGATGCATGGACCCATACTTTGGTATGGGTTTGCGGCGCCGAGGCGAGCCACCCCACGGTGGCGCGGACGCGTGGAGAGACCGCGCCGCCGTCTCATCACGTCATTTGCATGTGCCAGAACGCGAGCGAAGTCTGCCCACGCCGATCCCGGTTGCCTGCGGCCGAACAGCGCAAGTTTGAGAAAGGCACGATAACCTGCGCACAGCGCGTCCTTCGAAGCTTGGCTACTCTTCAGATAATGACGGACGTCGACGCGGCCATTCGCCAATCCGACCTCGAGGATGAGACCACATCAGATGGACCAGCTCATAAAGAAACTGTCCGAGCTCGATCTAGTCAGAGGCGATTTTGACTACCATGCCACGCGTGTGGCGATGATCGTCGTCTTCTTCGTCTTCAGCTGCCAGAAATGGTTCGACTACGAAGCGCACGCGTTGATTCCGTTCATCAGCAATGGTCCGCTGATCTTCTGGCTGTATCCGGTGTTTGGCGTGCGCGGTGCGGCCTACTTCCTGGGTTCGGCGGAATTGTTGTTTGGGCTGCTTCTTCTGCTCGGCTTCTGGAGCAGAAAATTGGCAGTCCTGGGGTCGCTGGGTTCATGCGCGACCTATGTGGCCACCGTGACAATCATTCCGTTTTTCCCCGATGCCTGGGCCGCGCCAGCCGGCGGCTTTCCTGCGGCCACGCTGCCGTTCCTCTTCCTCATGAAGGATGTCGTACTGCTTGCGGCTTCGGTCTATCTGCTCAAGCGGGACCTCCTCCGGGCAGCAGCCGATGTGTCGCCTGCTCAGAACGGGATTGTTCGACAGGAAGCGATGCAATAGCACCGGTTGGCACTGGAGGAGCAGGATCAACATCGTCCCCGTGACGGGCGATGAGCCGCTCGGCGGCATCGGCGAGGTCGCCGCCGATGATCTGCGGCTGAGGACCAATTCCGAGGATATTATTGCGAGAATATTATTGCTGGGCTGCCTCATGAACGCCGCTTCCGAGCCGACCGCGACGGCGCCGAGCGTATCCCAGGCATGGCAGGCGATCATGCAGAGCTGCGAAGGACGGACGCCAAGTTCATTCTCCACGCCAGCGTGAGTTTGCGGCGACGGCTTATAGACGTTGATGCTGTCCACGCTGAAGATCTCTCGAAGAATTCCGCAATTCCCCCGCGCTTAAGCCAAGGAATCTGCAGCTCACGGGCGAGTTCCCGACACCCAGAGTTCCCGATCAAAATCAAATCTGCCTGTAACCTATATGGCAGCATGTTCGAATATTGGAGGCCAGAGGAGTGAGCAGCGTGAAGCCAGCGGGGTTCGTTCTGATGAGTGCCGTTGTGAGGGACCTTTTCGGAGATTAGGGTGATGAGGGGGCGATTGGACGGTTGGCGCGCTTTCTCGACGGGGCGGCCGGTCAGTTCCGGAGTCCGGCAGATGAATGTGTCCTCGCCGATCCCCCCGCATGGAGATGCCGGTCTCGAACTCCTATGGGACGACGGCGAGCGCGTCTTTTGCCGTGAATGGCGCCGGAGCGCCGATGG
Organism: Bradyrhizobium sp. JR4.3; assembly: GCF_040547695.1. Lineage (NCBI taxonomy): Bacteria > Pseudomonadati > Pseudomonadota > Alphaproteobacteria > Hyphomicrobiales > Nitrobacteraceae > Bradyrhizobium > Bradyrhizobium sp. JR4.3. The sequence goes on along the minus strand of NZ_JBEPQF010000004.1, from coordinate 138,883 downwards.
CAACCTCAACTGTGTCTTGACCGTAAGAGCCGCGGCGGAACATCCGCCCGCGGTCCGCGACCGGTTCGCGCACGAATACGCCTTGCGCGACCAGCTCGATCGAGCCTGGGCTGTACGGCCGCTGGAACTGATCCGCGATGGCGATCGTGCCTTGCTGATATTGGAAGATCCCGGAAGCGAGCCGCTCGAGCGGCTGCTCGGCTCGCCGATGAAGCTGGACCATTTCTTGCGATTGGCTCTTCGTATTGCCGGGGCGGTCGCCCAGCTCCACCATCGTGGCCTGATCCACAAGGATCTGAAACCGGCGAATATTCTGGTCGACGCAGCGGGCGCGATCAGGATCACCGGATTCGGCCTCGCATCTCGTCTGCCACGCGAGCGACAGCAGCTCGGACCACCGGAGACCATCGCGGGCACGCTGGCCTACATGGCGCCCGAGCAGACCGGCCGCATGAACCGGTCCGTCGATTCCCGCAGCGATCTGTACGCACTCGGGGTGACGTTCTACCGGATGCTGACGGGGGCACTGCCGTTCACCGCGGCCGATCCGATGGAATGGGTGCACAGCCACATCGCGAGACGAGCCGCTCCGCCTGCCGAAAGGGTCGATGGCGTCCCTCGCGCCGTGTCGGCGATCATCATGAAGCTTCTCGCCAAGACAGCCGAAGACCGCTACCAGACCGCCGCCGGCCTCAAGAACGACCTCGAGCACTGCCTCGCCGAATGGCTGGCGCGAGGCCGGATTGACGGCTTTACACCCGGCGAGGCGGACCAACCGGACCGCCTGCTCATTCCCGAGCGGCTCTACGGCAGGGAACCTGAGCTCGAGGCCTTGCTCGACGCGTTCGACCGCGTCGCCCGGAGCGGAAAGCCCGAGCTTGTCTTGATCTCGGGCTATGCCGGTATCGGCAAGTCGGCCGTAGTCCACGAATTGCACAGAGCCCTGGTCCCGCTGGGTGGCCTTTTCGCCTCGGGCAAGTTCGATCAGTACAAGCGCGACATCCCTTATGCGACGCTCGCACAGGCCTTTCAAAGCATCGTCCGTCGCCTCCTCGCCAAGAATGACGCCGAACTCGCATCGTGGCGCAACGCCATCTGCGAAGCATTGATGTCCAACGGCCAGCTCATGGTCGATCTGGTTCCCGAATTGAAACTGGTCATCGGCGATCAACCGCCGGTCCCGGATGCTTCACCGCAAGATGCTCTGCGACGATTTCAACTCGTCCTGCAGCGCTTCATCGGCGTCTTCGCGCAACCGGACCGGCCGCTTGTGCTCTTCCTCGACGACCTGCAGTGGCTGGATGCTGCGACGCTCGACCTGCTCGAGGAGCTGCTGACGCGATCGGACCTGCAACATCTCTTGCTGATCGGCGCTTTTCGCAGCAACGTGATCGATGCCAACCATCCGCTGAGGCGCAAGCTCGCCGCAATTCACGATTCGGGCGCGCCCGTCCAGACGCTCAGCCTGGCAGCCCTCATTCACGCCGACGTCGAGCATTTCATCGTGGATGCGCTTCGCTCCGAGCCGGCCCGCGCTGCGCCATTGGCGCAACTGATACATGAGAAGACCGGCGGCAATCCGTTCTTCCTGATCCAGTTCCTGCACGCACTCTCGGAAGAACGCTTGCTGGCCTTCGATCATGAGACAGGCCAATGGCAGTGGGACCTCGAGCGCATCCATGCCAAAGGCTATACCGAAAACGTCGTTGACTTGATGGTCCGCAAGCTGAGCCGTCTGCCAGAGGAAACGCGGACGGCTTTGCAGACGCTTGCATGCCTCGGCACCAGCGCCGACGTCCCAACTCTGTCATTGATGCTCGGCATATCGGAACAGCAGGTCCATCTCGATCTCGTCGACGCGGTGCGTCTCGAGCTGGTCGAGCGTCAGGACCGGCACTGCAGGTTCGTGCACGACCGGGTCCAGGAAGCCGCCTACGCACTTATTCCCGAATCCGAGAGGCCTGCGTCGCACTTGCGAATCGGGCGGCTCCTGGTGGCACGCACTCCGCCGGAGCAGCGCGAGTTGGCGATCTTCGATATCGTCAATCAACTCAACCGCGGCCTACCCCTCGTCGGCTCGCCGGGCGAGCGCGAGCAAGTCGCCGAGCTCAACTTGATTGCCGGCCAGCGCGCCAAGGCATCCTCAGCCTATAGCTCGGCACTTGCCTATCTCTCCACCGGAAGCGAGCTCTTGACCGCCGATTGCTGGGCGCGGCGGCACGAGCTTGCCTTCACACTGGAAATGAATCGGGCCGCATGCGAGTTCCTGACCGGCGAACCAGCTGTCGCGGACGATCGTCTGGCTGCACTGGCGACGCGCGCGACCAATTCGCTCGAACAGGCCGCCGTCGCATGCCTACGTATGGATGTCTATACAACGCTCGGTCAATCCGGCCGCGCCGTCGACGTCGGCCTGGGGTACCTGCGGCAGGTCGGCGTGCACTGGTCTCCCAACCCGACTGAAGCGGAGGCGCGCCGCGAGTACGATCTTGTCTGGACGGGCATTGGGGAACGCAGCATCGAAGACCTCGTCAAGCTGCCCTTGATGAGCGACCCAGCCTCCCTTGCGACGATGGATGTTCTGACAAAGCTACTGCCGCCCGCCCTCTTCACGGATATGAACCTGCTTTCCCTCACGATCTGCAGGGCCGTCAATCTTGGGCTCGAGTGGGGCCACAGCGACGGATCGTGCGTTGCTTATGTACAGCTCGGAATGGTGGCCGGCCTGCAATTCGGCGACTACAAATCCGGATTTCGCTTCGGAGAGCTCGGTTATGAATTGGTCGAGCAGCGCGGAATAAACCGCTTCCAGGCTGCGACCTATCTGATATTTGGCGCACACGTCGTGCCGTGGACCAGACACTTCAGGGTCGCCCGCGATCTCCTTCGCCGCGCTTTCGAAAGCGCGCACAGAAGCGGCGATCTCACCTATGCGGCATATAGTTGCAGCAATCTGAACGGCAATCTATTCCAGGCAGGCGATCCACTCGTCGAGATTCTGAGCGAGGCCGAGGCTGGCCTCGCCTTCGTCCGGAAGATGGGGTTCGGGTTCATCGAGGACATCATCTCCGCGCAACGCGGGTTGTTCCGGACGCTCCGCGGGTTGACCCCAACATTCGGTTCCTTCGACGACGAGCAGTTCGACGAACTTCGGATCGAAGAGCACTTCGCCGTCAATCCGAATTTGTGGCGCGCAGAATGCATTTACTGGATCCTCAAACTCCGGGCGCGTTTTCTTGCCTGCGACTACTCAACGGCGGTCGGTATCCTGTCGAAGCTGCAGCGGCGGCGATGGACGCCGCTCACTCCGGCCGAGGCAGCTTCGTATCACTACTATAGTGCGCTTTCTCTGGCTGCACTGCCGGAAGCAATCACCGCCGAGCACCGGCACATCGACACGATTGTCGCGCATCATCGGCAACTCCAAGCCTGGGCTGAGAATTGCCCGGACAATTTCGCGCACTGCGCAGCGCTGGTCGATGCGGAAATCGCCCGCCTGGAGGGCCGCGACTCCGATGCAATGCGCCTTTACGAACACGCAGTTCGCTCGGCCCGCGCAAACGGACTCATTGCCGATGAGGGTCTCGCCTACGAACTGGCTGCGAATTTTTATGCGGCTCGCGAATATAACGCGTTCGCCGATATATACCGTCGGAACGCGCGCGACGCCTATTCCCAGTGGGGAGCCGAGGGCAAGGTACGCCAGATCGATGAGATGTATCCGCATCTTGCGGAGAACGCACCCCTGGGCACTGCAACTGACACGATCGGTGCACCGATCGAACATCTGGACCTCGTAGCAGCCCTGAAAGTCTCGGAGGCCGTGTCCGGAGAGATCGTCCTCGAGAAACTGATCGACATTCTGATGCGTACGACCATCGAGCACGCCGGTGCGGAACGAGGACTGTTGATTTTGCAGCGGGACGCGAAGCTGCGGATTCGGGCGGAGGCGACGACGCAGGGAGCTTCGATCAATGTCGATCTGTGCGATCGCCCGATCTCCCAGATGGAAATCCCGGAGTCGCTCGTCCTGTACGCGGCTCGCACGCAAGGAAGCGTCATTCTCGACGATGCTGCGGAAAGCGGAACCTTCAGAGGAGACCCGTACATTCAGCTCAAGAGCGCCCGGTCGGTTCTGATCATTCCGCTCACGAAGCAAGGCGGCCTGGTCGCTCTGCTGTATCTCGAGAACAATCTTGCAAAGGGTGTGTTTACGCCCGCAAAGGTCGCCCTCCTCAAATTTATCGCGTCCGAGGCCGCGACGTCGCTCGACAACGCTCGTCTGTACCGGGAGCTTCAGGAACGCGAGCAGCGTTACCGCGAGGCTCAGACGGAGCTGGCCCACGCCAACCGCGTGGCGGTGATGGGACAACTGACGGCGTCGATCGCCCACGAGGTCAATCAGCCGAACACCGCCGTTATCGCCAGCGCGCAAGCGGCCTTGAGCTGGCTCGATCACCAGCCGCCGGCGCTGGCGCAGACGCGCAGGGCGCTGACACGCGCCATCGAGAACGGCATCCGCTCCAGCGAGGTCATTGGGCGAATCCGGGATCTCGTAAAAAAGTCACCGCCCAAACGGGATTCCCTGGCGATCAACAACGTCGTCGGCCAAGTCATCGAACTCACGGAAGCTGAAGCGGCGCGGAACGATGTCTCGATCCAGACGATATTCGCCGATCGTCTGCCCAAGGTCATCGGCGATCGCGTCGAGCTGCAGCAAGTCGCGCTCAACCTGATCCTGAACGCCATCGAGGCCATGAGCGAGACAACGGAGGGCAAGCGCGAGCTATTGATCCAAACCGCGAGAGCAGATGCCGAGAGCATACTCGTATCGATCACGGATTCGGGACCGGGCTTGTCTGCGGAGAGCCAAGCGCGGCTGTTCGAACCCTTCTACACGACCAAGTCGGGCGGCCTCGGTGTCGGACTGTCGATATGCCGTTCGATCATCGTTGCGCATGGCGGCAGGCTATGGGCGGCTGCAAACGAACCGCGCGGAGCCGTCTTCCAGTTCACCGTGCCAATCGATGAAGGCTTTGCAGTTGGTTGAGCCACGCCCCGAAATCCGAATGTGGCTCATACCACGGCTCCGATCCCCGCTATTGTTGAGGATTGGTGTTGGGAGTACGTTCCCGAACGGGACTGGTGAACACCTTTCCCTCCTCTTCAACCGACTAGCCGGCTAGTTCCGGAGTCCGGCAGATGCACGTATCTTCGCGGGTATCTACAAATGGCAATGCCGGTCTCAGGGCGTTATGGGACGACGGCGAGCGCGTCTTCTGCCGTGAATGGCGCCGATCCGCCGATGGCAACGTCAACAGTGTCCTGACCGTAAGGGCGGCTACGGAACATCCGCCGGCCGCGGTCCTCGACCGGTTCGCCCATGAATACGCCTTGCGCGACGAGCTCGATGGGACCTGGGCCGTACGGCCGCTGGAGCTGATCCGCGACGGTGGCCGAACCGTGCTGATATTGGAAGACCCCGGCAGCGAACCGCTCGAGCGGCAGCTCGGCGCGCCGATGACGCTGACCCGCTTTCTGCCATTGGCTCTCGGCATCACCACCGCCGTCGACCAGCTGCATCGGCAGGGCCTGGTCCACAAGGATTTGAAGCCGGCCAATCTCCTGGTAACCGGAGCAGACGAGGTCAGGATCACAGGATTCGGCCTTGCATCTCGCCTGCCGCGCGAGCGACAGCAGCTCGAACCACCGGAGACCATCGCGGGCACGCTGGCCTACATGGCGCCCGAGCAAACCGGCCGCATGAACCGGTCCGTCGATTCCCGCAGCGATCTGTACTCAGTCGGCGTGACGTTCTACCGGATGCTGACTGGCGCGCTGCCGTTCACTGCGGCCAGTCCGATGGAATGGGTGCACAGCCACATCGCGAGACGTGCCGTTCCGCCCGCCGAACGAATCAATGGCGTGCCTCGCGCCGTGTCGGCGATAATCGTGAAGCTTCTCGCCAAGACGGCCGAGGACCGCTACCAGACCGCCGCCGGCCTCAAGAGCGACCTCGAACGGTCACTCGCCGAATGGGAAGCGCAGGGACGGATCAATGATTTCGTTCTGGCCCAAACCGATACACCCGACCGCCTGCTGATTCCCGAACGGCTATACGGCAGGGAGCACGAGATCGAGGCGTTGCTCACCTCGTTCGATCGCGTCACCCGGAGCGGCACGCCCGAGTTGATCCTGGTATCCGGCCCCTCCGGTATCGGCAAGTCCGCTTTCGTCGACGAAATGCACAAGGCCTTGATCCCGTTGGGAGGGCTCTTCGCTTCCGCCAAGTTCGATCAGAGCAAGCGCGATATGCCTTACGCGACGGTCGCGCATGCGCTCCAAGGCCTTATCCGAGGCCTCCTCGCCAAGAGCGATGCCGATCTGGCACCCTGGCGTAGCGCACTGCACGACGCGCTGGGCCCTCTCGGTCAACTGATGGTGGATCTCGTACCGGAACTGCGGCTCGTGATCGGGGATCAACCACCTGTCCCGGAAGCTCCCCCGCAAGACGCACAGCGACGCTTCCAACTCGTCGTTCGACGCTTCATTGGCATCTTCGCCAAGCCTCACCATCCACTCGTGCTTTTCCTCGACGACCTGCAATGGCTCGACGTGGCCACATTGGATCTGATCGAGTTTCTTCTAGACAGATCCGACCTGCAAGATCTGCTTCTCATCGCTGCCTATCGACGCAAGGATGTCGACGTTAAACATCCACTGGCACAACGACTCGTCGAAATTCGGGCCTCCCGCAAACGGGTGCTGGAAATCGACTTAGCACCCCTCACTCGCGCTGCCGTCCTGGAATTCACCGCGGATGCACTTCACTGCGAGCCGGCATACGCCATGCCCATGGCGCAGCTGATATACGAGAAGACAAACGGGAATCCGTTCTTTCTCACGCAGTTTCTACGGGCACTGGCCGAAGAAAAGCTACTGACCTTCGATCATGACAAGGGACAGTGGCGCTGGGATCTCGAGCGCATCAGGGAAAAGAGCTACGCCGAAAACGTCGCGGATCTCATGGTCGGCAAGCTGAGCGGTTTGCGCGACGAGACACGTCAGGCCCTGCTGGAGCTGGCCTGCTTGGGCAACAGCGCCGAGATCGCAATGCTCTGCCTCGTGCACGGAACACCGGAGCAGACACTGCACGCAGATTTGCGAGATGCGACGCATCTCGAACTAATTCGACGCCTCAAGAGCTCTTACGCGTTCGTGCACGATCGCGTGCAAGAGGCCGCTTATGCGCTTCAACCGGACCAGGACAGGCGAACAGCCTTGCACCTTCGGATCGGTCTGGTCTTGGCAGCGCAGCTGACGCCTGACGAGACCAACGAGCGCGTCTATATGGTTGCCAACCAGCTGAACCGCGGCATTGCCTCTTTGACGAACGACGCTGAACGCGAACAGGTCATTGCCGTCAATCTCGCAGCTGGCCGGCGCGCGCGAAATGCAACGGCTTACCACGCGGCCGCAACGTACCTTGAAATCGCCCGCGAACTGCTCGGGGAGGAAGGGCATCCGCAGTGCAGCCGAGACGCCTTCGCGATCGGCCTGCTCCACGCCGAATGCAAATTCCTGCTTGGCGAGCTGAACACAGCAGAGGCGGAATTGACGGTCCTGTCGCAGAGCCGTTCAGACATTCAGGCGAACGCCGAGGTCGCCAGACTCCAGGCGCAGCTATACACCACTGCGGGACAGCTCGAGCGGGCGGTCGATGTTTGCCTCGCATTTTTGCGCAGAACCGGCATTGACTGGTCTCCTCATCCGAGCCGCAGCGAGGTGGATGAGGATCGGCGACGTTTGCGGAGTTTGACCGAAAAGCTGTCCGATGATCAGCTTTACGCGCTACCGCCGATGACCGATCCGGATCATCGTGCGACCATGGGCGTTTTGGCTGACCTCCTCACACCTGCGTTTCTCACCGATCGTAACCTGTCCGACACCATGCTCGTGGAGGCAACTCGACTGACGCTCGAGCACGGGACCTGCCCTGAATCGTGCTACCCGCTGACCGCCATATTCGGCGTGCTCGCGAGCAATTCAACCGATGCAGAACTTGGATTCAGATTATCACAATTTGGTGCAGCGCTTGCTGACAGGCAACCGCAGACAGGGCTGAGCGGCCGCGCGCTTTTGGCATTCGGCCTCCACGTGACCCCATGGATTCTCCCGATCCGATCGGGAAGGCCGTTCATTCGGCGCGCTCTTGCAATCAGTTTGACGACTGGAGATCTAGCATTCGCGGCGTATTCGCATCGCGGACTGATATCGGTGGATCTCTTCTGCGGCGATTCGCTCATGGACGTCTGTTCGAACGCCGAGCAATCCTTGACGTTCGCCGAGGGTCTGGGCGTCCGATTGGCTGCGGAGGGCCTCATCAGGCAACGAAATCTGGCGCTGAGCCTTATGGCGCGCGATGGGCCGAATGACTTCGAGAGCCCCGGGGCGCTTCAGACCTCGGACGCGAGCGAACCGCTAAGCGCCTTCTTCTACTACGCGACGCAGATTCAGATCGAAGTCCTTGCCGGACGTAACGATGTCGCGATCGCCCTCGCCGCACGCGCAGAAACGTTCTCATGGTGCGTCCGGGCTTATTCGGATTTCACCGAATACCGGTTCTACACGGCGCTTGCTCATGCCGGAGCTTATCACGCATCACGGCCCGAGGATCGCGAGCGACGCTTCAGCGACCTCCGCGAACACCACCGCAAGCTGACAATCTGGTCCAACCGCTGCCCCGCAAACTTCGCCGCCCGGCAGAAGCTCGTCACGGCGGAGCTCGCGCGCATCGAAGGCCGCGAACTTGAGGCGGAACAGCTGTACGAAGAATCGATCCGATTGGCGCAAGAATCCGGATTCGCGCAGATCGAAGCGATCGCCGCGGAACGTGCAGCTGGGTTCTACGAGGCGCGAGGCATTCGAACGGTCGTTCTGTCCTACTTGAAAAAAGCGTGCGATTGCTACGCGCGCTGGGGGGCCGAGGCGAAGGTGAGCCAGCTCGAGAAACTCCATCCGGGCCTGCGGGAGAGCGGATCCGCGCTCAACGCGGCCGGTACGATCGGAGCACCTGTCGAACAGTTGGACCTTGCGACGGTTCTCAAGGTGTCGGAGGCTGTTTCAGGCGAGATCGTTCTGGAGAAGCTCACTGAGACCCTGCTTCGTTCGGCCATCGAGCATGCGGGTGCGGAACGTGGCGTGCTGATTTTACCGAGGGGTTCTGAGCTGAGAATTCGGGCGGACGCGGTGACTGGCGGCGGTTCGGTCGCTCTCGATCTCGCCGATTCACCGATCTCCGCCGCTGAAGTACCGATGTCGATCGTACTTTACACGGCTCGCACCCAAGAAAGCGTCGTGCTTGACGACGCCTCGACGAGCAGCGCGTTCGGCGGCGACGAATACATCCGGAAGAAGCACGTCCGATCAGCCGTGTGCGTGCCGCTCATCAAGCAAGGTAAGGCGGTGGCATTTCTGTATCTCGAGAACAATCTCGCCTCGCGCGTCTTCACGCCCGCCCGGATCGCAATCCTGAAATTTCTCGCATCCGAGGCTGCGACCTCGCTCGACAATGCCCGTCTGTACCGTGAGCTTCAGGAGCGGGAGTCGAGGATCCGCCGGATGGTCGAGGCCAACATCATCGGGATATTCATCTTCGATCACACCCCCGACTTTCTCGATGCCAATGACGCGTTCCTGAAGACCATCGGATATGATCGCGAGGATCTCGCCGCAGGCCGGTTGCGCTGGGCAGATCTAACGCCGCCCGAATGGCAGGAGCGCACCGCTCGCGCCCGGGCCGAATTGAAGGCGACGCGGGTTGTCCAGCCGTTCGAAAAGGCGTTCTTCCGCAAGGACGGCAGCCGGGTGCCGGTGCTGACCGGCGGAGCCTTGTTCGACGACGAGCAAGAGCAAGGCGTTGCCTTCGTACTGGATCTCAGCGAGCGCAAGCGCGCCGAAACCGAGGCACGCGAGAACGAGCAGCGTTACCGCGAGGCTCAGATGGAACTGGCCCACGCCAACCGCGTGGCGGTGATGGGACAACTGACGGCGTCCATCGCCCACGAGGTCAATCAGCCGAACACCGCCGTTATCGCCAGCGCGCAAGCGGCCTTGAGCTGGCTCGATCACCAACCGCCGGCGCTGGAGCAGACACGCAGGGCGCTGACACGCGCCATCGAGAACGGCATCCGCTCCAGCGAGGTCATTGGGCGAATCCGGGATCTCGTAAAAAAGTCACCGCCCAAACGGGATTCCCTGGCGATCAACAACGTCATCGACCAAGTTATCGAACTCACGGAAGCTGAAGCGGCGCGGAACGATGTCTCGATCCAGACGATATTCGCCGATCGTCTGCCCAAGGTCATCGGCGATCGCGTCGAGCTGCAGCAAGTCGCGCTCAACCTGATCCTGAACGCCATCGAGGCCATGAGCGAGACAACGGAGGGCAAGCGCGAGCTATTGATCCAAACCGCGAGAGCAGATGCCGAGAGCATACTCGTATCGATCACGGATTCGGGACCGGGCTTGTCTGCGGAAGGCCAAGCGCGGCTGTTCGAACCCTTCTACACGACCAAGTCGGGCGGCCTCGGTGTCGGACTGTCGATATGCCGTTCGATCATCGTGGCGCATGGCGGCAGGCTATGGGCGGCTGCAAACGAACCGCGCGGAGCCGTCTTCCAATTCACCGTACCAATCGATGACGGCTTTGCGGTTGGTTGAACCGTCTCGGCTGGCGTCATCACACCGCAAAATTGGTTGGGTGACTGTAACCAAGGCCGGGCCGCGAACGAAATATAGCCATCGGATCGCACCGGCGAAGCCAAGCACGAGCCGGAATAGATCCGCCATCGGCTGACGGTGTGCTGCAGGGAGAGATCAGTTGGGACTGTCCTGGCAACAAGGCCCGCTTTCAACGGGAGCAATCGGCCGCTTTCTCGTCCCCGAGCCGCTGCCCAAGCGACTATTGTACGTCGAACCGTTACGTCGCCGCATACGTGTGCGCTTTGGGGCAAGCTGGATCGCCGATAGCGAACGGGTCCTCCTGCTTTTTGAACCGGGCCGTTATCCTGTGGCCTATTTCCCGGAGGCCGATGTTTCCCCACATGTGCTGGAACGCACCGAGCATATCACTCAACACGCCGATCTTGGGCCGACGTCCTGGTACAGCGTTCGGGTCGACAAGCAACACATCGCGGCGCGAGGAGCGTGGCAGCACACCAACCTGCCCGCCCATGCAGGCGATTTGCAGGGTCTGATCGCCTTCGCCTGGCGGGCCATGGATGCCTTCTACGAGGAAGACGAACGCATCGTGGGCCATGCTGCCGATCCCTATCACCGCATCGACATCCGCCAGACCTCTCGTAACCTCGTGGTCAGCCACCAGGGCCGGGCCATTGCCGATACAAAGCGGCCGCTGGTCCTTTACGAGTCTGGCTTTGCACCCCGATGGTACGTTCCTCGTGCCGACATCGATGAGTCTGCCCTCACCCCGGTAAAGCTCCAGACCTTCTGCCCGTACAAGGGCCTCTGCAGCTATTACTCGATCGGAGGCGCGCGCCAGGCTGCATGGTCGTATCTCGACGCCTATCCCGAAGTCCGCCGCATCTCCAATTTTGTATCGTTCGAGCCGGACATCGTGACGGTCCATCTCGATGGCACGCAGATGCGTCTCGAACCCGGCCAGTTGGTGGTTTCACACGGCCCCGATCGTAATCTCGACATCGGCGAGGTGGTCCCCGAGCCAACGCCTGGTAGCCAACCCGCTGAAGCTGCAACCAGTCCACTCCATCGACGTTCGTGAGACGAACGAGCACACCTTAGAGATCGCGCAGCATTCAGCCTTTCGCGTCCACGATTATTGTGACCCTCAACGGAGCCGCTCATCCCGAGCCTCCATTACGGGAGCGCCACAATGTCCTATCGTTCGAACCAGACACGCTCGATCCGCTCCGCTTTTGCGGGCCTCCTCCTGATCGGCTTGCTGTCGCCCGCACATGCCTCCGACCGGAACAGCTCTCTCGACGCCCTCCCCGATCTGCCGTCGCGCGCCGCCCAGCGTTTCGCCTCGGCCGAGCCGACGTCGCGCCTGCCCTGGCTCGCTCCGGTCGGCCACCGTCAGCCGAGCCGGGCAGATGCGCCTCAATCGGATGCTCTGTCGGCCTGGGAGCGTGAGCAGCAGCAGCGCAATCAGATGCTGGATCGCAAGCTCATCATCTGCCGCAGATGCTGAGGTAGCTCGGCCACCTCGCGCTCGCCTGCCTAGGCATTCTCGACACCCGATGTTGCCTCTGGCCTCTTCGCCAGCTCCAGCTCGTCAATCGTCGCAGGCGTCTGCGCAGCCTTTCGCCATTGCGCGGGGGTGATGCCCATGTGGCTCTTGAATGCCCGCTGGAACGCCGCCTCGGACAGATATCCGACCGCCTCCGCCACAGCTCCGGTCGAGAGCGAGGATTTCCTCAGTTCGTTCGTTGCCAGCGTCATGCGGATGTCGGTCAGCAGTTCGCTCGGCGAGCGTCCGACCTTCTCCTGGAATTGACGGGCGAGTGTCGCACGCGACATGTTGGCGAGCTGCGCAAGCTCGGGCAGCGTCCATGCGCGCGCGGGCGCATTGAACAAGGCCGCGACGACCGGCGCGAGGCGTGGGTGACCTGCAAGCGCAAGCAGCCCGCGTGGCGCGTCCCCGGTCTCGCTGGCGAGGCGCAGCACGAGCGCGAACATCGCCGTAGACAGGGCGTTCAGCATCGCGCGGCCACCCAGCTGATCGTCTGCGGTTTCGCCGCGCATCAAGGCAACGAGGCCTGCGAGCTGCCCCGCCGTGTCCCGTTCTCCGGCCTGCGCGCCGGCCCTCACGATCAGCACCGGCGGCAGATAGTTGCGCAGCAGCCGGTCGTGCGGCGGGGCGATCGAAAAATGTCCGCACAACAGATCGAGCCGGGCATCCGAGCCGGGATTCTCGCTGATGGTGAAGTTCAGTGACGCGCGATTACGGGCCTTCAGCGGCGCAGCTCGGCTGCCGTCGTGCATGACGTGCCGGGGGTTGCGCGGCAGCAGCAGAATATCGCCGGCCTCCAGCAGCAGCGGCCGGCCTCCCGCCGGATCGTCCAGCATCGCCGAGCCTGCGAGCACCGCATGGTACGGGATTTCGTTGGCCTCGCCCGGCCCCTGCTCGATCCGCCAGGGCGCGCCGTAGGAGCAGCGCAGGTCCAGACGGCCGCGCACAGGCATCATCTCGAACAGCCGGCTCAGCCAATCCATCCTGCTCCCCTCTCGATATGCAAATGAGACGAATGAGCATATATGCAAGCACATTAAGCATTCAACATCTCATACCGCGTCCATAGTGTCACTCCGCAATCGTTCACTACCCCAACCACGGAGTGCCATCATGTCCCGTCTTTCCGTCCCGAACCTCGAAACTGACGCCGGCCCCTCCGGCCTGGTCTATGCCCAGATCAAGAAGGCCATCGGCAGCGTGCCGAACACCTTTGCGGCCATCGCCGCCCATGGCCCCGCCGCGCTCAAGGCCGTACTCGCCGCCGACGCCGTGCTCGCCTCAGGCGGACTGACCAAGTCCGATAAGGAGATCATCAAGCTCGTCATCAGCGAGGCCGCCGGCTGTGACTATTGTGTCGCCGCCCACAGCCATCTCGGAAAGCTCGTCGGCCTGGCGCCGGAAGTCCTGAAGAAAATCCGCGATGGCCAGCCCACCGGTGATGCCCGGCGCGATGCGCTGGTCGTTTTCGTCGACAAGCTTGCGCGCACGAGCGGCACCATCAGCGACAAGGATTTCGTCGCGATCAAGGCCGCCGGCTACAGCGACGCGCAACTCGTCGAGATCAGCCTCGCCTTTGCTACCACCGCGTTCACCAACGTCTTCAACCGCATCAACGATACCGAGATCGACTTCCCGGCCGTCGCCTAACGCGACGGCCGCCACGTCGATCATCTCATCTCAGGGATCACGACCATGACCATGCTTGCCAAGACCCACACTGCCCAAAATCCTCTCGTCCGCGCCCTGCAGGGATCCGGCTTGCTCGCGAAAGATCTCGACTACCATCTCGTTCGCGCCTCGATGGTGATCATGTTCTTCTTCTTCGGTTACCAGAAGTGGTTTCCGTACGAATTCGAACGGCTGGTCCCGTTCATCAGCAGTGGCCCGTTGATCCGATGGCTTTATCCTGTGTTCGGCCATGCTGGCGCCAGCTATTTCCTCGGCATTTCTGAATGGACCTTTGGCGCGCTGCTGCTCGCGGGCTTCTGGAGCCACCGGCTTGGTGTGCTCGGCGCTCTCGGCTCGACCGGCACCTTCATCGCGACCGTCACCATCATCCCCTTCATGCCGGAGGGCTGGGACCTCGCCGCGGGAGGCTTCCCCGCGATGACCGGTAACGTGCCCTTCCTGATGAAGGACGTCGTCCTGCTCGCTGTGTCGTTCTATCTCCTCAGGCAGGACTTGGCGCGTTTGGTGCAACGATAGTTTCTTTCCGCCGATAGCGAAGGATCGCCGGCAAGCATCGTGCTCGCCGGCGATCGCTTCTACACAAAATCCGCGCGAGACCGACGTTTCCGGCCCTGGCCCAGGCCGTCCGCTTGGTGCGAAGATCACCGCTCGCTACACGATACGGCTCCGCAATGTTGTTGCCTGTACCATTTGTTGATCTCGCCGCTGGTTGTCACCCACACGTCCTTTCGGCTCAAGATGTGAGCGAAGGCTGCCGCCAGGTGCTTCGTCCGAAACGCTTGCCCCGAAATAAAGGGATGCAAGGCGATGGGATGAACCCTCGGAATACGCTCTCCTTCCTCGTAAAGGACGTCAAATTGGTCTCGTATGATCCGGCCAAAGTCTTCCGCGGACGCACCAAACGTCAGAGCCGACGGAAGGTCGTTGCATTCGACGGAGTACGGCATTCCCAGAAGTGAGCCCTTCTTCACTTTCATCTGAAAGGGCAGATCATCACACGTGTAGTCGCACAAATATTCGATGCCCCGTTCCGCGAGCAGATCCGGCGTGGCGTGCGTCTCGGTCAAGAACGGGCTGAGCCAGCCCTTCGGCTTTTCACCAGTGGCCTCCGCGATGACCGTGAGCGTGTTCTCGATCAGCGCAGCTTCCTCCTCCAACGAAAGACCGTTGACGATCTCGGAGTTATTTCGTCCGTGCCCCATAAAATCCCATTTGCGTTTCGAACCTTCCTCAACAACCCGGGGATACTCGCGACAGACATCGGAATTGAGACACACGCTTGCCGGCAAGCCACACTTGTCCAGCGTCTCCATCAACCGCCAGATGCCCACCCGCTGCCCATAGTCTCGCCACCCGTAATTAAGAGAGTCCGGCATAAAATGCGCGGTGTGCGGCACAATCGCCGGGCCAGGTCGATCCTCCGGAAAATGCTCCAAATTGATATAGATCACGACGGCGACACGTTCCTTTTTCGGAAAGGAGACAAGTGAACGATCGACAATCGGCGTGAAGTCGTAACGTTTAGTTTGAGTCTGCATCAGTCGGTCACTCCTCGGTAAACTACCTTGACCGTCGGTCTCACGACCCGACGCCCGGCCATATGCTTCTTGAACGCCCTGCTTCACACCCAAGACGGTGATGCGCCTCCGCATCCCCTCCTTCGCCCGACTTCGGGCATGACCGCTTAAACCGACTTATGCATTCGCACTACCCGACGGCCCCGGCTCCATCTAAC
The DNA here is from genome assembly GCF_040547695.1 of Bradyrhizobium sp. JR4.3. Lineage (NCBI taxonomy): Bacteria > Pseudomonadati > Pseudomonadota > Alphaproteobacteria > Hyphomicrobiales > Nitrobacteraceae > Bradyrhizobium > Bradyrhizobium sp. JR4.3. The sequence goes on along the minus strand of NZ_JBEPQF010000004.1, from coordinate 123,182 downwards.
TCAAGACAGGGTCAGCTACCGTCCGAGCCGATCACGACTTTGGCAGCCGTGCAGACGACAAAATCTATTGCGCCAACCCGCATAATCGCACTTTCAAGCGTCCACCCCCTCAAGGATGCTGCGCTCATTATATGGGGCCCAAGGAGAGCCGCATTATTTCCGGATTATCGCGTTTGCGGCGATATTGCTCGAATCCGGTTCGGAAGCCGGCGAATATTTCGCGGATCAACTTCCGGTAACGCGCAAAAAACGTAGCCAGTTGTAACCGAACGCGTCCTCCTGACGAACAATAGGCGCGGACGTGACCTGCGATCGCGCGGAGTGACTGGGTTGGACACCGCCTTCCGCAAACAAGTTGAACCTCGCGGATCTTCGGCAGGTCGTTCGTGAATCATTCGCGGCAAGGCCGATGTGGATCCGTTGCTGCAGTCCCTTGGCCATCCACTCACTCCTCTCCATCGAAAATTGCTTTCCGCAGGGCAAGGTAGGATCATGAAAAGCTCGATTGCCGACACGTCTGTAGCGCTATCGCTCATGACGGAAGCGCTGAAGTTGCTTGATGAACCGCAGCACTCCGAGGCTGCAAGTCACCTCCGAGATGCCATCTACGGATTGTTGCCCCGGAAGGGGCTGCACGGGTCTCCTCCGCGCCATGGTGCGGAGAGCACGATTGGTCCTGACGCAAGCTCGCAATAATCGAGCAACATCGATAGCAAGCCAAGCACGCCTGCGGACTCAGTTCGAGATTGCGATGTGCCGATCGTGGCACGACGCGATATCGGTGGTGAAAAGCCTCTCTCAGGCTGCTCTACCAGATATCGGCGATGCAGAGGATCGGCTGAGCCTTCAGGAGCGTCCGCGCGAACGCTAACCGGGCGTCACATGTAATTCTGCATCTGCCCCCGCGTGCAACCGTTCGCGTAAAACATCAATGAAAGCTCTCACGCGGGCGGGCATTAGTGTACGAGTCGGAAAAACCGCCCATATGCCAATTTCGAGCGGCTTGGCGTCGCTGAGTATGATCCGCCGCAACTCTTCACGCGCAACGAGTTTGTGCACGTCCCAGTAGGTCAAATAGGCGATGCCAACGCCCGCAATACAGGCTGCCCGCACCGCATCGACTGTGCTGGCCGACAAGGCACCGTTGACACGGATCCGATGTTGCTCGCCGTCACGCATGAATGGCCAAGTATCCATCGCATGAAGCTTGATGCACGAGTGCCCCACCAAGTCGCCGGTTGTGGTGGGCTCTCCAAAGCGCGCGACATAGCTGGGCGACGCGCAGAGGGTGAATGGGTTATCTGCGAGCCTGGTCGCAATCATGTCGGAAGGCCTCATCACGGCCACGCGAACCGCCACATCCAATCCTGCCGTCGCGATGTCGACAACACCATCACTCAAGGTCAGATCGACGCGTAGTGCGGGATTGGCGGCGATCAAATCGGCCACGACGGGGACGACAACAGAGTGCCCGATGACGTTTGGGGCCGTGATTTTCAATACACCCGACAGGCCTGAGCCGGCGGTCGACACCGACTCGAGCGCTGAATCGCGAGCCTCAATGAGAGCGACTGCATGGGGCGAAAAGGCCTCGCCCTCAGGGGTAAGCGACAGAGAGCGCGTCGTGCGGTGAAACAGGCGCACGCCCAACTCGGCTTCAAGGCCGGCCAGCCTACGGCTGACCAGCATCGGCGTTGTGCCGAGCTGGCGCGCCGCGGCCGACAGGCTACCGACCGACACAATCGTTCGAAACAACGCGACGTCTGCGAGATCCATATTATAACGATAAGCGATATAGTGCTTATCTTCTAGTCTGGCTTCTGCACCGTAGCGGCAGAAGCTAAATGCATGTCCATCGAGCTGCAAATCCACACTTTCGGGATCAAAGCGCTTCTTTTTGGCGTCAAAGGAGACCTTGGCTATGGACATCGACACAAGCGCGCTTTTCGCGCCGATCGTTATAAAAGGCCATACAGTAAAGAACCGCCTCGCTGTCGCACCGATGACCCGCATCACGGCGACCCAGGACGGCCGGGCGACCGAAACCATGACCCGCTACTACGAGCGCTTCGCGCGGGGCGGCTTTGGGATGGTCAGCACCGAAGGCACTTACACCGATCAGGCGTTCTCCCAGGGCTATTTCCATCAGCCCGGCATGACCGATCAGGCACAGGCCAACGCCTGGAAGCCGGTTGTCAACGGCATCAAGGCGCACGGGGCGCTCGCGATCGCTCAGATGATGCACGCTGGCGCGATCAGCCAGGGCAATCGCTTTCGCGATGGCACAATCGGGCCGTCTGCAATTCAGCCGATGGGCCAGCAGATGACGTTCTATCATGGCAAGGACCGCTACGCGTTGCCAGCCGCCATTACGGAAGAACAGATCGCCGATGCCATCACCGGCTTTGCTGACTCGGCTGCACGGGCAATTGAAGTTGCCGGATTCGACGCCATCGAAGTTCACGGCGCCAACGGCTATTTGCTCGACCAGTTCTTGACCGCCTACTCCAACCACAGAACGGACCGCTGGGGCGGTGTCACGGAAAACCGTGTGCGGTTAATCGTGGAAACGTTGAAGGCGGTGCGGGCAAAGGTCAGCACCACCACGCCAGTCGGCGTCCGGATCTCGCAGGGCAAGGTGAATGACTATGGTCATAAGTGGGCGGGCACGGAGAGCGATGCCGAAATCATCTTCGGCAGCCTCGGCGAGGCCGGCGCGGACTTCATCCATGTAACCGAATTCGAGGCGTGGAGACCGGCGTTCGCCGAGGGGGGTCCGTCATTGATGCGGCTCGCCAAGCGCTATGCTCCGAAAGCAACAATCTTCGCCAATGGCAGCCTGCACAATATCGAGCAGGCGGTGGCTGCGCTCGACGACGGTGCCGATATCGTCACCATCGGTAGAGGAGCTCTCGCGAATCCCGACTTGCCTAGGCGTCTGTCCGAACGCAGCGCCTTGAAAGAGTTCGACCCGGCAATTCTTGGACCTATCGCCGACATCAAGGAAATCGAACTGGCGACGTGAAGAAAGCCCGGTTGCGCCATCTCGGGAGACCATGTTCGCCAGCGTCGCTGAGCCGACCGTCCTTCCGAGGATTGCTTCCGCAGCGCAGGGGAAGACCATGCTGGACTCGATTTCAGATACTTCGGTGGCGCTTTCGCTCATGCTGGAAGCGCTGAGCTTGCTAGATGGGACGGAGCACTTGAAAGCGGCGACCCACCTTCGAGATGCGATCAACGAGCTGGCGCCGCAGAAGCGGCAAGAGCCAGCTTCGTCTCCTGGCACGCAGAGCTCGGACTAATCTTTGAGATGCGCCCCGCGCTCACTTGGGACGACTGCGCCGATACCTTGAACCGCAGCAGCGATACAGCCGCATTGTGGGGACGAAGTGAACACGTCCCTGTTAGGCGTCGAGCCTGACTGACTTCGCGCTACGCCGACGGAGAGCACGACGCGAAAGATCCTCTCCCTTCGGAAGGATGGCTGCGAGCAAGACCAAGCGCCTGGCGGCCTCATCGGAGAGCGATGAGTTATCATCACGATATCGTTTTTATATCTCCCCCGATTCGCCCCTTCCGAATATCCAGTCATATCGCATAGCCTACTGATATTACAGCATATTTAATGATGACAAGAATCTCTGAATGGCGAAAAATCTAGCGTTATTGAAAAGGTGTTTCTTAAAAAACGCCTTCATGATCAGCAAAGGTTTTGATAAGAAGTCGCGCGTTGAAGATGCGCATCTATGTCAGACGACGGCGAAAGGATGAATCGAATGGTTAAGTTCGGCTTCTATGTTGAGTTGAAGGCAAGGCCGGGAAGGGAAGCGGACGTCGAGTCCTTCCTGAAGCAGGGCGCCGTGATGGCGAAGGCCGAGGCCGGGATCGTGTCGTGGTATGCGGCGAAGGAAGAAGAGCCCGGCGTCTATGCGATCATCGACACCTTCAAGGACGAAGTTGGGCGCGACGCCCACCTGAACGGAGAGCTTGCGAAGGCACTCTTCGGGCGTGCGGACGAACTGTTCGCAGTGGCTCCAAAGGTTCATCGGCTTCACATGATCGCCGAGAAGTAAGGCGCCGTTCTGCGGCTCCCCACAAGGCAGCTGATGCGCCACCTCCTGCCCAACCCTCCTGAGAAGGAAATCACAATGAATAGCAAATCAACCAAGCCCACTATCGTGCTTGTGCACGGGGCCTTCGAAGACGCGTCGATCTGGAATAGAGTAATCCAACGGCTCCAGCGCGATGGCTACCCGGTCGTCGCCTTCGCCAACCCGCTGCTGGGTGTGGCGGTCGATGCCGCCTATCTGCGTAGCGTGATCGACAGAATTCAGGGACCCATGATCCTGGTGGCCCACTCCTACGGCGGGGCCGTCATCACCGAGGCCGGCGGGGATGAAAAGGTAAAGGGCCTCGTGTACGCGGGCTCAATTTTGCCCGCGGTAGGGGAGGCTCCAAGCCAACTGATCGAACGGTTTCCCGGCAGCTCATTCCCAACGTCCACCGACGTGATCCCCTACACCCGGCCCGACGGAAGCAGTGGCAGGTATCTCCTCTACCAAGCCGACAAGTTCCACAGCCAGGTCGCCGCCGATGTGCCCGCAAGCGAGGCCGCCATGTTGCTCGCCACCCAACGCCACATGGACTTCGCCTGCCTGACCGAGAAGCTGACGTCCGCTGCGTGGGCGACCAAGCCTACCTGGCAAATCTTGACCACGCAGGATCTCGCCATTCCTCCGGCCGAACAGAAGTTCGAAGCCGATCGTGCCCGCTCCACCGTCATTGAGGTCAGGGCTTCGCACGCTGTCACCGTCTCCAACCCGGACGTGGTGGCCGACGTGATCATACAGGCGGCCAGCGCAGCCGCGAAATAACCGCGGTCTCTTGCGCGGCGGTTCCCACGCTGCGGCGGCCGCGGCGGCGCATCCCGCGGGCATCGAATTCCCTCTTCGTTATCTGCGCGAGTTCGACAGCGTCGTACGCACAGCGAGCGAAGAGGGTCGATCCGTCGAGGCTTCTCTGGAGGCCGTCGCGTCCGATCGCGTGCGAACTGACCTCCCCCTGACCTCGTCGTATTGAATGCAGGCGTTTTTCAAAAAGACAATGTTCCGATATCGATCCTGCCGACTTCGAGCATTGCTGACGGATTGGTCGTTTTGGAGGGTTTCTCGCCGGGCAAGCGGCCGCATGGCGCAACAGCTGCCACGCGCCGGTGTTTTTATGAAATTACCCGCTACCACATGCGGCATACTCGCTTTCATTCTCCTACGACGCCTGATCGCCGCCATGAGGCACAAGAAGTAAGAAATTGATATATAATGACTTTCTCTGAAATTGCGCATTCCCGCCCGTGCGGTAACGCCGATGGTCGCCACAAAAATAAAAACAACGACTTCCATATATACCGTCGATATTAGGAAGCTAAGACAGGATTGAAACGCTTGTCGGTGCGCGTCGCCTCATTGTCGGGCTCGCAGGGTCGCCCCCTTCACTGATAGACACGGGCCGGAGGCAGCTTCGCCGTGGAGCAGTTCGACTCGCTCCAAGTCTTCTGAGCCGCATATCGCGAGGCGAGTGCGGATTGGTAGGCGCAAGGAAGTCTGCCCCGTTGTGGTCTCCGCCTTTGGGCGATCAACTTGCGGGAGCGACCCTTGACGAGCGGGTTACAGGAAGGGGAAATTAAGCAGGAGCTGCAAAGCGGCGGGCACTTGCGCAATGTCCTCATCATCACCAAGACTATCGATGGTACGATCGAGCACTTGGCCTATGTTCGGCCGAGCTGGAGACGCGAGTTCCTGCCGTTGCGGACCTGGGGCGACAAGGACGATCGTACCTACAAGGATTTGGATCGGCTGCTCGTGCTTCTGCGCGACGATTTCGGCTACCGGGGCTTCATTGGACTCTACCTCGATGGGGACCCCGATTTGGCGCGCTATCGCGCGCTCTCGGAAAGCGAAGAGGCCAACGAGAAAACGTAACGCTCACATCTCGGTAGTCCACCAGTAGACTAATAGGAGGGTCGCTATGCCTCACAACGAACAATTCGAGGTGGTGATCCTCGGCAGTGGCCAGGGCGGCAAGCTGCTCGCTTGGCACCTCGCCAAGTCTGGCAAGAGAGTTGCCGTCGTCGAGCGTCGGTGGGTCGGCGGATCCTGTCCCGCCGTGGCTTGTCTGCCATCCAAAAACGAGATTTGGAGCGCGAAAGTCGCTCATGTGGCCCGGAATGCTGCGCATTTCGGCACCAACGTGGGCGGCCTTCAAACAGACATGCGGAGGGTGCGTGGGCGGAAACAAGATATGATCGACAGGGAGATTGCCGCTCACTTGAACGCCTATGAAGAGAGCGGTGCCGAACTGATCATGGGGAATGGTCGGTTCATTGGTCCGAAGACCATCGAAGTGGCGATGAACGACGGGGGCACGCGCACACTCGCCGGCCTGCAGGTGGTCATCAACGTCGGCACTCATGCCGCGATTCCCAACATTCCGGGCCTGACAACGTCTCGCCCTCTTACGCACATAGAAGCCCTCGAACTCGACTATTTGCCCTCTCACCTGATCATTCTCGGTGGCGGATATGTCGGGATCGAGATGGCACAAGCCTATCGGCGGCTCGGCAGTCGAGTGACTATTATTGAACCCGGGCGGCAACCCATGGGCCGTGAAGATGCGGACGTCGCTCAGGAGATGAATAGCATCCTGACGAGCGAGGGCGTCGAGGTTCTGACCAACGTGAAGCCGATATTGGTGAAGGGGCTGTCGGGTGATGCCGTGACGGTCACGCTGCGCACTGAGGACGCCGAGAAGACCATCGAGGGAAGCGACCTGCTCGTAGCTACCGGCAGGGTTGCCAACACCGCCGGTATCGGGCTGGAAAAAACTGGGGTCGAGCTGGACGCGAGAGCCTTCGTCCGCGTGAATGAACGTTTGGAAACAAGTGCCCCGGGCGTCTGGGCGATCGGCGAGTGCGCCGGCAGCCCGCAGTTCACGCATGTTTCCGTCGATGATTTTCGGATTGTTCGCGAGAATATGGCGGGGGGCAATCGTAGAACGGACGATCGCCTCGTCCCATATGTTATGTTTACTGAGCCGCCCCTCGCGCGGGTTGGCCTCTCTGAAGACGAGGCAAAGCGGCAAGGCATCCCGGTTCGCGTCGCGAAGTTGCCAATGAGTCGGGTCCTGCGAACCGAAGCGACGGAGGAAACGCGCGGATGGATGAAAGCAATTGTGAGCGCGAGTGATGATCGCGTGCTTGGTTTCACCATGATCGGCGCCGATGCCGGCGAAGTGCTTGCAGCGGTTCAGACAGCAATAATCGCGAGATCATCTTACACGAAACTGCGTGATGCAGTGATTGCGCACCTTACATATGCGGAAGGCCTCGGGCTTTTGTTCGCTGCCATCCCTGAGCGTCAAGCTTAGAGCGGCTTTCCACAACCATGGCAGCAGATCCTCCGTCTAGATCGTCAAGTTCGGGTTTCGGTCGGTCGCAAATGCATCCTTCTGCCCGCGGAGCAGACCTTCCTCGACTCAGGACGTATGCGCTTCGTCGAGCTTCCCGATGGATCTCATTCGTAAATTGCCGCAGCTTTCGTCGAGACGAAGCGGTCCCGCGCCCCGCGCCTGCATGCGCTCGCAAGGCGCGATGGAACTCAACCTCTGCGTTGCTAAGCACGCTATTTCGTCGACGATGAATGCAAGCCTTCCCAACGGCTGGCCAAATCCATATCGATATCGAACAGGTCAAGTACGCGGCCGAGCGTGTAGTCGATCATCTGCTCCAAACCTTTTGGCTTTGCATAGAATGCAGGGACCGGCGGAGCGATGATTGCACCCATCTCGGCAACGGCGGTCATTGCACGAAGGTGCCCCAAGTGCAGCGGCGTTTCCCTCAGGAGGAGAACTAGCCGCCGCCGTTCTTTCAGCACTACATCGGCAGCCCTGGCAAGCAGTCCCTCGGCGCCACCTGCCGCGATGGCAGACATTGTCCGCACCGAGCAGGGCGCAATGATCATTCCGGACGTCCGAAAGGAGCCGCTTGCAATGGGCGCAGACAAATCCTTTTGACCATAGCTCCGATCAGCAAGAGCTCTGACTTCGGACAGGGGCCTTCCGACCTCGTGGGCAAGAGTAATGCTCGCCGCGTTGGACATTACCAAATGTGTCTCCACCCCAGCCGCTCGGAGCAACTCGAGCAGGCGGACGCCGTAAACAGCACCGGACGCACCGCTGATTCCAACTACCAGTCTCCGATTCAGCGGCTGGCTCTCAAGACGCCTGCTTCTGGGCCCATCGTGCTCCGCGAACGCATGCGGGCGTACTAAGTCCGAATTCGAACGATGATCACTCGGCATGGCCGTTTCCGACTCGAGTCCTCATAAACCAGCATCCACTTCGCAAGTGAACGGTCCAGACAGGCCCGCGAGCGACCGCACCGCACAAGTGGTCGAGCTGAAATCCGGATAGAGACCGAAGAATTCGTTATGCAACCTGCTCATGATGCCTCCTTCCGGGCTCTCGCATCCCGCTATCGCGCCGGGCCCAATCAGAGAAAATCCAAAAGCTTGACCTTCCCCCAATTCATCGGCCAGGCGCGCTTGAAATCATTACGGTCGTGCCGTGACTTGATCGTCGCATCGATCCCCATCTTCCCGACCACGCGATATGGATAAAATTCCGCCGGCAGGGGCGTCGCGGATGGATCATAGAGCGAGCCGCGCGTGCGGGGCACCACGAATGTATCGCGCTCCGGGTCGCAACGGGTCGCGATCGCGTGATAAACGTCCGCAGGATCGTCCAGATCGGTGTCGGGACTAACCGCAATAACAAGCTTGGTGTTAATCCAGGGCGCGCCCATCACCATCATCAATGCGTCATTGACAAAACCATCATGACGGTAGTCGAACTGTATGATGCAGGACAACGCCGCGCCCCAGGTCGGAAAACGTACGTCCTTAACGGCAAGCCCCATCTCGCTAAGGCGATTGTACAGTATCGCTTCATGGCAGAGCCGAGGTAACGTCTGATGGTCGGTTGCCGGACACGTTTGATGGTTTCGATAGATGGGCCTGTCCTCCCGCATCGTGATCGCGGTGACTTCCAAGGTCGGCACATGCTCGTGCTGAGGAAGGTGGTACATGCTCGGCGAGGTAACCGCACCGACCTTTTGCGAGGCAAAGTGGACGTAACCCTCGATGATCACCTCTGCCTGAGTTGGAACCGGAAGAGGAACGGTCTCCGCATCAGCGACTTCAATATCGCGGTCCATGATTGTGCCGATCATGTCGAACTCGCCCCAGAGGTCGAGATGCAGGCCGGAGTAGTTGGCCATGATCTCGTAGGCCGGAGGTACGCCGCCCATCATCACGATCGGCATCCTGGTCTCACCCATCTGGCGATATTTGTTCATGATGCGGATGCTGTGCGGTGTTGCGAAGCTGATCGCGCCGCTATGGCGGCCGGTAACGGTCGTGCCGGCGTGGTTGGAGTTGAGAAATCCGGTTTCCGGATCCCGAATGATGTTCGCGAGCGTGATGTAAGGTTGCGCATCGCCTTCCTTGTGAAAGGGGATCGGCAGCCGCGTCAGGTCGGCATCGACGCCGAGCCAGCGAACTTCCTTGACTGGGCCGCCGGAAACTTTCACCAAGGGACGCGGTGGCAGCCTGAGCCGATACGCCAGCGTCTTTAAATAGTCTTCGCGTGAAACGCCAAGCGCGCGCGCCTGGTTTTCGCGGTTTTTCACCAGGATGTCTGCGACACGGAAGCCAGGCGCCTCGATGACATTCTCGAACAGGATTGGATCGTCCGTTTGGGCGGATAGAGCGCCAATGTCGCGTAGGCCAACGGGCTTACGAATTCGGACGACGGAGTTCGCGTGAGTATGAAGATAGTCGCGCAAGCTGGCTTCAAGCGGCTTGGAAGGCTTAGCCACTGGTAGATCGCTTGGCGTGAAGACAACCGCTTCGGTCATTTCGTTCCCTTTACTTCAATTCTTTGATCAGAACGGTTCGATGTCGTTGGCGTGCCCGCCACGTTGCAACATTGAATCGACGGTGGACGCAGTCTCCAACAGGCGCCGGTCCGTGTTCCTGCGGCCAATCAGCATCAATCCGACGGGTAGACCGTCGAGGGGTAAGGGAAGCGAAATCGAGGGGCAGTCAAGAAGATTGGCGATGCGAGGGTTGCGGAGGACAAGCCCATTGAGCTCATGAAATGTCGCATCGTCCTCAACCGCCGACAAAAGCGGCGCGCGGATCGGTGTCGTTGGCAGAATGAGGACTTCGTTCGCAGCGAAGGACTGCTCGAAGGATTGTACGGCGGCGCGGCGAAGCCGCATCATGCGCACATAGTCGACAGCGAGGATGCCCTCACCCGCCTCGATGCGAACCCGGGTTTTCGGATCGACCCCATCGAGACTCTCAAGCCCGAGGTCGCGCAGCGTTGCGGCGACTTCGATGGATGGAAACGTTCCTATCCTATCGATCTGCGCAAGGTCGTCGAGAGCTGCGTCGATTGATCTCTCCGCAATCCGCACGCCGTAGGACCGCAGCCGCTGGATTGCGTGTTCGAACGCATTAACCACCTCCGGCTCACAGCGCTCAAAGATCCGACCGCGGGCAACGCTGAGAGAGAAGGTCCCGAGAGACGCGGGCCGCAGTCCTGACGGCGTTCGCTGTCCCGACAGCACCATGTCGGCGGCCGCGCAATCCGAAACGCTCAAGGCGATCGGGCCAATCGTGTCAAGACTCGATGACAGCGAGAAAGCGCCAACCGTCGGCACGAGACCGCTCGTCGGTTTGAAGCCGATCGCTCCCGATAGCGCCGCGGGGATCCTGATTGATCCACCGGTATCACTACCAATGGCGATCTCAGCCATGCCGTCGACCACCGACACCACGGCCCCCGACGACGAACCTCCGGGCGCACGGTTGCGGTCGCGCGGATTGCCTGGCACGCCGTCGTGCGGGTTCGTGCCAAGTGCGGAGAAGGCAAACTCGGTCATCTGGGTTTTGCCAACGATGATCGCACCCGCCGCGCGCAGATTCGCCACGACGGCAGAGTCACGAGCCGCGACTGGCAGGCGACGCAACACAGCGGAGCCCGCGCTTGTCACTGTGCCCGCAACGTCGAATAATGCCTTCACTGAGACGATGCGACCGTCAAGCGGTCCGCGCGTCGACCCGGCGGCGGCGCGCTGGTCTGCTGCCTCGGCCTCCCGCTGCGCACTGTCGGCAAAGACGGCGGTAAAGGACCTGCTGCCCTCCATCTCGAGCGACCGAATGCGGTCAAGTGTCAGCTCGAGCCGCGCGACGGCCGAAGGACTTGCATTGGCTCGCGTGTCTGTCATTGCTTCCGAACGGTTCTTGGGTGTGGCGATCAAGAGATGATCGGCAGCGCGGCAACTTCATAGCCATACGTGAGTGCACGATTGAGGACAGGGTCCTGCAGCTCCATCTCGAACCGCGTCCCCGGCCGAATGCCACCGATCGTGCCAGGCGTGCCGCAAAACATCAGCGTGCCGGCGGGCAGCGTGTCCGCGCCCGTGTGGCGGCGGATCAGATCGCGCGGTGTGCGCAGGGAGGAAACCGGGCTCTCCTGATAGAGCACGCGCTTTCCATCGATGGTGGCCCATGACCGCAGCATCAGTTGATCCCAATGCCCCTCGATATCGGGGTAGGACCAAAGCTGCGCGCCGACTGGCTTGCCGCAGAGTTGCTTCGACAGCGCGATGCCCGATGCCTCGGCCCTGCGATCGGTATGGTCGGATCCTATGCCAATCCAAAGCCCGTCGGCCATCGCGACCACGATCGGCTCCACTTCACCCGAGCTATCTTGGCCCAGCACGGTCAGGCTGGCTTCCTGCGTCAATATCTGCGCCGCAACGCGGTAGTAGAGCGGTGTCGTCGAGGGACGTGGAATGCCGAGCGCTGCGAGTTCTTCGATGTGATGTTCGATCGCCGCTGCGTCTCGGCCCGCCCACCCCGCGATGACGAGGGCATTGATCTCGACGCCGACATGGTCGGTCCGGTCTTTTGCGATGCGGTCAAACTGCAGCAACATGCGCTTCCCTATCCTTGGTCGATGTCGAGAGGATTTCGCCACGCTCGATCTGCAGCGTCCGATCGGCGATCCGGTCCAGCAACGCCGGCGACGATTCGGTGATCAGCAGGGCAAGCTCGGGGCGGCGCTTGCGCAACTCGCCGAGCGTGCGCGCATAGTCGAGCGCCAGCGCCGGGGCCAGGCCCTGGAACGGTTCATCGAGCAGCAACACCTTGCGCGCGACTGTCAGTGCACGGCCGAGCGCCACCATCTTGCCTTGCCCGCCGGAGACGCCGCCGGCCGGCCTTGCTCGCATGACATGCAATTCGGGAAGCAAGCCATAGACCTCGTCAAGCCTGTGCGCGATCTCCGCTCTGTCTAGCTTTAGCGCTAGACCCGGAAGGCGAATGTTCTCTTGCACGCTTAACTCGGGAATCAGGCGGCGATCCTCGGGCGCATAGCCGATCCCGGAGCGAGCACGATGATGGGCCGGCATGCGGCCGAGGTCATCCTCGTCGAGACGGATGGAACCGCCGTCGAGGTCGAGAAGACCCATGATCGCGCGTAGCGTCGTGGTCTTGCCCGCACCGTTGCGGCCGATCAGCACCGTCGTCCTGCTCTCGAGGATGTCGCAGCTGACCCCGCGCAGCACGCGAACGCCCTCAATCGATACGTTGACCCTGTCGAGGCTCAGCATCACGCCACCCCTACGACGCGTTCGCGAACCTGCACATTGCTGAACACTTCGTCGGGCCGCCCTTCGGCCATGATGTTACCGGAGTTCCAGACCAGGACGCGGCTCGCGTAGCGCGCGACCACGTCCATATCGTGCTCGACGAATAGCGCCGTGATCCGGCGCTGGCGTAACGCATTCATCAGCGCTTCCATCAGCGGGAACCGCTCCAGCGCGCTAACGCCACTGGTCGGCTCGTCCAGCAACAAGAGCCGTGGCTTGAGCGCCAGCGCGACCGCGATGTCCAAGAGCTTACGATGCCCCTCGGGCAAGGTGCTGCTGATCCGCTCAGCGTCGTCGGCAAGGCCAACCAGGCCGAGCAGCGCTTCCGCCTCCCCGCGCCGCGCGGCCGTCTCCAGCGGGCGGGCCGCGCTCCACAGGCCTTCGTTGGCCGCCAGCGCCAGCATCATATTCTCGATCACGCGCTGCGCCGAGAACAGCTGCGGAATCTGGAAGGCCCGCGCGACGCCGCGGCGCGCGATGGCGCGCGGCGAAAGCCGGGTGATATCTCGGCCGTCGAGCTGCACACTACCCGATCTCGGCCTGATATAGCCGGTACAGATGTTGAGCAGCGTCGTCTTGCCAGATCCGTTTGGTCCGATGATCGCGAGACACTCACCTTCGTGAATCGCGATGCTCACACCATCCGCGGCCTTGACCCCGTTGAAGCTGACGTGAAGATCCTTGGCCTCGAGAATAGGCTGCTTCATAGGCTCGACGCCTCCTTGCGCGAGAACAGCCCATAGAGTCCTTGCGGCATGAACATGATCGCGATGATCAGCGCCATGCCTACGATCAGATTCCAAGCGTCGGTCACGCTGGCTGCTACGCTATGAAGCAACTCCAGGAACAGTGCGCCAAGAAATGCGCCGGGCACGCCACCGATCCCGCCAAGCACTGCGATTAGCACGAGATGCCCGGACGCGGTCCAGAATGCTAACTCTGGCACAACACGACCGATCGCGAATCCCCCAATTGCGCCGCCGAGCCCGGCCAGTGCCGCCGAAATGACGTAGGCGACCAGGAGAACTGCCCAGACCGGAATCCCGAGATATTCAAGCCGGATTTCATTGGTATGGACGGCCGACAGCGCATGACCCAACGGGCTGTTCAGGTAGCGCTGAACAGCAAAGCCGACCAGCACCATCAGCATCAGGCTCAGATAGAACAGAACGCTCTTGAAGACAGGCTCGGCCATTGCGATGCCGAAGATACCGGGAATCGGGATGGGCATGCCGTCAGTCCCGCCGGTGACGCCGTAAAGCTTGGCGCACAGCGCGTAGAATACCATGGAGACGGCGAGATTCAGCATCGCGAAGAAGATCGCGCGATAGCGAACGAGGAACGAACCTGCCACGGCTCCCACTAGCGCGGCGGTCAGCACAGCGAGAACCAAGAGCACCCCGAAATCATTAACGCCAGCCCGTGCCAAAAATGCAACGCTATAGGCGCTCGCGGCAAAGAACATGGCATGACCGATCGAGATCAGTCCGCCGCGGAGGAGAACCGCAACACCGAGCGCCGCCAAGCCCTTGGCGATTGCAAGTGTCAGCACGAATTGCAACCATGGGGCAAAGATTGGAAGCACGGCGAGGGTGAGGATCGCGCCCGCAGTAAGGATTGTGCGCATCATATTCTCCGCACCGTCATCGATCCGAACAGGCCGTAAGGGCGGATCAGGAGAACGACCAACATTGCCAAATAGGGCGCGACCGCGTCCAGCGAAGGCGCCAGATAGATCGCGAGGACGCGTGCCAGGCCGACGATCAGCGAAGCCACTGCGGCGCCTTCGATCTGTCCGAGGCCACCGATCGCCGCCACCGCAAAGGCGAGCACCATAGTGTCAGCGCCAAGTCCCGGCGCGACGCCGGACGTGGGAGTCGCCAAGGCTCCTCCCAGCGCCGCAAGGAATACGCCGAGCGAGAAGGCCAGGATAAATATCTTGTTGGTGTCGATGCCAATCGACTGTGCCATCTCCCGATCGGTTACGACGGCCGTAACCAGGCGCCCGAGCCGAGTGTGGTTGATCAGCAGCCGCAGGCCGATCACGACCAGCAGGGCCATCACAATCAACACGATCTGGTAATTCAGGTAGACGATCCCTCCAATGCTTGAAATGCCGAGCAATCGCATCGGTGTATCCTCGTAGAAGGATTGCACGCCAAAGATGATGCGCTGCAGATCTTCCAGAATGAGAAACAGCCCAAAGGTGACCAGTATCTGGACGGCTTCCGACTTCCCGTAGGTCCAGCGAACCAGGCTGCGCTCGATCAACGGACCGAAAATCGCCGCGACGAAGACGGCGCTGAAGAACAGCGCCGCAAACGACAGGTATGGGTTGAGCTGCCGGCTCGCAATGAACAAGCAGATCGACGCGGCGACATAACCTCCAATCGAATAGAGACTCCCGTGAGCTACGTTGAGGACGCGCAGCACACTGAACACCAAGGTCAGGCCAACTGCCGCGAAGAAGATCAACGCGGCGCTTGCAAGGCTATCCACTAACAAGGGAACGATCGCATTTGACATCGGCTTACGCCTCACGTGATAGGAGAAAGCAAGCGGGTGACCATCGTTGTTTAATTGTAGCTTCCCGGCTTAGGCAGTGTCTTCGTGAACTCCGGCGTCAGCGTCGAAATCCAAGCAAGTGGATCCTGACCGACCTGCGGCATCAGGCTATCGCCCTTGTAACGGACCATGTCGCCAATTACTGGGAACGGATACGCTGGCGTTTTCACAGTGACGCCGACAATCTGGTCGGCAAGCCCGTCATTGTCGGCGCGGGTTTGCACAGTGCCAGTCAGGGTCGCGACCTTGCTCCCCTGCATGGCGCTTGCGAGTTCTGATCGCGTCGGCCACTTGCCGCCATTCTTCAACATCGCGGCCTTATAGGCTTCCTTCACGTACACCAAGGTATTGGCCATCTTAATGGATGGGGAAACCGGATACTCTCCAAAGCGAGTCTTGTATGCTTCAGCAAATTTGGCGGTCTCGGGATTGGCCTTGGCATCCGGCGACATCCACCAGCCATCACCCAAAACACCAATAATCACACCGTCGGGCAACGGAACGCGTTGCAGCACAGTTTCGCCGACGGCGAGGATCACCTGGCTGGAGGTGAAAAGCCCGCGCGGTGCGGCCTGGCGCACGAAGTTTTCGAGATCCGCACCCCAGAGGTTGGAAAAGACGACATCCGGGCGCGCGGCAGTAAGGCGCGAAATTTCCGTCTGATAGTTTGGCGAGCCGAGTTTGGGATATAGTTCGGCGACGATCTCAACGTCGGGTTTCAACGCCTTCAGCGCTGCTGTGAAAATCTTGGCTGCGTCATGGCCAAAGGCGTAGTCCGGATTGATGATGGCAACCGTCTTCATGTTTGGCTTGCGCTCCAAAACATAGAGCGCGTAGGCGATGAATTCAGGTACGGTGTTGCCGTTCGGACGGAACATATATTTGCTTTTTCCGTCGACCAGAAGTTGGTGAGTATCACAGTTCCAGGCTACGGTTGGAACCTCTAACTGTTCAGCGAGGGGGGCCAGCGCCAAGCAGTTAGCGCTCGACAACGCCGCAATTAGCACCTGATTCTTTGCCTCACCGGCCAAGCGCCGATATTCGGCTATGACGCCCTGCGTTCCTTGCCCTTCGTCGACATAGGTCGCACTCACCGGCACGCCCGCGATACCGCCTTCAGCATTGATCTGTTCGATCATTAGGTCGGCTGCATTTTTTCCTGGCAAGCCAAAGGCAGCTGCGGGACCAGATGTGAAGGTGAAGATACCCAGCCCGACCGAACTCGGCTTCTCCTGCGCCGCAACTGGAGTTGTCGCCACCACTCCGAACGCGAGTGCACCCGCGAGACCGTCGACCACCAGCCGAAGATTGGCCCGCGGTAGTCCGCGATCCAATCTGAAGAGCAAACGAAGTGACGACCCGCAACGCACAACTGCAATGGAAATATCTTTGAACACCATAACTGTTCTTCCCCTTGGTCGGCCAATGGACGTTGTTGGCGATTGCCAACCCGCATTAAACCGGATCAAAGTAGTGCATCTCCAAAAGCAGGCATCCGTTGACGGACTTGAACGGCCCATGCGGGGCGTGCGGTGGCCGACAGGCATAGGTGTTCGGTCGGAAACTCTCACCGCCCTCCCCCTTCTCGTCATTCCCGACGATCAGGTCACCCGAGACGAGATAGACCTCTTCCCAGTACTTGTGTGAGAATGGCGAGGTCGTGTAGGCACCCGGCGCGAAGCGCAGCAGCCGGGTGCGCGTTCCGCGCCGGTTGCCCTCGTCGAGTCCGCCCGCCAAGATCTTCTGCTGGATTCCCGCCGGGTAGCCGGCCGGCACTTCCCAACCGACGCTCATGTCGAGCGCGTGGAATTCGTCGTGCTTCTTGTTGACAGACATGTGTGGTCTCCGTGATTCAGGCGGCTTTGCTGGTGGATGAGACGCCATTGAGGTCGTAGGAATCGAGCATGCCCTGGACCAGCCGATCGGCGCCGGCCCAGTCATAGGTGCGATAGGAGTGTCCCTTGGTGACGAAGGTCGCGCCGGAGTAGAACATCTCGTATTGCTGATGACGCGATCCGAACTCGGAGCCCACGGCATCCCAGGCGAGCTTGTAGAACTTCACGCGATCATGTGAGTTGGCCTTCGGCGACTGCTGCGTTTTGCCGATCAACGCCGCAATGTCCGGGTTGGCAAAGTCGGCAACTGAGGAGGGCAGCATGATCATGCCGCCGCCGGCGAGTTCGCGCAGCGTGTTGAGCACATGCGCGTACAGTTGTTGCGTGAGCACCTGTGCGGAATAGAGCGTGTGCCGGTCCGGGATGAAATAAGGACCAACCTGTGTGCCTTTCGCCTCCATGGCTGCGACCAGCGCGTCCACCATGCCGGTCTCCGCCGCGAGTTGACCCAGCATCTCGCGCACCTGTGGGAACTGTGTGACGCCGTTCATCTCGGCGATCCGATGCGCCAGACCCGTCAGAAACTTCAGCTTCACGCTCAGCCGAACCATCGCCTGATAGTTCTGGTACACGTGACAAGGCGTGGCATGAAACTGCTTCTGACACATTTCTACATTACCTTCGACGAAGACGCGGTCCCACGGCACCTTCACGTCGTCGAAATAAAGAACGGAATCGTTCTCGTCGAACCGGCTGGACAGGGGATTGTCGAACACCGCGCCCGCCGCATCTTCGTACGATTTGCGTGACAGCATCTTGAGGCCCTTCGTACTCATCGGAATCGCGAAGGACATCGCGTAGCGTTCCTCACCTGGGCGCATCGGCTGGATGGTCGTGACGAAGACCTCGTCGGCAACGACGCCGCCGGTGGCCAGCATCTTGGCACCACGGATCGTAATGCCTTCGGCATCGCGATCGACGACGCCAGCGGTCAGGAACGGGTCCGCCTGTTCGGCCGCACCCTTCGAACGGTCCGCCTGCGGATTGATGATGACGTAGGTGAGGTAGAGATCGTTATCGCGCGCATGGTGGTAGTAGCTCTCGAGCGCGCCGGCGCGGGCCGGATCGTAGTCCTTGAAGACGTCCAACCCCATGTAGAGTCCGGAAATGCAGGATGCGACGTGATCCGGAGCGCGGCCCATGAAGCCTGCATGCAACGCAGCCCAAGCCTCAAGCGCCTTCCGTCGCTTGACGAGATCAGCGTAGGTCGCCGGCAGCTGCCAGATGCGGTTGGCACGCCCGGCGTCCGTCGTGAAAGTCATCAGATCCGCATTCTCGGAAGCGCCAGCAAAGTCGAACAGACCCGCCATCGAACCGGCGAGATTGCGGAAGGCATGGTGCGTTGTCACATCGCCGACCGACGCTCCGTTGATGTAGATGGTGCGGCCATCCTTCAGGCCTGACAAATATTCTTTTGCGCTACGCATCGCGGTTCCTCCGGTTCGAATTTAGTAATGAATGGGAAGCGGCCAGGTCGGCTCGCGCTCGGATTCATCGATGAGATCGCGATATCGACCACGAAAGAAGATCAGGGGTTTAGCGGCCTCAGGGCGGGTCGTGTGGCGGACGACGCGGACGACGAAGATGACGTGGTCGCCTCCGTCATAGTTCGCGTAGGTCGCGCATTCGAAATGGACCATCGCGCCTGAGATCAGCGGGGCCTCGGCATGACCGACCGATATCTTCACCTGGTCCCATTTGTCGGAGAGGGCGCGCGCAAACTGGTTGGAGATGCTTTCCTGGTCGCGCGCCAGGATGTTCACCGCAAAGCCCTTGGCATCGAGCATCGCAGGCAGGCTGCGCGCCTTGCGGTCGACACTGAAAAGAACGAGCGGCGGATCGAGTGAGACGGCGTTGAACGAACTCATGGTCACGCCGATAAGCTCTTCGCCCTTGCCGCGCGCGGTCACCACCGCAACGCCAGTGGCGAATTCGCCGAGCGCGCGCCTGAATGCACGGTCCTCCATGGGGCAACCTCGCTGTCCTGCCCGATTTACAATTTTCAACTAGCTTTCTGACAAAGCTATTTGAGGATGTCAAGCCCCTTGCTGCGGGGGCACATGCATGCTTTTTAGAGAAAACCAGCGAAATGCCGTTCGCGGGGGAGAATGACCGTGGTCGATGCGCTTTTGACAGCGTCGAAGCTTGAGCTGCTCGACAAAAATGGGGACCGCACGTTTCGCGGTCTCCTCTACGACTATTTCGCGTTCGGACGCAGCCTGGAATCCGCCCGTGAAACGTTCGCGAGCTTTGCCGGCCTGTCGCCCACCCAGTATCTGATCCTCATCGCAATCAAGAATTCAACGGCGGAGGAGCCGATGGGGGTCAATCAGGTCGCCGAAAGGCTGTATCTAAGCGGCGCCTTCGTTACCAACGAGATCAACAAGCTGGTTTCCGACGGCCTGATCCAGAAGACCCCCCATCCGGGCGATGGTCGGCGGGTACAACTTGCCCTCACCCAACACGGAGTGGATCAATTGATCAGCCTTGCCGCCCTGCAACGTCCAGTCAACGACGCGTTGTTTGGGGTGTTGACGCGCGAGGAGTTCAAAGTGTTGTCCCAGCTGCTGTCTCGTCTTGCTGCGAACGCCGATAGCGCGTTGAAGCTCGCCGAACATGTTCAAGCGACGCTCAAGTTTCAGGAGGATCAGCGGGCTTCCGGACCGAATTTGCCGACCTCCCGCAAAAAGCCGCGAGCGACGCTTCGTAACAGTCGGTAACGCCAATAGGGCGATTGATTAGCTAGTGAAGCCGTCGCTCAATGAGCTGCAGCAATGGTCCACCATTGAACCCCGGCAAGATTTGTACAGCCGTTGTACGGATTTCGCCGTGGGACGACTGTGTCGCTTTCCCAAAATTGCGGAAGTGCTTGCCGTAACAAGGCTTATTGTGCTGGAGCGGTGAAGAGCCCCGAGCGGAGCGGGGGAGGCGCTTAGCACCCATCGATTACACCATATAAAACGATGTCTTACGACACGATATCGAATCTTGTTGGAGGTTTCGCTGGACAAATCGTTGGACGCCTACAGCCCGACCATTATGCAAATGGCCCGTACGTTCCTACGTCAGCGCCTTATCGACGTGGTGCTCTCATCCGCCTTGAGATGACACGGGCCTTTGCTGTGGGAGCGTCTCGGAGGTCCTTGCCTTCTTGCCACCGCGATGTAGCAAGCCTTTTGGATGTATCGGCTCGTGCAGACTAGCCAACGAAGTAAGCGTCGGACCGTAATCCGCATGTTTAGAGTTCAGATGCAGGCCAGTTTCAGGACCACCACGTCGACCATGCCCGTGGCGCTTGCTTCAACACAGTCGGTCACTTGCGGATATCGCAAGAGCGAGCGCTTAGGTCAGCCATGGACCAGAAGCGGCAATCTGGGCTTGAAGCCGTCTCGCGGCAGAGCGATACATCTTATTCCCAACGGGCTTTGCACAATATTGTGACCCTTCATCAACAGCCCCGCGCGTAACGGGTCGATGAAGCCTGCGTACAGAGTGTAGCCTGTGATGCAGAAGATCGCAGCGCGACAACTAGAGGTGAGCGCTCTGATGAATGAAATGTTCAATATTGCCGAAAGAGGCACGGGATCTTATCGATTGCTGGGCATCCTGAGGTGGGTCATGGTTGTCATATTCGTGTCGTTCGGAATGCAGAAGTTTACACCCCAATCGGCACAAGGCATCGCGCAATTCATAACCAACAGCCCCTTCATTTCCTGGCTGTCCGTGCTCGGCTTGAGAGGCGAGGCTTACTTCTTGGGAGTTGCGGAGTTCGTTATTGCGGCGATGCTCGTAGCAGGCGCGTTCAGCCCACTTCTTTCAGCTTTGGGGTCGCTCCTCGGCGTGGTTACTTTCGCTATTACGTGGTCTTTCTTCTTTACGACACCCGGCGTCGTGAAGTGGAGCCTTTCGACCGATCCGATGGCCTGGAATTTGGCGGGAGAGTTCCTGTTCAAGGATATAGTTCTACTGTGCGTATGCGTAGTGCTATTTCTCGCGTCATTGCCGCGAACCTTGCGCTGACCGAAGTCCTTGAGGGCACGGGCGACACCTGTCCAGAATGCAACTAAGCAGCCTGCTCGGCGTCTGCCGAGACGCCGCCTTCGCGCTTCTTATTGATTAAATTCAACAGATGAGCCGCTGCCCTCGCGTCAGATAATGCTCGATGGTGATTCTCAAGCTCGATCCCGTAGATCGCGCACAGCTTCCCGAGTCCCTACAATTTTTGCCCGGGATATCGGCGACGCATTCCGACGCAAGCGCACAACTTCGGAAAACGAAAGCGCCGTTCGGGCCGTCCGTACTCGTATGACAGAAATTCGCGCTCATGGAGGATATCATGCGTCGACCGGCGGCCTACCCGGCACTGCAGACGCAGATTGAACAAGTGGTCCTCGGTGCCGTTAGTGAAGCTCACCTTCGGACGCGAGTGGAAGGCGCCACCTTCGGGCCGGAAATGATGATCGAGGCGCAAAACCGGCTAAAGGCCGCGGCAATCGACCATGCCGAGCAAATCGGACATCATGGATATGACTGCCTTGTTGGCGTGACGGGTCTCTTCACGAGCGAGTGCCGCGTTTGGTGGAGCGATCGCTTTGACCTCGTTTCGGGAGAGCCGGGATGAGCTTGCGCCTCGTGAAAACGCTTGCTGAAATGGAGAATCGCGACGAGTTGCATATGTCGCGACTTTTGATCCTTCTTCAAAGCGCCGACGTCAGAAAGAAGACGCCGGAAACGAAAGCCAAGGCGGTCGAGGGCATTACAAAACTCGCGAAGCTAGACTATTTGGTTCGTTATCCGACGAGCCTTGAGCGCGTGCTGTTGCGTTTGGATAAGGGCGCGGAAAAGGTACAAGTCCTTCCGCGCGAGCGGACATCGATCGAAGCCAAGATGATACGGTTTCGGTATGGTCCTTGGGATGCTCGCTATCGGCGTTGGCTTGGCCTCCTCCATGCGCGCGGTCTCGTCATGCTTGGCGTTACGGGCAATACGATTGAGATCGGCCTGACGGATAAGGGACGCGAGGTCGCGGCCCTACTTCGGCAAGATCCGCTCAACGTCGACGTCGCGCGCCGGAGCGACCTTACAGTTGCGGCTGTCGGTTCAATGAACGCGACGCGCCTTAAGGATTTTGTCTACGAAACGATACCTGAAATCATAGATATGAAATGGGGAGAGGCGCTCTCGCCATGAAATTTAACATTCCCGCGTTAAGTCTATCCTTTCGGCAAGAGGACGTCGTGCAGCGCTTCACCAATCTGTCCTACTTCTGGGGACAGATGGGCGCCGGAAAATCCAGCATCGCGAAGATGATCGACTATTGCCTTGGAGCGCGCGTGGAGCTTTCTCCTGCGATGCAGAGCGAGTTTGTTGCAGCTAGTCTTACCCTGGAGCTGCAGAATGGAGCCTTGACCATCGAGCGGGAGCGCGATGCCAATAACGTTCTTACTTCCTGGGGGAGCGGGGCGGACGCCATCCAATTAGTACTTCCCGCCAGAGTGGCCGCTGGCATCGCCCTTCCAGGAACAGAGGTAGAAACGCTCTCCGATCTCATTTTCCATCTGTCTGGGCTAACGCCTCCGCGAGTGCGGAAAAGCAAGAAGCGGGACGACTCGGACAGTGCACGGCTCTCGATCCGAGACCTCCTATGGTACTGTTATTTGGACCAAGACGAGATCGACAGTTCTTTCTTTCATCTGCAACGTGGCGGGGACACTTTCAAGCAGCTCAAAAGCCGCGATGTTTTGCGCTACATTATCGGTTTTCATGATGAACGTGTTGCCGAGCTTGAGGCGGAACTTGACCGGCTACGGGGTGAGCGCATTGGCATTGCTGCAACTATTGAGAGCTTGCGCCGAGCGCTCAAGCAAGTCGGGATCGAAACCGAGATAGAGATTCGAGCGCGCCAGAAGGTCTTAAGCGAACGAGATGCAGAGCTCCGTGATGAGATTTCGACGCTCCGGTCGCAACCCGACCTCGAGAAATTGACCGATCATGCTGCTGATCAGCTCCGCGACACGGCGCTTGAGCTCGGTAGAGCCATTGCCGAACTCGATGAAGCCGTGGCCGATCTTTCGGCCAGCGCGAATCGGGATCAGCGTCACCTCAATGAACTTGAGACTCTTTCGGTGCGCTTCAAGCGTTCTCGTTCGGCACGGGAGGTGCTCAGTGGCGTTCAATTCAACTCGTGCCCGCGTTGCACCCAGGCACTCCCGGAGCGTCACGCTCCGCTATGTCATGTCTGCGCTCAGCCCGACGTGAGCGAGGTTGCCGACCCGCAGGAAGCCGCACTGATCGAGAGAGACCTCAAACAGCGGATGGCGGAACTTAAAGACATCTTGCAACGTCACGACGCCGCCCTAGCCGCGAACCGAAGACAACGCGAAGAATTGGCCTTTCGCAAGCGTCGGATAGAGCACGAGCGCAACGAAGCGCTTGCACGCTACGACTCTGCCTACCTGTCGACCGTTTTGGCGAAGGAGCATGAGCGGGCGGCTATCGCGCAGAACATCGCAAATCTTGATAGCCTTGCTCGCTTCCCGCGGTTGCTCGACGAGCAAAGCGAGCAGCTCGGGAAAATCGTTGAACAGGAAACAAAGGTCCGCGTCGCCTTACGCGCTGCCAAGGCTGCTGCGGAAGAGGACGAGACCAACCTTGATGAGCTGAAGAGACTCTTTCTCGATTGCCTGTTACGGGCTGAAGTCCCGGGCATCTCTGCAAAGGATCAGGTGGTTATCTCGAAAGCAGATTTCTATCCCGTCATTCGTAGCGGTGGCATTGATGACGAAAGAGAGACGTCCTTCACGACGCTCAGCAGCGGCGGCAAGAAGACATTGTTCAAATGTTGCTTTGCAATAGCGCTTCATAGGCTCACGATGAAGCTCGGCGCGCCACTTCCGAATCTGCTGATCATCGACTCTCCGATGAAAAACATCAGCGAGAGGGAGAACAGACAGCAGTTTCACAGCTTCTATGACATGCTCTACGACTTGAGTACGAACGAGCTCAAAGCAACGCAGATTATTCTTATCGACAAGGAGTTTGCGGCTCCGGGTAAGGGGCTCGACGTCACCGTGATGGACCGACACATGAAACCGCTCGACCCCGAGAATCCGCCGTTGATTCCCTACTATCGCGGAAATTGAGCTCAAGATGAATTAGGAGCGGTTCTGAGCTTCACTGAAGCGAGCGTCTTTGTAGAACGATGAGCTTCGGACCGACGATAGCACCCTTGAGGTGCGTTACCGCCTTCGACCAAAGAACATATTCTCCGTATGTGCTTTTAACTGTCCTGACCCGGCTTGAGGCGAGAACGACCAGCCACAACGAGCTGCACAGTGCGGTCATGAGAATTGATCAGCGACCAGCTCGGATGTATCAATGAGATATCCCTCGTGGCGAAACATCAATCGGCCAACTCTGGGAAATCAAGGACTTATGCTGGATTTGGTAGCGGGAGAGGGACTCGAACCCCCGACCCCAGGATTATGATTCCCGTGCTCTAACCAGCTGAGCTACCCCGCCACAGGGTCGCGAGGGCCTGACAAGGCCGATCTCGCGAACGCGCGGCATATAAGGAAGAGGGCGGCGGGCTGTCAATCCGCCTTCGCTTCCGCTTAGCGAAAGCTTCGGCGGACATCGCCGCGGGTGGAGACGAATTGGCTTGTTTTGAGCTTAATTTCCGGCCGCACCGTCATGGCCGGGCTTGTCCCAGCCATCCACGGACTTCTTCGCTGCCGCCGAGAACGTGGATGCCCGGGACGAGCCCGGGCATGACGACGAGATTGGGGATGCGGAACAGGCTCCGCCTACGCCAAGGCTTCGGCGCGACAAGCTATTTCGGCCTTACTGTCGGATCCCCGCCGGGGCTGCCGGGGGGCGGGATCACGGGCATGGCGCCGTTCGTGCTGGGCGCCGGGGCGTGCATCTCGGGATCGACGCCGGAGGGCGGGCAGAGCACGCCGTCCGATTTGGCCAGCTTGTCGCCGAGCGGTTCCCGGGACTGGCCGGTTGTGGTGCCGTCGGCTGAGCGGTTCGGGCGGTCCTGCGGCGTACAATTCGTCGCATGCTGTGGGGATGGCGGCGCGGTTTGTTGCGGCGGCGTCGCCGGGGCGGGCGGGGCCTGCGCGATCGCGCTGCCGGAGGCGGCGATCAGGAGGCTGGCCAGAATGATGTTCGATGTGGTGCGCATGGGAGGGAAACGCGCGGGGCGCGCGCCCTGTTCCCACCCCCGAACATTACGATTTGAGGTAGCGGATCAACGAAAAGTGCCCCATCGGCGGCATCGGGCGGCGCTCCGCCAGCGTAACGCCGCCATGTTTCGCGGCCCAGTCGACCAGGCGGGCCCACGGAAACTCCGGGCGCCAGCCGAGACGGCGAGCCAAGGGCGCAAACGCGAGTTCGGAGAGTTTGCGCAAACCCTTTTCGGCGCCGATGTGATTGACCAGGATCAGCTCGCCGCCGGGCTTGAGCACGCGCACGAACTCGTCGAGCGTGCCCTCCGGATCCGGCACGGCGGTGATGACGTATTGCGCGACCACCGCGTCGAAGAAGTTTCCGGGGAAGGCGAGATTCTTCGCGTCCATCACTGAGAGCACCTCGACATTGCTCAAGCGCAGCGCACGCACGCGCGATTGCGCCTTGCGCAGCATCGGCTCGGAGATGTCGACCCCGCAGATTTTTGTGGTGCGCGCATAATCCGACAGCGAAAGCCCGGTGCCGACGCCGACGTCGAGGATGCGGCCGCCGATGCGGTCGGCCTCCGCGATGGTCGACTGCCGGCCGGCGTCGAACACCTTGCCGAACACGAGATCGTAGACCGGCGCCCAGCGGCCATAGGCCTTCTCGACCCCGGCCCGCGAGATGTCTGCTGCCATGCCCCTGCCCTATATATTTTTTTAGCCGCGGACCGCTTCTGCGAGCGGCCTCGTCGTGCTGCTTGCGGCCTTCGCGGCGGCGCTTTGAATGAAGCCGCCGCCGAGCACGCGGGCCTGGCCGCCAGGTGCGTCGTAAAACACGCAGGCCTGTCCCGGCGAAACGCCCTCTTCGCCGGCGACGAGCTCGACTTCGTAATGGCCGTTCGCACCGCGCAGCCACGCCGGCTGGGGCGCGCGGGTCGAGCGCACGCGCACGAACATTTCGAGGCCATTGCCGATGGCGCGGTCGATGTCGCCATCGCCGATCCAGTTGACGTCGCGCAAGGTGATGCGGTGCATCTTCAGCGCCTCGCGCGGGCCGACGACGACGCGGCGGTTGGCGGCCTCCAGCCGCACCACGAACAGCGGTGCGGCGGCTGCGATGCCGAGGCCGCGGCGCTGGCCGATGGTGAAATTGGCGATGCCGTTGTGACGGCCGAGCACGCGGCCGTCGAGATCGACGATGTCACCGGGGTCCATCGCGTTCGGCCGCAGGCGGGTGATGATGTCGGTGTAGCGCCCGGTGGGCACGAAGCAGATGTCCTGGCTGTCGTGCTTGTCGGCAACCGCGAGGCCAAAGCGCCGCGCCAGCTCGCGGGTCTCGGGCTTGGTCATGTCGCCGAGCGGAAAGCGCAGATAATCGAGCTGCTCCTGCGTGGTCGCGAACAGGAAGTAGCTCTGGTCGCGATCGGCGTCGGCGGCACACACCAGCGCGCGCGAGCCGTCGGCGCGGCGGCGCGAGGCGACGTAATGGCCGGTGGCGAGCGCGGTGGCGCCCAATTCGCGCGCGGTCTTCAAGAGGTCGCGGAACTTGACCGAGCGGTTGCACTCGATGCACGGCACCGGCGTCTCACCGAGCGCGTAGCTGTCGGCGAAATTGTCGATGACGGATTCGCGAAAGCGGTCCTCGTAGTCGAGCACGTAATGGGGAATGCCGAGCTTGGCCGCGACATCGCGGGCGTCGTGGATGTCCTGGCCGGCACAGCAGGCGCCCTTGCGATGGGTCGCAGCACCATGGTCGTAGAGCTGCAGCGTGATGCCGACGACGTCGTAGCCTTCCGCCTTCAAAAGCGCAGCCGTCGTCGATGAATCGACGCCGCCCGACATGGCAACGACGACCCTGGTATCCTCAGGACGGCCTTCGAGATCCAGACTGTTGAGCATGGGCCTTAAAGCGTTGTGGACGGCGGCGTTGGGCGATCCGCTGGGTGCTTCCGGCGGGACATCGGCGATCCCCGGGAACTGAGAGTTCCCGAAGGGCACGGCCTGCCCGGTCGAAAGCGGTTGAGAGCTGTCTCTTTAATATAGGCGGCCTTCCGGTGAAGCAATCACGGACCCCGCAAGGTTTACGGCAATTCTTGCCGGGGAGGCAGAAATGGCGGGCCTTCGAGAGGCCCTGAGGCGGGGACGCCAAATCATCAACCCATTGATTTCATTCAATAAAGTTACTCAGCGCGAGGATGGCCCGCTCCTTGCTCCCTCTCATGGCGAAGATGTTTCCAAGGGGTTGCCTGTGGTCGGTCGTACGTCAGATGTCGTGGCAAGCGTGCAAGTCCCGAGCGCGCAGCAAAAGCCTGCCCGGTCGCAAGCGCCGAAAGAGAACTCCGCCAACGACCCGTTCGGCTCGCTGGTGGACAGCAACACCCAGGCGATCAGCGACAGCGCGGCGTCCTCCGCGCAGGACTCCCCGCGCCGGACCGATTCATCCTCCTCCGCCTCGGACAGGAGCCCGCGCGATCGCTCGGCGACCGACAAGCCCTTGCAGAGCAAGGCCAGCGACGACGCTGACAATTCCGCGTCCGCCAAAAACGACATCAAGAACGACGCCAAGAACGACGCCAAGAGCGACGCCAAGAACGATACGACGGCTGATGCGGCCAAGGCTGATAGCAAGACCAAGGACAAGCCGGAGGCGTCCGACGCCAAATCGGCCGACAAGTCTGCGGACAAGTCCGACGAGACCAAGGGGGACAAGGCCGACGGCAGCCTTGCCGCCGTTGACGCCGTCGCGGCCGCGCAGATTGACGCGACGCAGGCCGCCGCTGTGCCCGATCCAAACGCACTCGTCGTGGCCGTGCCGGCCGATCCGAACGCGGCTACGAACCAGGCCGCCGGCTCCGCCTCCTCGCCGCTGACGATTGCCGCCGCCGGCATCGCCGCCAGCGCGTCCATCGCGGCGCAGATCGCCGGCCCCAAGACCGATACCGCGACGCCGGGCGACAAGAGCGCCAAGACCGCAAGTGCCAAGGTCGATGCCGACACTTCGGCGACGCTGGCCGATGCCGCGACCGGGACGACCGATTCGACCGCGACCGATGCCAAGACCAATGGCGGCCTGATCGCCGCGGTCGACCAGGGCACGCCAAAAACCTCGTTCAAGGCCGCAGCCCTTGCGCACGGCGCGGGCGACGTCTCCAATATCGGCCAGGACACCGGCAAGGCGAACGCCGCGCAGACCTCGGCGACAGCAGCGTCCGCCGCCACGGCGCATCCGCAACCGGACAAGCCGTCCATCGATGCGAACGCGGCCGACGCCAAGGCTGGGACTTCCGACCGCACCGCCGATGCGGCACCGGCGACGACAACCAATCATGCCCATGCCGGCACGCAGGTCGCTGTCCCCACCACCGACACCGGCGCGCAGGCGGCCTCGGCCGTGCAGGCGTCGCTGACCAATACGACTTCGGCCGCGACCGCTTCGACCGCGACGCTCACGGCGACCGCGGCCACCAATACGGCCATTCCGATCAGCGGCGTGCCGATCGAAATTGCCGCCGCTGCGCGCGCGGGCAAGACCCGGTTCGACATCAGCCTCGATCCGCTCGACCTCGGCCGCATCGACGTCCGCATCAATGTCGACCGCAACGGCCAGGTCACCTCGCATCTCACCGTCGAGAAGCCGGAGACGCTGCAGATGCTGCGGCAGGACGCGCCGCAATTGCAGCGCGCGCTCGACGATGCCGGCCTCAAGACCGGCAGCAACGGGCTGTCCTTCAGCCTGCGCGACCAGAACTCGTCGGGGCAGAACTCCGGCCAGAACAACGACAATGGCGGCAATGCCCGCCGGTTGATCGTCAGCGACGACGACGCAGTTCCCGCAGCCCCGGTCGGGCGCAGCTACGGCCGCATGCTCGGATCGAGCAGCGGCGTCGATATCAGAGTGTGAGGAGTATTCGATCATGACTACCACGAATGCCGCCACCGCCCCGTCCGTCGTCTCCGGCACGACCGACCTGCCGAAAACCTCGTCGAACCCAAGCCTGGGCTCGAGCACCGGCGCGACGCTGGCCGGCAACTTCCAGACCTTCCTGACGCTGCTGACGACGCAGCTGCAGAACCAAAACCCGCTCGATCCGCTGGACACCAACCAGTTCACACAGCAGCTGGTGCAGTTCGCCGGCGTCGAGCAGCAGCTCAAGACCAACGACTCGCTGTCCCAGCTCGTCACCCTGCAACAGACCACGCAGGCGACCCAGGCGCTCGGCTTCGTCGGCAAGACCGCCCTGGTCGACGGCACGACCGCAAGCATGACCAACTCGTCGGCAACCTGGCATCTCAACGTGCCCAGCGACGCCACCGTCGACATCACCGTCGCCAATGCCAGCGGCCAGACCGTGTTCACCGGCAAATACACCGCCGGCGCGGGCACCGACGTTCCGTTCACCTGGAACGGAATGGGCAATGACGGCACGCAATGGCCCGACGGCAAGTACACGATCTCGGCCACGGGCAAGGACGTCGCCAACAACAATGTCGGCATCGCCGCGCAGGTGCAGGGCACGGTGTCATCCGTGGACCTGACCCAGTCGCCGCCGCTGCTGACCATCGATGGCGCCAGCTACACGATGAGCCAGGTCAAGAGCATCATCGCGACGGCCAGCAATTAAAGGCGGAATGCCGCTGTGTCGTCCTGGCGAAAGCCAGGACCCATAGCCACCGAAAGTCGTTTTGGCGCGAGGAAGTAACTCCGAGTCTTCGCCAAACTTCGCGCTGGGGTTATGGGTCCTGGCGTTCGCCAGGACGACGTTGAGGGCCGTGCGACACCCCCGCAGGCCTCTTTCGTTAGTAAAGTATTTACGAACACCCCCCTCGGCCCGCCCGGACGCACCGTCCCGCCGGTCGAGACGGCTGCGTTCCAGCCATTTTCAACGAGAATTGTATTGAAGCCTTAGGCTTAGCGGATTTTTAAGTCGGCGGGCGTAGGGTTCCTGAGTGAGTTCAGTGGTTGAGAGTTTGTGAGTACGCCATGACAGAACCCCATCGCCCGAGGGTAAAATACGTCATCGGGCCGGACGGTAGTCCGTTGACGATTGCGGATCTGCCTGCACCCGGCACCAAACGCTGGGTCATCCGCCGCAAGGCCGAGGTCGTCGCCGCAGTCCGTGGCGGTCTTCTCTCCCTTGAGGAGGCCTGCAGCCGTTATACCCTGACGGTTGACGAATTCCTCTCCTGGCAGTTTTCGATCGACCAGCATGGTCTGGCGGGACTTCGCACCACCCGTATCCAACAATATCGCCAGTAGGCAATCCGGAAATCTGCGGCTTTTGACGAAAATCGGCCTCGCCTTGCGAGGCCGATTTTTTTCATGTTTCGTTTTGGCGCTACTTTTGTCGCAGCTCTTAACCTTCGTTAACCATATCGAAACCATCACCTAGGCAATAATTGCCCAGTCGGCCTTTCCTGTGAAAGCAGCCGAATCTGTCGGGGCGGTTGCTTGCAAGGTCTTGCGGACTTTCTGAAGGGTATCGGAGCCGCCCGGTTCGGGGCGATGATCGCGGTCACCGCCGCGCTCGTCGGCTTCTTTGCGTTCGTCATCATGCGCGTCACCACGCCGCAGATGACGACGCTGTTCACCGACCTCAGCGTCGAGGACTCCTCGGGCATCATCAAGGACCTGGAGCGCCAGGGCATCCAGTTCGAGCTGCGCAACGAGGGCACCATCATCATGGTGCCCAAGGACAAGGTCACCCGCCTGCGGATGAAGCTCGCCGAGGGCGGCCTGCCCAAGGGCGGCGGGGTCGGCTACGAGGTGTTCGACAAGTCGGATGCGCTCGGCACCACCTCTTTCGTCCAGAACATCAACCATCTCCGCGCGCTGGAAGGCGAGCTAGCCCGCACCATCCGCGCCATCGACCGCATCCAGGCCGCCCGCGTCCATTTGGTGCTGCCCGAGCGCCCGCTGTTCTCGCGCGAGGCGCCGGAGCCGTCGGCCTCGATCGTGGTGCGGGTCCGCGGCGCGCTGGAAGCCCAGCAGATCCGCGCCATCCGCCACCTCGTCGCCTCTGCCGTGAACGGGCTGAAGCCGCAGCGGGTCTCGATCGTCGACGAGACCGGGCAGCTGCTCGCCGACGGCGCCCAGACCGATCCGGAGCAGGCGATGGGCGACGAGCGCCGCACCGCCTTCGAGAAGCGGATGCGCAAGCAAGTCGAGGACATCGTCTCCTCCGTGGTGGGGACGGGGCGCGCCCGGGTCCAGCTCTCCGCCGATTTCGACTTCAACAAGATCACCCAGACCTCGGACAAGTACGATCCCGAAGGCCGCGTGCTGCGCTCGACCCAGACCCGCGAAGAGCAGAGCATGACCGCCGACAACAACGGCCAGGTCACCGTCAACAACGAGTTGCCGGGCAACCAGCAGAACGGCGGCGTCGCGGCCAAGGACCAGAGCAAGAAGAGCGAAGAGACCAACAATTACGAGATATCCCGCACCACCAAGACCGAGGTGACCGAGGCCGGCCGGGTCAACCGCATCTCGGTCGCGGTGCTGGTCGACGGCATCTACTCCAAGAACGACAAGGGCGATCTGGCCTACCAGGACCGCACCAAGGAGCAGCTCGACCGCATCGCCACGCTGGTGCGCTCGGCGATCGGCTTCGACCAGAAGCGCGGCGACCAGGTCGAGGTCGTCAATCTGCGCTTTGCCGACGCCCCCTCCACCACCCCGATCGCGGAGCCGAGCGGCTTGCTCGGCATGCTCCAGTTCACCAAGGACGACGTCATGTACTTCGTCGAGCTCGGCGTGATGATGCTGCTCGGCCTGGTCGTGCTGTTCCTGGTGATCCGGCCGCTGGTCAAGCGCATCCTGGCATCGGACGAAGTCGCGGCCGCCATCTCCGGCGTCCTCACCGGTCCGGCGAGCGACGAGGCCGCGCCCGCCAGCCAGCCGCTCCTGCCGAGCGGCGCCGCGAGCGCGATCGACGTCGCCACCGTCCAGGGCCAGGTCCATGCCCAATCCGTCCATCGTGTCGGCGAACTCGCCGAGCGCAATCCCAACGAGACCGTCGCCATCATCCGCCAATGGCTGACCGAACCCACGAAATAATCGAGAAGTGATCTGACATGGCCGCTGCCCTGCAAAACGCCAATTCCAACGACATCACCAGCGTGATCTCCACGCTCGGTCAGCGTGCCGGCAGCCGCGGAGGCGCGAAGGTCGACGCGGTGGCGGGGCCGAAGCGCGCCGCGATCCTGATGCTGGCGCTCGGCGAGCAATATGGCGGCAAGATCTGGTCGCTGCTCGACGACGACGAGGTGCGCCAGCTTTCTCTGGAGATGTCGACGCTCGGTACCGTCGAGGTCGACACCGTAGAGGACATGCTGCTCGAATTCGTCTCGCGCATGTCGGCCTCCGGCGCGCTGATGGGCAATTTCGACGCCACCGAGCGGCTGCTCCAGCAATATTTGGCCCCCGAGCGCGTCAACGGCATCATGGACGAAATCCGCGGCCCCGCCGGCCGTAACATGTGGGAGAAGCTCTCCAACGTGCAGGAAGAGGTGCTCGCCAACTATCTCAAGAACGAATATCCGCAGACCATCGCGGTCGTGCTGTCGAAGCTGAAGCCGGAACACGCCGCGCGCGTGCTCGGCATCTTCCCCGAGGATCTCGCGCTCGACGTCGTCAACCGCATGCTGAAGATGGAGGCGGTGCAGAAGGAGGTGATCGAGAGCGTGGAGAAGACGCTGCGGACCGAATTCATGTCCAATTTGTCACAGACCCGCCGACGCGACGCCCACGAGGTGATGGCGGAAATCTTCAACAATTTCGACCGCCAGACCGAAACCCGCTTCATCACCTCGCTGGAGGAGGACAACCGCGAATCGGCCGAGCGAATCAAGGCGCTGATGTTCACCTTCGACGACCTCGTGAAGCTGGATTCCGGCTCCGCCCAGACCCTGATGCGCAACGTCGACAAGGACAAGCTCGGCGTCGCGCTCAAGAGCGCCAACGAGGACGTCCGCAATTTCTTCTTCGGCAACATGTCGTCGCGTGCGGCAAAAATGCTCCAGGATGACATGGCGGCGATGGGTCCGGTCCGCCTGCGCGACGTCGACGAGGCCCAGGCGCTGCTGGTCAACCTCGCCAAGGATCTCGCCGCCAAGGGCGAGATCATGCTGACCAAGAACCGCGCCGACGACGAGCTGGTGTATTGATGGCCGCTCCGGCAAAATTCCTGTTCGACAACGACTTCGCAGCGCCCGACCGGACGCGCGAGAAGGCCGCAACCGCGGCCGAGATCGCCCAGAAGGTCGCGGAAGCCGAGGCGCGCGCCTATCAGGACGGCTTCGCCGCCGGCCAGCGCGAGGCCAAGGCCGAGAGCGACCGCCGTGTCGCGCTCGCCATGGAAGAGATCAACATCGCCATCCGGGGCATCGCCTCGGGCATCGGCAACATCGAATCCAAGATGGAGACCGAGGCGGTCGACGTCGCGGTCGCAGTGGCGCGCAAGCTGTGCGCCGATCTGGTCGCCGCCGAGCCGCTCGGCGAGATCGTCGCGCTGGTCAAGGACTGCTTCTCGCATCTGGTCGCGACGCCGCATCTCGTCGTCCGCATCAACGACGCGCTCTACGATTCCGCGCGCGAGAACATCGAGCGGCTGGCCAGGCAGAACGGCTTCGAAGGCCGGCTGGTGATTCTGGCCGAGCCGGAGATTGCCACCGGCGACTGCCGGATCGAATGGGCCGATGGCGGCGTCGTGCTGGAGCGCGCCGCCATCGCGGCCAAGATCGACGAAATGGTGGGACGCTATGTTGCGTCCCGCAGGGGGAGTTAAATCATGAGCGACACTGACGGACAGGTCCCGCTGCCCGACCTCAACGGCCCGATGCCGCCTACCGGCACCGACGTCGGCTACAACGAGGACGAATATGCGACGCGCGCCGCCGCCGACCTCGAGGCCGTGTTCGACGTGCCGGTGCAGGTTTCGGCGGTGCTGGGCCGCTCCAAGATGGACGTCAGCGAGCTGTTGAAGCTCGGACCCGGGACCGTGCTCGAGCTCGACCGACGCGTCGGCGAGGCCATCGACATCTACGTCAACAACAAGCTGGTCGCCCGCGGCGAAGTCGTCCTGGTGGAGGACAAGCTCGGCGTGACCATGACCGAAATCATCAAGACTGAACGCGCCTAAAGCGACGACGCGCGGCAGCGCGACCACAGGAGACTGACATGCGGCTTCTCATCGTTGGCACATTGAAGGGCCAGCTCACCACCGCCACCAAGATCGCGATGGCGAACGGCGCCACCGTGACCCACGCCGAGGATAACGAACAGGCGATGCGCGTGCTGCGCGGCGGCAAGGGCGCCGACCTGCTGCTGGTCGACGTCGCCCTCGACATCCGCGACCTCGTGATGCGGCTCGAGGCCGAACACATCCACGCGCCGATCGTCGCCTGCGGCATCACCAACGACGCCCGCGCCGCGGTTGCCGCGATCCACGCCGGCGCCAAGGAATACATCCCGCTGCCACCGGACCCGGAACTGATCGCAGCCGTGCTGGCCGCGGTCGCCAACGATTCCCGCGAGCTGGTCTATCGCGATGAGGCAATGGCCAAGGTGATCAAGCTCGCGCAGCAGATCGCGGGCTCGGACGCTTCGGTGATGATCACCGGCGAATCCGGGACAGGCAAGGAAGTGCTGGCTCGATACGTCCACACCCGCTCGGCCCGTGCCAAGCGCCCGTTCATCTCGATCAACTGCGCCGCGATCCCCGAGCATCTGCTGGAGTCCGAGCTGTTCGGCCACGAGAAGGGCGCCTTCACCGGCGCGATCGCTCGCCGCATCGGCAAGTTCGAGGAGGCAACCGGCGGCACGCTGCTGCTCGACGAAATCTCGGAAATGGACGTCCGCCTGCAATCGAAACTGCTCCGCGCCATCCAGGAGCGCGTGATCGACCGTGTCGGCGGCACCAAGCCCGTCCCGGTGGACATCCGCATCATCGCGACCTCGAACCGCAACTTGGTGGACGCGGTGCGCGAAGGCACGTTCCGCGAAGACCTCTTGTTCCGGCTCAACGTCGTGAATCTGAAGATCCCGCCGCTGCGCGAGCGTCCCCTCGACATTCTCGAGCTCGCTCAGCACTTCGTGAAGAAATATGCCGAAGCCAATGGCGTGCCGATGCGCCCGATCTCGGCGGAAGCGCGCCGCGTGCTCTCCACCAACCGCTGGCAGGGCAACGTCCGCGAACTCGAAAACACCATGCACCGTTCGGTCCTGATGGCGCAGGGCGACGAGATCGGTGCCGATGCGATCCTCACGCCCGACGGCGACCGCCTCGACCTCGCCAAGACCGCGCCGGCCGTGGCGCATGCCACCATGGCCGCCGAGCAGGTGACGCGGGCACTGGTCGGCCGCACCGTCGCGGACGTCGAGCGCGACCTGATCCTGGAGACGCTGAAGCACTGCCTCGGCAACCGGACCCATGCCGCCAACATCCTGGGCATCTCGATCCGCACCTTGCGCAACAAGCTCAACGAATATTCCGACGGCGGCATTCCGATCACGCCAGCCGGCACCCCGGGTGAATATCCGCGCATGCCGATGGTGGGGGCGTAGGCGCTCCTGCCGAACATTGAGACTGCGAATGCCCGGGGCTGGTCCTCGGGCATTTTTGTTGGTGAAGTGCAGACAGCCTCCAGACTCTCAATGTCGTCCTGGCGAAAGCCAGGACCCATTACCCCAAGGGGGAGTTTGGCGAAGATTCGTCGTTCGGTACTCCTACCACCCTCCGTCGACAGATTCCGCGGTATGGGTCCTGGCTTTCGCCAGGACGACGTTGGGGAGGCAGCGTGCATCAAACCCGCAGACTGCGACATGGCCGCACCGCATTCTCCGACTAGGTCAAGCCCCCGCAAAGCCCTATAAGCGCCACCGAGAACCACGCGAGGATAAACATGTCTCAAGCTCAAATCACGGATTGGCTGGCGACGCAGCGGCAGGCGATGATCGACCTGCTGCGCGATGTCGTGAACATCGATTCCGGATCCTATGACAAGGAAGGCGTCGATGCGGTCGGGGCGCGGTTCGAGCAGCATTTCGCCGAGCACGGCATTCCGTTCCGGCGCGAAAGCCACGCCACTTTCGGCGATGCGATCCATGCCGAAGTCGCAAAACCCGGCAGCAACGAGAAGCCGGTGCTGTTGATGGGGCATCGCGACACCGTGTTCGGCAAGGGCGAGGCCGGACGGCGTCCGTTCACGATTCAAGACAAGCGCGCCTATGGTCCTGGTGTTGCCGACATGAAGTCCGGCGTCGTCATGAACATGTTCGTGGCAACCGCCTTTCACAAATTCGGCGGCAACCCGCACCCGATCAAGCTGCTGATCACCTCGGACGAAGAAATCGGTTCGCCCTCCTCGCGGCCGGTGATCGAGCGCGAAGGACGCGCCGCGCGCGCCGTGTTCAATTCCGAGCCGGGCCGTCCGACCGGCAATATCGTCACCGGCCGCAAGGGCGGCATCTTCATGCATGTCGCCATTACCGGCAAAGCCGCGCATTCCGGCGCCAATTTCGCCGCCGGCGTCAGTGCAATCGGCGAGCTCGCGCACAAGATCGTTCATATCCACGCGCTGACCGATCTCGACAAGGGCATCACGCTCAATGTCGGTCTCGTCTCGGGCGGGCAATCCGTCAACACCACGGCGCCTTACGCGGAAGGGCAGATTGACCTGCGCTACGTCGATCCGGCGGACCGCGCGAGGGTGATGGCGGCGATCGAGACCATCATCGCGACACCTTACGTGCCAGGCACCAGCGCGACGCTGACGGTCAAGGGCGAGTTCGTGCCGGTGGTGCAGAGCGCCGATTCAAAGGCGCTGTTCGAGAACTATCAGGCCGCCGCAAAGCAGGCCGGCCTCACCACGCTCCAGGGCGAGTTCTCCGGCGGCTGCGCCGATTCCGGTTTCACCGCAGCGGTCGGAACGCCGACCATCTGCGGCCTCGGCCCGGTCGGCGGGCTTGCGCACACGCCAGAGGAATATCTCGAGCTCGACAGCATCGTCCCGCGCGCGCAGGCGCTGGCGCTGGCGATCTTGCGGGGGTGAAAACAGCTGCCGTAGGGTGGGCAAAGCGAAGCGTGCCCACCACTTCAGGTGCCGCGGAAAGATGGTGGCCACGGCGCAAGTGCACCTTTGCCCACCCTACGAGACCTCCCGAACCTCACGAATAGCTCGGCGCATCCGGCCTGCGGAATATCTGGATGGGGTCGCCCGGCACGATCGGATGGCCGCTGAACATCGCATAGGCGTAGAGCGCGAGATAGGCGATCGCGAGCGCGCCGACCGCGTAGAAGGCCCAGGTCGCGACGCGTTTCATCATTGCGCTCCATTGCTGTCCCGGCGGGAGGCTCAGGCAGCGCTTCTAGAGCGATGACGCGGAAAAGGCCAGCCTGCACGGCCCATCGCCAGCGGCGATCAAATGCCGCGGCGGACGTGGGTGGGAACGCTGACGTCCGCAAGCCTGACGGCGTCTTCGTCCTGATCCACCGCCACATACTGACCGTGCCAATAGGCCAACGCAGCGTTGCGAGTCGAATTCTTGACGTCTCGCACTCGGCCGATGATGATGCCGTGCGAATGGCGCTCGAAGATGTCCTCGACCTCGCAATCGACGGCGGACAATGCGCCAACCAGCAGCGGAACACCCGAGACCGCCGTCACCCATCTGGCGCCCGCGAAACGATCGGCACCCTTGAGCCCGCCCTTGCCGGCAAAGCGCTCGGCGATTTCGAGCTGATCGGCCGCGAGGATGTTCACGCCGAAGGCACCGTAGCGCCGGATCAGCGGGAAGGACGAGGCGTCGCGATTGATGCTGACGATCAGCGTCGGCGGATCGACCGAGAACGAGCTGACCGAGGTGACCGTCATGCCGGTGATGTCCTTGCCCCGTCCGGCGGTGATGACGCTGACGCCGCCGGTGAGATGGCGCATGGCGCCGCGGAAATCGGCGGAGGAGACGACAGTTTGGGTCATGAGATCGCGGGGCACTACATTCATGGCATCGTCCCCGAGCCGGGGTCCCTGTCTATCTAGGTACGATCGTCCGCCGACAAAAGGTGGCTCAGGATCGAGCCTTCGAGACCCGCGAGCTCGGCCGAGCCGCGTTCGCGGGGCCGGGCCTTGTTAACCACGACGTCATGGGCGATCCGCCCTTCCTCGATCACCAGCACCCGGTCGGCCAGCGCGACCGCCTCGGCGACATCGTGGGTCACCAGGATCGCGGTAAAGCCCTGGTCGCGCCAGACGCGCTCCAGCAACCGCTGCATCGAGATACGGGTCAGCGCATCCAGCGCGCCAAGCGGCTCGTCGAAGGCGAGCACACGGGGACGCGAGACCAGCGCGCGGGCAAGGGCTACGCGCTGCTTCTGGCCGCCCGACAGCACCGATGGCCACTGGTCGCGCTTATCGGTCAGCCCCACCTCGGTCAGCGCCTTCTCCGCGCGTGAATGCGCGTCGGAAGAGGCGCGATCGCGGCCGAGGCCGACCTCGACATTGGAGAGAACGCGGGCCCAGGGCAACAGCCGAGGCTCCTGGAACATCACGCGGATATCCTCGGGCTTCACGGCGTCGCCGAGCGAGATGCTGCCAGCGTCGAACTTCTCCAGGCCGGCGATGAGGCGCAGCAGCGTGCTCTTGCCGCAGCCGCTTTTGCCAACGATGGCGACGAACTGGCCGGCGGGGATGTGCAGGTCGATGCCGCGCAGCACCTCGTTGTCGCCGTAGGATTTGCGCAGGCCGCGGATGCTGAGCGGCAGGCCGGAGGTCTGCACCGGGCGCTCCTCGCGCACGACGCGGGCGTGAGGCGCGAAATTGGCGCGGGTTGCGAGTTCGGTTTCCGGAAGGGAGGTACGAAGGGCAGTCTGCATGTGATTCCCGGTATTTCTGCTCAGCGTTTCCAATAAGCGGGGTGCCAGGAGAGCGTCAGGCGCTCCAGCACGCGGGAGGCGCTGTCGGCGAGCTTGCCGAGCAGCGCGTAGATCAGGATCGAGAGCACCACGACGTCGATCAGCATGAACTCGCGCGCCTGCATCGCCATATAGCCTAGGCCCGAAGACGCCGCGATGGTCTCCGCGACGATCAGGGTCAGCCACATGATGCCGAGTGCAAAACGGATGCCGACGAAGATCGAGGGCAGCGCGCCCGGGAAGATCACGCGGCGGAACAGCTCGCCGTCAGTCATGCCGTAGATGCGGCCCATCTCAATCAGCTGCGGATCGACGGTGCGGATGCCGTGCAGCGTGTTGAGGTAGATCGGGAAGAACACGCCGAGCGCCACCAGGAACAGCTTCGCGCTCTCATCGATGCCGAACCACAAAATGACCAGCGGGATCAGCGCCAGATGCGGCACGTTGCGCACCATCTGCAGCGTCGTGTCCGTGAGCTTGGCCGACAGCTGCGACAGGCCGTTAGCGAGGCCGAAGGCAAAGCCGATGCTGCCGCCGATCAGGAAGCCGATCGAGGCGCGCCAGAACGAGACCCAGATGTTGCGCGCGAGCTCGCCGGAGAGCAGCAGCTTCCAGCCCGCAAGCACGACGTCGCTCGGCGCCGGCAAGACCCGCGTCGGCACGAAGCCGGTGACGCTGGCGACCTGCCAGATCGCGATGATGGCAAGCGGCACGATCCACTGGATCAGGCCGTCGACGCGCGGCAGGCGCAAACTGCGCGGGAGTGAAACGCTGTCGATCAGGCTCATGATTGCGACACCTTCTGCTGCGGACGCAAGTCGCTGCCGACCGTTTCACCAAAAGGACCGCCGTTGAAGTGCAGCTTGGTCACGTTGCTGGGCTGCTCCAGCGAGAGCAGCGGGAACACCAGCTCGGCGAAACGATAAGCTTCCTCCAGATGCGGGTAGCCCGACATGATGAAGGTATCGATGCCGATGTCCTGATACTCCTTGATGCGGGCCGCGACCGTCTGGGCGTCGCCGACCAGTGCCGTGCCGGCGCCGCCGCGCACGAGGCCGACACCGGCCCACAGGTTCGGAGCGATCTCGAGCTTGTCGCGCTTGCCGCCATGGAGCTGCGCCATGCGCTGCTGGCCGACCGAATCCATCCGCGCAAAGTTCTTCTGCGCCGTCG
This sequence comes from Bradyrhizobium sp. JR4.3, assembly GCF_040547695.1. NCBI lineage: Bacteria > Pseudomonadati > Pseudomonadota > Alphaproteobacteria > Hyphomicrobiales > Nitrobacteraceae > Bradyrhizobium > Bradyrhizobium sp. JR4.3. Next base: position 82,687 of record NZ_JBEPQF010000004.1, on the reverse strand, counting down.
CGATGGTCTCGTCGCTGACATGCTTGATCAGCTCATTGGCCGCTCGCCAGGCCGCGTCATTGGTCTCGCGGACAATCACGTGGAGCCGGATGCCGAACGATAGTTTTCGGCCGCGTGCGGCGGCGACCTCCCTCACCTTGGCGATCTTCTCCGCGACCAAAGCCGGCGGCTCGCCCCAGGTCAGATATTTGTCGACGGTGTCGACGGCGACGTGGATGCCGGCATCCGACGAGCCGCCGAAATAAAGCGGCGGACGCGGCGACTGCACCGGGGGAAACAGCAGCTTGCCGCCTTCGACATGGATGTGCTTGCCCTCGACATTGACGGTCTTGCCGGCGAGCAGCTCGCTATAGACGCTGAGGAACTCGCGGGTGACCTCGTAGCGCTCGTCATGGGCAAGGAAGATGCCGTCGCCCTTGTTCTCGACGGGATCGCCGCCGGTGACGACGTTGACCAGAAGCCGACCGTTGGTGATGCGGTCGAGCGTCGCTGTCATGCGCGCGGCCACGCTCGGCGATTGCAGGCCCGGCCTGACCGCCACGAGATAGCGCAGCCGCTCGGTGAACGGCGCGACCGAGGAGGCGACGATCCAGGAATCTTCGCAAGATCGCCCAGTCGGCAGCAGCACGCCGAAATAGCCGAGCTGGTCGGCGGCCTGCGCGATCTGGCGCAGATAGTTGAAATTGACCTCGCGGCCGCCGGTGCCGGTGCCGAGATAACGGCCGTCGCCGTGGGTCGGCAGGAACCAGAGGATGTTGGCGTTGCTCATGGAGGTGCTCCGATGACTAGCCGTACGTCGTTCCGACCGCGGCAGCGACGATGCCGATCGATATGACGATGGCTGCGAATACGCGTTGAACGATACGCCTCATGTTCAAACCTTTTGAAATGGGGAAATTGGTGGGCACGATCACGCTGCCGGGTTGCGCCAGACGATGTCGCGGATCACGATCGGCTTCGGGATCAGGCCGAGCTTGTGGAAGCGGTCGGCGACGCCCTGCTGGGTCGTGACGATGTCGTCGGTGACCGGGCCGACCACGAAATTCGCGCGATTGGCGGCGAGGGTCTGGATGTCCAACGGAACGCCGGTGATCGCGGCGAGCGATTTGGCGACCTCGTCGCGGTGCTGTTCGGCCCATTTGCCAGCCGCGGTCGTCACGTCGATGATCTGTTGCAGGACCGCCCCGTGGTTCCTCGCGAAATCGCGGTTGGCGATGAAGAAGGAATTGGTCTTGGTGACATCGCGCGCATTGATCAGGATGCGGCCGGCCTGCTTGGTCTCGCCGATCGCGAAGTACGGATCCCAGATCGCCCAGGCCTCGATACTGCCATTGGCAAAGGCCGGCCCGGCATCCGGCGGCGTCAGATAGACCGGCGTGATGTCGGCGTAGGTGAGGCCGGCTTTCTCCAGCGTCTGCACCACGATGTTGTGGGCGCTGGATCCCTTGGTGAAGCCGACGCGCTTGCCCTTCAAGTCGGCGATGCCGCGGATCGGCGAATCCTTCGGCACCAAAATGCCCTGCCCGTTGGTGATAGGCTGGCCGGCGGCATAGACGATCGCCGCGCCCGCGGCTTGGGCGACCACCGGCGGGGAATCGCCGACCGCGCCAAAATCGATGCTGCCGACATTCATCGCCTCCATCATCGGAGGTCCCGACGAGAACTCGACCCATTTCACGTCGATGCCCAATGGCGCGAAATGTTTTACCAGGGCGGCCTGCTGACGCGTGATAACCAGCACGCCGGTCTTCTGGTAGCCGACACGAATTTCCTTCACCGCGCCTTGTGCTTTGGCACTTGAAGCGAATGCGGCGGCTGCCGCAGTTCCAACGGATAGTTTGAGAAAGTCCCGACGTTGCATCCGACACTCCAGGCCGCGTGCGGCCGTCCTTCATTCGTGTTCGTGAATGATGGTGCGGCTGATCGGAGGTGTCGAGACGCGCGGAAAAATAGCGATGCAAGCACTGCGCAGTTGGCAGAGCGCATGATTAATCTTTCAATCAGCGGAGCGAACGCAGGGGATATTTTTCCGCACGCGAATGTGAAAAACGCACGCAGCCCGGCCGAGAAATTAAAAATCGCGAAAACAACCCCATGCACAGTAGCCGGCGCGTGCGAAAACAATGACTTACGTTTATCCGAATTTGACTTGACTCGTCGGGCAAAACAGGAGCAGGATGGCATCATGGCCGCGTTACGGATGGACCGGTCCTTGCCGGACTAATGCAGCCACCTCACCGGCAGATTCTGCAGTCCGCGGAACGCCCAGCCGCCGATCCGCACCGGTTCGTCGTCGGCAAGCTCGATCCGGCCGGCACGGGCGAACAATGTCGGCAGTGCGACGTCGGCGATCATGGCGCGGGAGGCCGAGGCACCGGCGCAGAAATGCGGGCCAGCACCGAACGCGACGCTCTTGGCCGTGTCACGCCGCACGTCGAACTGATCGGCGCGCTCGAAATGCTTCTCGTCGCGATTGGCGGAGCCGAACATGAGGAATACGCGTTCATCGGTTTCGAACGCGACGTCGCGGATCGACCACGGCTTTGCGATGCGTCGCGGCGACATGCCGATCGGCGAGATCCAGCGGGCATATTCCTCGAAGGCCTGCAGCCAGGTCACCTCGCCCTTGCGCACGAGATCGAGCTGCTCGGGATGGCTCAGCAGCGCCCACACCGTGCCGGCGATCGCCTTGCGCGGCTCGTTCTGGCCGCCGGAGATCGCCAGTTTGACATTGGCGCGCACGCTCTCCATCGCCATGTCCGACGCGAGCAGCACGCCGAGGAGGCTCTGGTCGGGATGCTTGCGCATCACAGGCAGGATGTCGTCGATCGCCGCATCGATGCCCGACGTCGCCGCATGGCAACGCGCCTCGACGGCCGCGTCACCGCTGTAGTTGGCGATGCCCTCGATCATGCCCTGTGACCAGGCGTCCATATCCGCAAAGCCGATATTGGTGAGGCCGGTAATCGACTTCAGGCATTCGCCCGAGAACGGCAACGCGAAGTCGCGCATGAAATCGATACGTCCGGGCTCGATCGCGTCAATGATGCGATCGGCATGGGCCTGGAACAGCGCGGCCCAGTGCGCCTTCACCGTCTTCGGCGACACCGTCGGAAACATCGCGCGGCGCTCGACCTGGTGCGCCTCGCCGTCCTTGCGCATCATGTTGTGGCCCATCAGCCGGTTCATCAGGCCGGCAGGCTGGTGCGAGGAGAACACGTCGATCTGCTTCTCGGAGATCGAGATGTCGTCGCGGCTCGTCAGTAGCGTCGAGCCGAGCTGCGGCACGAAGGCGATCGGCGCCTCCTTGCGCATCTTGGCGAGCATCGGATAGGGGTCGGCCCAGAACGCGGCCGGGTCGATGTCGATGCGCGGCGCCGTGCTCAAGGCGGCCTCCCTTGCTGTGTCCTCGCCAAGCTAATGCCTTCAAGCGCCGCCGTCTGTCCCCAGCGATTGGGACAAACGGCCTTAGGGCGTGTCTTCGCAACTCGAATGGCCCACGACGGGCGTCGACCAGACATCCGCCTGCGAGCGACCATGCATCAGCCAATAGTCGTTCTGCCAGCTCTCGTAACCAAGCAATTCGCCAAAGCGCCGTTCGCGATCATCGGACCAGGCTCCGGGTTCGTTTAGGAGCGCAAGCATGGCATCAACCCGCCACTCATGGCCGGGCAACGCGTAGAAGAGGCTCCGATATTCGAACTGCGGCGCGTCAGGACATGCTTCGATCAGCTCGCGTCTTGTCAAGCAACCCTCAGTGACGTGCCTGTCGAACATGCGCCAATATCGAATGCAAATATCTGGCTCCTGGCCAACGATGTCCATGAAATACGCGAGCGGCTTGATACCCCTCAGCATCAAGCCGAGCTCTCTGTTGGTGTGAACCAGATAAGGCATTTGACAAATCCGCTCAGGATACATGTTGGGCATGTTGGTCGCGCAACGTTAATTTCTGCTGAGAGTCTCTTGCGGACGCGCCAGCTGGCGCCGAGCTTTTCAGGGTGGCCGAAACATCTCGCCCCGCCAGACCCGCCCCCCTTCGTTTCGTACCCGAGTTCATTACTCCAAAGCACCCGCTATGCGTCGCGTGAACCGGCGGAATCCAACGCGTAGATCTCTCACCCTGAACATGAGGGTTATGAGCCATTCTGGCGTTCCCAGATGACGGAGTGTCTGCGCAATTCCCTGATCCATGCTCTGGCTCATATTCTGGTCGGTGTAATGCGTGCTCCCCTCACGGCTCCAATCAAGTCTCCAAGCGATCTCTTCTCGCAACGCGTCGACGCCCGACAGACGCCGAGCAAAATCCAACTCTCTTCTGGCGCAGATCCGCTCGATCCGGGGGCGGACGGCTTCATAGTAGTGGATGCCCCAGTTCTCGAGCCTTGCGTGGGTCGCCTCGTGTACGATGGCGGACGCGATCCACTCGACCGTCGTGCTTTCAGAATCGACGACACGCGCGTCGAGCAGGCAGGCGTTTATTGAATGCTGATAGCATCCGGCGCCGTGCGGAACCAATTGCACCCAGATTCGAAAAAGACTCTTCTTGATGCGCCGGTAGTGAAGTGGAGCAAACCGTTCGATCAGCCGCAGCGCGGCTTCGACGCGTTGCAGGGCTCGCTCGGGATCATCCGATAAAGATCCGATCCAGAGGCCGTCGACAACGCGGCTTTTCGACATCCACAGCCCGATTCTATCGATGAGCGAAGGTCCTGTCGCTGGGGAGCCGCGAGACATGGTGGTCGACATCTCTTCCGATCGAGCTAGCAGATCTCAAAGCTAATACAGGAGCTCCGCTTCGGCGGGTTTTACGATTTGGTTCCAACTTTATCGATCGCGGAGGCGATGTCCGCATCGGGTTTGGCACCGGGCCGGAGATCCGGCCCTATCCCGGCAGCAGCCGTGCAGGACGAAGCTTCGATGTTCGCTTATGGACCAGACCCGTCCCTCTTCCCGTATAGTAGAGGCTGCTGAAGCGGAGAGAACATGAGCGTGGCGGAATCATTCGACGTGCCATCGAAATCGGCGAACGGAACGGCAAGATTACCTTCGATGAACTAAATCAGCTGTGTGACAGCAGCACACTTGATCCCAAAGACGTTGAACGCGTTCTCAACGCCCTGAGTGAAGCGGGGATTTGGATTGAAGGAGACTGAAACCTGACTCTGGTTATATCGCCTACAATGGGTCACAGAGCGACAGTCCCGGAGGGCGGCAGCGTGTCCGCCTTGCTCTCGGAAGCAGGGACTCGCGGGCCTGGAGTACCCCTTAGTTCAGGCCGCGTGGACCGGCGAGCAGGCGCAGCACGATTCCAAACAATTCGTTCTGCGCGGAGATGCCGAGCTTCCCATAAGCGCGCTTGCGATAGGTCAGGGTCGAATGCAGGCCGATGCCGAGCTTTTGCGAGATCGCCTCTGAGCTGAAGCCGAGCAGGATGTGGCGGCAGACCTCCTGCTCGCGCGGCGTCAGTGCTGCAAGCGGCGCGCGCGTCGCGAACAGCGCGGCGAGGTTCTGGTCGAGCGGCGCGGTCGCGGCCTGCTGGAAATGGCGTGCGACGCTGGCACCGATCGCCGGTGCGATGGCCTCCAGCCGTGCACGCTGGGCGTCGCTGAAGCGGCCCTGGGCGGTGATGCGGTAGAAATTGACATAGAAGCAGGTGTCGCCGGTCCAGATCGCGGTCGCGCATTTGTCGACGATGCCGGAATCGGCAAAGAAGATTTTTCGGTAGCGGGCGCCGTACATGCGCGGCGCGAAGGCGGGCAGCACGAGCGGCGCGCGACCCTCGCCTTCGAACAGCGCATCCCGGTTGGGATCGGATTGGTGGAACTGCCCGGCATAGGCCGCACCGAGATCGCCGCCGATGGGGATGTTGCCGGCATCGAGCAGGCAGTGTGCGGCGCCCGCGCGGCTCAACGCGAACACCATGCAGTGACCGACCCCGGCCTGCCGGCGCAGTGTATCGATCAGGATATCAGGGAAATCCGGGCGACCGATGGCGAGCACCGCGGGGGTGATGTCGCCAGCTGCCAAACCTGAGCCTGTCCCGTGGGCCCGCATCGTTCTCTCCCGGCCGCGTTTTGCCGAAGCCTAGCAGCAAAGACGGTAGGCTGGAAGACGCCTCTACCCCGCCGCCGCCTTCGCCGGCGCGACGCTGACCGCGAGCTTGCCGTAGCGGTCGGTGAAGGCCTCCGTGTCGATTTCCTCCAGCTTGATCTCGCCGCTCATCACGCCCTGCTTCCAGGCCGCCTGCGCCGGATCGTTCTGGAATTCCGGCATCACCTCGCGGCCGAACAGCTCCAGCGATTCGCAGATGTGCTCGTGGCTGTTCTTGCCCGCTTGGTTGAGCAAAATGACCTGGTCGATGTGCGAGCCCTGGAAGCGCTTCAGCTTCCTGCGGATCGTCTCGGGCGAGCCGATCAGGCCGCCGCGCAGCGCGGCCTCCTGCGCCTCCGGATTGTCGCGCTTCCACTTGTTGTACTCGTCCCACATGTTGATGGTGTAGGGCGCGGGACGCTGGCGATTCTGCGAGGCACCGTAGAAGCGCAATGCGAACTGGAAGAAGGTGGCGCCGTCGGCGCGGGCGCGGGCCTCCTCGTCCGTCTTCGCGCACATGAAGAACGACACCAGCGCCATGTTCGGGTTGATCTCGTAGTCGGCGAGCTTGGCGAGACGTTTGGTCATGGCGTTGTAATAGGCGTGCACCCAGGCATGCGCGGCATCCGCGCTGACGAACTGGAAGCCGAGCGCGCCAAAGCCGTGGCGCCCGGCGCGCTCGATGGTCGGCAGCTGCGAGCACGCCATCCACAATGGCGGATGCGGCTTCTGCACCGGCTTCGGCACGACGTTGCGCAAGGGGATGTCGAAATATTTGCCGTGATGCTCGCTTCCTGCGTCCTTGAACATCGGGAAGATGGCGGCGACGGCCTCCTCGAACACCTCTTTCTTGGTCTCCATGTCGCGGCCGAACGGCGTGAGCTCGGTGATGGAGGCGCTCTCGCCCATGCCGAACTCGCAGCGGCCGTTGGAGAGCAGATCGAGCACCGCGACGCGCTCGGCGACACGTGCAGGGTGGTTGGTGGTGAGCTGGAGGATGCCGTGGCCGAGCCGGATGTTCTTGGTGCGCTGGCTCGCGGCTGCGAGAAACGATTCCGGCGAGGGCGAGTGCGAGTATTCTTCGAGAAAATGATGCTCGACGACCCAGGCGTGGTCGTAGCCGAGCTGGTCTGCGAGTTCCATCTGCGAGAGCGCGTTCTGGTAGAGGCTGAGCTCGTCACCGGCCACCCAGGGCCGTGGCAGTTGCAGCTCATAGAAGATGCCGAACTTCATGACGCCTCTCCCAAGTTTTCTTGAGATTTCTTGCCGCTTATATTTTTGTTGCGGGCATCTTAATGGGTGGGGCGGCGCTGTCTATGCAGTCGCAATTCCGCCTTGCGGGAGAAGGCGCTTTTCGCCGCGGCGGCCATTCAGGACCACACCGATGAAGGTGAAGCGGACCAGCAGATGATAGCTCGCCAGCATCGGAAGAAGCGCGATGATGAGAATAACGCCGCACTTGGTCAGCCCGGGCCAGTCGAGCTGCGACAGCGCGACCTGCAGCGCCATCACGATCGGCAGGTGGATCAGATAGAGCCAGTAGGATGTATCGGCGAGGTAGCGCCACGTCGGACTGAAGCCGGACATGAAGCGGAGGGCGAGGCCGAGGACCGCGAATGTGGAAACCCAAATCGCCGGTGCGTAGAGGATGGCGGAGATCAGCCTCAGCGTGGCGAAGCTGACCCGCAGTTTCGGCGCGGCAGGCGACGACAGCATCACGCCTGACAACGCGAAGCTGACCAGGATCAGGAAGAGCGCGAGCAGGACATACGTCAGCCAGCGTCGCTCGATGAGCCGCAGCAGATCGACCTGCCGATGCAGGAGCCAGCCGACGCCGAATGCGGTGCCGAAGCCGACCCAGGCCTGCGCGTTGGTAACGAGCGATTGATCCGGCGTCCTCACGCCCATCACGTTGATCCATCGTGGGTCGAGGCAGAAGGCGATGCCGATCGGGATTGCCAGAACCAGGGGAGCCAGCGGATTTCGCATGATCCGCGCGAAGACCCGGTCAAACACTGTGCGTAGCGTACCTGATATATCAAGCCGGACAATTGCGCCGCGCAGCAGGAGCGTCGCGACATAGAGCTCCAGCAGCACATACAGAAACCAGAGATGGGTCAGGGGAAACTTGGGCAGTGCCGGCAGCCAGCCGGACGTGGGGTGGATCGGACCGCCATTTGGAAAGTGAGATGCCCAGATCACGATCAGAACTATCGGCATGAACACGAGCGGCCAGCCGATCACCAACGGCAGGCCGATCCGCTGCAGCCTGTCCCTGACGAAGCCCCAACTCCCCCGGCGCTGAACGCTCATGCGGGCAAAGAAGCCCGCCATCAGAAAGAAGGTCGTCATCCGGAAGACGTGGATGGTAAAGGACAGCAGGCCCAGAGCGACGCTTGGATGGGTGTCCTGGATAATCCAGAACCGGGGCGAGGCCGGCACAAACGACAATGTCGCGTGCAGGACGATGCCGAGCAGCAGGGCGCCACCCCTGACTGCGTCGAGAGCATGGAGCCTCTCCGATACAGGGGCGGCGGCGATCAAGTGGGACATGAATAGGCTCGTTCCGGCTGGATGGGAATTTATGCTGGACGGTTTAGCCAATCGGCACAGGGCCTTCTCGCCTGATCCAAAAATCGGCTAGCCGATTTCGCGGCGCGGCTGGCTGAGTTCAGCGCTGTCGCGCCGGAATTCGGTCGGAGTTACGCCGGTCTCGGCCTTGAAGGCCCGGTTGAAAGGTCCGATCGACTGGAAGCCTGCATCCATCGCGATGGTCAGCACCGGGACCTCGCGTTGCGTCGCGTCGGACAGCGCCAGCCTGGCGTCCTCGATACGGTAGCGGTTGAGGAAAGCATTGAAGTTGCGATAGCCCAGTCCTTCATTGATCGCTTGGCGCAGCCGATGCTCGGGAACGTCGAGCCGCGCCGCGAGCGCGCCGATGGCAAGACCCTCCTGCCGATAGGTTCGCTCCACGGTCATCAGATGGTCGAGACGCCGGAGCAGGATCGGGTCGACAACAACCCGCCCCGCGGTGGCGCGATCGGCGACCTGGGCTAGCTTCCCCGCCTCGCCGGATGCGATCGCGGCCGTGGCGTCATTGACGGCCATCGCCGGCGCGCTGAACAGGCCGATGCCGGCAAGCATGGCCACCACGAACAGCCCGAGCGCGGTCGGGAGACTGCCGGGCGCACCGGGAACCGCGACGGGAATTGCGGCGAAGCCGGCGACCGCGACGGTCGCGATGAGCACGACATTGATCGCAAGCATCGCGAGCCGCAGTCGGCGTCGCCGCGCAACCAGATCGGCGCGCCAGGTCTTGACCGTCTGAACCGCGGCAGCGAGGGCCAGCACCAGGGTGGCCAGAGCCAGGACTCGCCCGCCTGCGCCGGCCAAAGCGGGCCAGTTCGCCCAGGCCAGCGTGATCGCAAATCCGAAAGCCACGATGCTCAGCCACAGGGCGCCGTGCCAACGCCTCAGCACGAAATCGTCGTCGAACGCCGCGCGCGCCCACAGCCAGAAGACCGCAGGCTGCGCGGACAGGATCGGCAACGTCCACCACCAAGCCGTTTTGGGCAGGCTGGGCGCCGTCGCGATCGCATAGAATATGCCGCCTGCGCACATCGCAATGCCCAGCAAAGCCTGTTGGCCGGTCGCACGACGCAGCAACGCCACGAGAACGATCAACAGGAACACGCCGCTCGCCGCGCCGCGAAGTCCGAGATCGATCGCCGTCAGCCCTGTCGCGGTCACAACTCGGTTCCCCGTTCGATGCCAAACTGTCGCATCGCCTTTGCACGGGTACAACCCAAACTTGCACTTGTGGTCTGGCGGCAGCCATCATCGCAACTCGACGGATTGATCCAGATCAAGGCGTCAGTGGTCCTGCTGCTTCTAAAGTGCGGCAAGGCAACGGCCCGGATGCCGTCCCAATCCCCACATTCCAAACGAGACCGAATATGTCGGCCCCAGACGACGCGACTTCGCGCGTGCGCCGTAAGCGCATGGAGATTTTCGCTTTCCTGTTCCTGACCGCGATCGTGATGCCCGTCCTCGCGGTCGGAACGGTGGGCTCGTACGGGCTCGGCGTCTGGATCTACCAGATGTTTGCCGGCCCTCCCGGCCCGCCGCCCTCCCCGCATTGATCTCCTCGAAGCGAAAGACAGGCATCATGGCCGAATCCAAACTCAACCGCCGCGCATTGATTACCGGCCGGGTGCTCAGCACCGAGCGCGTCATCTCGCCGCCCGGGTGCGAGATCGCCAGCATCATCGTGCAGGCGCGCCCCGAGCGCCTGGACCAGCTGGAAGCCGCGATCACCGCCCTTCCGGGCTGCGAGATTCACGGCCGCGATGCGCGCGGCAAGCTCATCGTCGTGACCGAAGCGCCTGATGCCGGCAGCCTCGGCACGCTGCTCAACACCATCCAGTCGCTGCCCGACGTCTATTCGGCGGCGCTGGTCTTTCACGCCATCGAAACGGCTTAAGGCCGGGAGAGTCGTCATGACATCGCCAAAGCTCGACCGCCGCCAGATGCTGAAGCTCGAGGCCGCCGCCATCGCGGCCGCCGCTGCGGGCATGCCGGCACCGGCGCTCGCCGCGAACCTCGTCGCCGAGCGCGACGTCGCCGAACTGAAATGGGACAAGGCCGCGTGCCGTTTCTGCGGTACCGGCTGCTCGGTGATGGTCGCGACCAAGAACAATCGCGTCGTCGCCACCCACGGCGACATCAAGGCCGAGGTCAATCGCGGCCTCAACTGCGTCAAGGGCTACTTCCTCTCCAAGATCATGTACGGCCACGATCGCCTGACGCAGCCGATGCTGCGCAAGACGGCGGGCAAATACGACAAGAACGGCGAGTTCACGCCCATCTCCTGGACCGAAGCCTTCGACATCATGGAGGTGAAGTGGAAGGAGGCGATCAAGAAGCGCGGGCCGAACGGCGTCGCCATGTTCGGCTCCGGCCAGTGGACGATCTGGGAAGGCTATGCGGCCTCAAAACTGTTCAAGGCCGGCTTCCGCACCAACAACATCGATCCCAATGCGCGCCACTGCATGGCTTCCGCCGTGGCCGGCATGATGCGCACCTTCGGCATCGACGAGCCGGCCGGCTGCTATGACGACATCGAGGCCACAGATGCCTTCGTGCTGTGGGGCTCGAACATGGCGGAGATGCATCCGATCCTGTGGACGCGCCTCGCCGACCGCCGGCTCTCCGCGCCGCATGTCCAGGTCGCCGTACTCTCGACCTTCGAGCACCGCTCGTTCGATCTCGCCGACATCGGCATGGTGTTCAAGCCGCAGACCGATCTCTATCTGCTGAACGCCATCGCCAACCACATCATCAAGACCGGCCGGGTCAACAAGGACTTCGTTGCCGCGCATACCATCTTCAGGCGCGGCCAGACCGACATCGGTTATGGTTTGAGGCCCGAGCATCCGCTGCAGAAGAAGGCGACGGGCGCGGCGAAGGCCAACGATTCCACCGAGATGAGCTACGACGAGTACGTCAAGTTCGTCTCCGAGTACACGCTGGAGAAGGCGGCGGAGATGTCGGGCGTGCCGCTCAACCGGCTGGAGGCGCTGGCCGAGCTCTATGCAGATCCCAAGACCAAGGTGGTCTCGTTCTGGACCATGGGCTTCAACCAGCACACCCGCGGCGTCTGGTGCAACAATCTCGTCTACAACATCCATCTTCTGACCGGGAAGATCTCCTCGCCCGGCAACAGCCCGTTCTCGCTGACCGGCCAGCCCTCGGCCTGCGGCACCGCGCGCGAGGTCGGCACCTTCTCGCACCGCCTGCCGGCCGACATGGTCGTGACCAACAAGGAGCACCGCACCAAGGCCGAGCACATCTGGCTGCTGCCCGAGGGTACCATACCCGACAAGCCCGGCGCCCACGCCGTATTGCAAAGCCGGATGCTGAAGGACGGCCTGATCAACGCCTATTGGGTGCAGGTCAACAACAATTTGCAGGCTGGTCCCAACGCCAACGAGGAGACCTATCCGGGCTTCCGCAATCCCGACAATTTCATCGTGGTCTCGGACGCCTATCCGTCGGTGACTGCGCTCGCCGCCGATTTGATCCTGCCGACCGCGATGTGGGTGGAGAAGGAAGGCGCCTACGGCAATGCCGAGCGGCGTACGCAGTTCTGGCATCAGCTCGTCGCTGCCCCGGGCGAGTCGAAGTCCGATCTGTGGCAGCTCATGGAATTCTCCAAACGCTTCAAGATCGAGGAAGTGTGGCCGGAGGAGCTGATCGCCAAGAAGCCGGACGTGCGCGGCAAGACGCTGTTCGACGTGCTCTACAAGAACGGCCAGGTCGACAAGTTTCCGGTCTCCGACATTGAGCAAGGCTACCTCAACGACGAGTCCAAGGCGTTCGGTTTTTACGTCCACAAGGGCCTGTTCGAGGAATACGCCACCTTCGGCCGCGGCCACGGTCATGACCTCGCGCCGTTCGACGCCTATCACCGCGAGCGCGGCCTGCGCTGGCCCGTCGTCAACGGCCAAGAAACCAAATGGCGTTTCCGCGAAGGCAGCGATCCCTACGTCAAGCAGGGCACGGACGTGCAGTTCTACGGCTATCCGGACGGCAAGGCGCGCATCTTCGCACTTCCTTACGAGCCGGCGGCCGAATCCCCCGACAACGAATATCCGTTCTGGCTGTCGACCGGTCGCGTGCTCGAGCATTGGCATTCCGGCACCATGACGCGCCGGGTGCCCGAGCTCTACAAGGCCTTCCCCGAGGCCGTGTGCTTCATGCATCCTGACGACGCGCAGGAGGCGAAGATCCGCCGCGGCGACGAGGTGAAGGTGGTCTCCCGCCGCGGCTTCATCCGCGTCCGCGTCGAGACGCGCGGCCGCGACCGGCCGCCGCGTGGCCTCGTCTTCGTGCCGTGGTTCGACGAATCCAAGCTGATCAACAAGGTGACGCTGGACGCGACCGATCCGATCTCGCTGCAAACCGATTACAAGAAGTGCGCCGTGCGCATCGAGCGGGTGAACGTGTCATGATGAAACGATTTGGAGTAGCGCTGCTCGCAGTCGCGATCGCGGCTGGCACGAGTTCGCTGACCGCGCAGACGGTGACGTCAGGCTTGCGCGGCCCGACCCCGCTCAACGACGAAGGGCCGGCGCCGCCGATGCTGCCGAACCGCAACACCTCCGAAAGGGAGGTGCGCAACTATCCGGAGCAGCCGCCGGTGATCCCGCATGCGATCGATGGCTATCAGGTCGATCTCAACGGCAACAAGTGCCTGTCCTGCCATGCGCGGGCGCGCATCGCGGAATCGCAGGCGCCGATGGTCTCGATCACCCACTTCATGGATCGCGACGGCCAGTTCCTGGCTTCGATCTCGCCGCGCCGCTTCTTCTGCACGGAATGCCATGTGCCGCAGAACACGGCGACGCCGCCCGTCAGCAACGACTTCACCGACATCGACACGCTGCTGTCGCGCACAAGCCCCGGTGGCCGCCGATGACGACGACCACTGATGAGCCCGACGAGGGAATGAAGGCCAAGGGCGGTTTCGTCGCACGAAGCTTGGACTTTGCGCGCGAGCTCTGGCAGGTGCTGATCCGTCCGAGCTCGGTGTTCGGGCTTGGTGTGCTGGTGCTGGCGGGCTTCATGGCCGGCGTGATCTTCTGGGGCGGCTTCAACACCGCACTGGAATTGACCAACACCGAAAAATTCTGCACCGGCTGCCACGAGATGAAGGACAACGTCTATGCCGAGCTGAAGTCGACCATCCACTTCGCCAACCGCTCCGGCGTGCGGGCGACCTGTCCGGATTGCCACGTGCCGCACAACTGGACCGACAAGATCGCCCGCAAGATGCAAGCCTCCAAGGAGGTCTGGGGCAAGATCTTCGGCACGATCGATACCCGCGAGAAATTCCAGGATCACCGGCTCGAGCTGGCGGCGCATGAATGGGCGCGCTTCAAATCCAACGATTCGCTGGAATGCCGCAACTGCCACAGCGCCGATTCCATGGACATCACCAAGCAGTCGCCGCGGGCCTCGGTCGCCCATCAGCGCTTCCTGTTCACCAAGGAAAAGACCTGCATCGACTGCCACAAGGGCATCGCTCACCATCTGCCCGACATGCGCGGCGTTCCCGGCTGGCAGTAGGGACGAGGCCTGAGCGAGCGCCTCGTCCTTCGAGACGACCGCTTTGCGGTCTCCTCAGGATGAGGCTCAGCGGCATCTTTGCCCTTCGAAATTGCCGCCGCGCACTCCGCCCTCATCCTGAGGGCCCGCCAACGGCGGGCGTCTCGAAGGATGGGCCGCGGAGAACGGCCTCGAATTGCGATGGCCCCGCGCTTGAACCGGCGGTGCGAATGGTTAGTTTTGGGACTGGCGAATCGCTCCGTTTCGCCCCCTCCTCAAGACAGACATGGCCACATTCACCCCGCATCAGGATGCCGCGCTCAAGGCCGTTGGCGACTGGCTCAAGGCCAAACCAGGCCGTAACGGCACGCCGCCGGTGTTCCGCCTGTTCGGCTATGCCGGCACCGGCAAGACCACGCTGGCGCGGCACATCGCCGACGGCGTTGATGGCGAGGTGAAGTTCGCCGCCTTCACCGGCAAGGCGGCGCTGGTCATGCGCAACAAGGGGTGCGACGAAGCCTCCACCATCCATTCGCTGATCTATCGCACCCGCGAATCCGGCGAGGAGCAGCCGAGCTTCGAGCTGTGGGACGACGCCCCGGCCTCCAAGGCCAAGCTGATCGTGATCGACGAATGCTCGATGGTCGATGCCGAACTGGGCCGCGACCTGATGTCGTTCGACTGCCCGCTGCTGGTGCTGGGCGATCCCGCGCAGCTGCCCCCGATCCAGGGCGGCGGCTTCTTCACCAACACCGAGCCGGACGCAATGCTGACCGAGGTGCACCGTCAGGCCCAGGACGACCCGATCGTGCGGATGTCGATGGACGTCCGCGAGGGCCGCGAGCTCGACATCGGCCGCTACGGCGAAAGCGAGGTGGTGTCGCGCAAGGAGCTCGATCCTGATCGCGTCATGGCCGCCGACCAGGTCCTGGTCGGCCGCAACAACACGCGGCGCGCGTACAATATGCGGGTGCGCCAGCGCCAGAACATCGAAGACGTTTTCCCCGTCGCCGGCGACAAGCTGGTCTGCCTGCGCAACAACCGCAAGAAGGGCCTGTTCAACGGCGGGCTGTGGCGCGTGAAGTCGCGCAACACCTCGCGCTCGAAATCCCGCATTCTCAGCATGAGACTGTCGCCGGACGAGGATCTCGGCCACAAGGTGACCAAGGTCTCGGTGCGCGCTGATTGCTTCGAGGGCGGCGTCGAGGCGATCGCCTGGGAGCAGCGCAAGCCCTATGACGAGTTCGACTACGGCTACGTGCTGACCGTGCACAAGTCGCAGGGCTCGCAATGGGACGACGTCGTGCTGTTCGACGAGAGCTTTGCGTTTCAGGAGAGCCGGGCGAGGTGGCTGTACACGGGGATTACGCGGGCGGCGAAGCGGCTGAGCATTGTGGTGTGAGGCCCGTAGGGTGGGTTAGCCGAAGGCGTAACCCACCTCTTCTGTCTCCTCGGATCGCAACAGTGGTGGGTTACGCCCTGCAGATGCGCTTTGCGCATCTGCAGGGCTAACCCACCCTACGAAACCTCACTTCCCCACAACAAAATAAAAATCCTCTCTTCCCGGCGGCGAGCCGTATGAAAACGGCTGCTGCTCATGCTTGGTCACAAGCCAGACGTCGTCGCGGACGATGTCGAACAGTTTTCGGATCTCGACGCGCGGCACCTTGATTTCGCGGGCGAGCGCGGTGGCGAACGGGCTGTCGGCGCCGCCGTCGCCGTCCATCGCGGTCTCGCCGTGCTTGGCGGCGTAGACCACCATGAAGCCGGCGCCGGGCTCGATGTTGGAAAAGCCCTTGTCCACCAGCTTGAGCGACAGCGCGCGCTGCATGGTCGGCGCGAACGGATTGTCGCGGCAGGCATCCAGCATGACCAGACGCACTTTTCGCGCAGCGCCCACCGCCGCGATCACCTGCTCCAGCGCAACCGCCTGGGTCTCGGCGTCCCTGTCGGCGGCAAGCTTGGCATCGACGGGAACGAGATAATTGACGCCGCCGATCTCGAAACCGTGGCCGGCGTAATAGACCACCGCCCAATCCGCCTTCTCCGCTTCGGCCGCAAACGTCTGCAACGCTTCGAAGAACTTGTCGCGCGTGAGGTCGCTGACGGATATCACGGTCTGGAAGCCGACATCGCGCAGCGCGGCTGCGATCATTTTCGAGTCGCGTGGCGGATTGGGCAAGGCGTGGACGTTCTTGTAGGCGCCGTTGCCGATCACAAGTGCCACACGGCGCCCCGCGGATCCGGCCGACGGCTGCGGTGTCAGCGCAGCCAATCCCTCCTGCGCGATGGCGCGGGCGCGCGCGACGTCGAGCTCGTCGAACTTCGTCAGCGAATAGGCCGCCGCACGATAGTCGGCACGGGCCTGGGCGAGATCCTTCTTGCGCTCGTAGATCTGGCCGCGACCCGAATGTGCGCGCACATTGTTCGGGTTGATCTGGATCGCAATGTTGTAGTCCTTCAGCGCGGCGTCGAGATCGCCTTTCAGCATGTTGACGTCGGCGCGATTGTTAATCGCGTACGTGTTCTTCGGCTGCTTCTCGATCAGGCCGTTGCAGTCGGCGAAGGCCTGGTCGAACTTGCCCATCATGCCGTAGGTGATGCAGCGGTTGCCGGTGATCTGCTGCGCGGCCGGTTCGATCTTCTCGGCCTCCGCGAAATCAGCAATTGCGCCGTCAAAATCCTGCATCAGCGTGCGCACGCGGGCGCGGTTGGTGTAGCCGAGCAGGAACTTGGGCGCGTATTTGATCGACAGGTTGAAATCGTCGAGCGCGCTTTGCAGCGCACCCCGGCGCAACTGGATGATGCCGCGGTTGTTGTAGGGGACACCGTAGGTCGGGCGCTTCTGGAGCGCGAGGTTGTAGTCCGCCATCGCATGGTCGTCCTGGCCCGTCCGCTCATAGGCGAGGCCGCGCAAATTGAGCGTGACGACGTTGTCAGGATCGAGATCGACGGCCATGGACAAGGTCTCGATCGCGTGGCCGTAGTCGCGCTTGTTGATCAGCGTGTTGCCGCGCACGGAGAGCGCGATGCCCTTGTCCTTGCCGGTGACACGGTCGGCGTTGAGCAAATTGTCGCAGGCCTGCGCCCTCGCCTGCGCATCCGCCTGGCGGTCGCGGCAAATGGCAAGGTCGTCGCCGGGTTGCGGTGCGGCCGCCGCGATCGAGTTCCAGCCGGGCAGGATGGCGAGAACGACGATGAGGGTCAGGGATGCGACGCGCAGCATGTTGTCAGGTCAGCTCCAGCCATCATTCTTTAGGTCGATCACCGATTGCGCCGGTTCATCTAGCGCGGAGTTCCGGTCCTCGCCAAGCCGGGCTGCTCCAGGCGGCGCGTTTCACAGACTCGTGTCCGTCCGGCCGTAACAATCGCCCGGTCCGCCCGTATCTCGAATGTCCGAAAATGCCGGGCAGGCTGTTCGCCCGGCCCCAACCGCCCTAGACTGTCAGACCTTCGGAAAGAGGATCGCCATGCGCCGACCTGCCGTCCTGTCCCTGCTCGCCGCAACCACCGCCCTGACGCTGGCCTTTGCCGCGCCGACCCGAGCCGCAGAGGATGCGGTCGTGATCCCCGCTCCCGCCGTTGACGCGACGCCCGCAAGCGGGATCCAGACCGCCGTGATCGCCGGCGGCTGCTTCTGGGGCGTGCAGGGCGTGTTCCAGCACACCGCGGGCGTCGTCAACGCGGTCTCCGGCTACGCCGGCGGCACCAAGGCGACAGCCGACTACCAGACCGTATCGAGTGGCCGGACCGGCCACGCGGAATCCGTCGAGATCAGATACGACCCGAAGAAGATCTCCTACGGCAAGATCCTACAGATTTACTTCTCGGTGGCGCACGACCCGACCCAGCTCAACCGGCAGGGCCCCGACAGCGGGACGCAATATCGCTCGGCGATCTTCACCACTTCCGACGAGCAGAAGAAGGTGGCCGAAGCCTATATCGCCCAGCTCAACGGCGCCAAAGTCTTCAGCAAGCCGATCGCGACCAAGGTCGGCGCGCTGGAGGCGTTCTATCCGGCGGAGGCCTACCACCAGGATTATCTGACCCTGCACCCGAACCAGCCCTATATCGCCTACAACGACCTTCCGAAGGTCGAGAACCTGAAAAAGCTGTTCGCGGATAACTATATCGAGAAGCCGACGCTGGTGAGCGCCAGCAAGGCCACCAACTGATCGCAAGATCAGCGAAAACAAGTTCACCGAAAAAACGGGAGACCCATGCCCGACACCAAGACGAAAACCACGGACGACAAGGTCATCAAAAGCGAACAGCAATGGCGCAACGAGTTGTCGCCGATGCAATACGCGGTGCTGCGCGAGAAGGCGACCGAGCGTCCCTTCTCCGGCGAATATGAGCACGACCACCGCGCCGGTACCTATACCTGCGCCGGCTGCGGCAATGTGCTGTTCGAGTCCGACGCGAAGTTCGATTCCGGCTGCGGCTGGCCGAGCTTCACCCAGCCCGCCGCCGAGGGCCATATCGACGAGGAGCGGGACGTCAGCCACGGCATGGTCCGCACCGAGGTGCTGTGCGCCAAGTGCAGCGGCCATCTCGGCCATGTCTTCCCCGACGGCCCGGGGCCGACCGGCTTGCGTTACTGCATCAATTCCGCAGCGCTGAAGCTCGAGCCTAAATAAACCTTGCGCGCCGCCAAGTTCCGCCATGGAACCCGGCGGCGCGATGTGCTTTTCTTCCCTGGTGGTGCGGCCGGCCATGGCGTTGCGGCGGCCGCCAGGGAGGATGCCATGACGCTTGGGACCATCCTGATCATCCTGGTGATCATTTATCTCGTCGGCGGCTTGTCGGGCCGCATCGGTGGCTACGGCTACGGAATGGGTCATTCCGGCATGGGGATCGGCGGCCTCGTCCTGGTGGTACTGCTCGTGCTGCTGCTCCTTGGCAAGCTATAAGCCATCCAAGCTGCTGATATTATTGCAATTTCCCGAGTTGCGGAGCTGCCATGCGCCGATTCATCATCTCGCATCGCGGGGGTCGCAATTTTGTCAAAACAGGCTATATTAGAGGACGAAAATGACATGTGCGGCGCCCACTCAATGGTGGCCTCTGCCCGTCCCAACCCCACGCGCTTAAAGCCCCAGAGAGATCACGAGGTCTTTGACCATGCGTCCACTGCGTCCGTTCAACTTCAACACTTCCGCCGAACTCTTCCCCGCTGCGATCCGCAAGAAGAAGCGTGCAGGCTTCACCTATCGCCGGTTCGGCACCGCGGCCGAAGCCGTGCAGTTCGCGATGGAGCAGTTGCCGACGGACTCGCTGAACGGCGCCTATCTTCAGGTCGAGGAAGCGCGCTTCGACCAGAACGGCATCCGCTCGCTCTATGAGAGCGAAGCCTTCCCGCTGCCCCGTCACCGCAAGCCGGTGGAAGCCAGCACCGACGCCGCCGACGCGGCGTAAATTTTCGTAAAGCACCTCCGATGTGCGCTGAAAGCGCGGTGGCCGAAAGGCCGCCGCGCTTTTTGCATTTTCGGGAGTGTCAGATGCGCGGCTGCTTGTCGAGCCAGCGGCGCAGCAGGCGCACGTTGCGCATGTTGGCCCGGAACATGACGTCAAAGGCGTCGCCCGCGAACGGGACGATGCCGACGACGCCGTCGAGGGCGACATTGCCGAGCATGCGCGCGGTGATGTACCAGGGCGCCCCGAGCGCCCTCGCCTCTCGCACCAGCCAGAGCGAGATCGCGGTGGTGATGATGTCACCGACGACGGGGATCAGTCCGATCAAGCCGTCGATGCCATAGCGGATATTGGTTCCGGGCAGCACGAAGGCCACGTCGAGCAGCTTTGCGATCGCCTCGATCCGCGCGATCCGCTGCTCGCGCGTCAGATTGCCGAACGGGTTGCCGGCGAAGGGACTGTCCTTGCCGAACTCGAAGCGAAACTCGCGAAAGCCCTGCTCCAGTGTTTCGGGCCGGATCTCACGACCGTCCTGATCGATGATCGGCCCACGCCCCTCGCTGCCCGAAGAGGCCGCACCCGGGCGGCTTCCCGAATGGGATCGACGCGGGGCAAGAATATCGTCATCGGACATGGTCATGGCCTGTAGGGAACGCACCAGCACGGCGGAGGTTGCTGCGGCGTGATCGAAGGTCGCGCCCTCAAGTCGGTGCCGCCGCCGGCTGCGGCTCCGCGACATATCTGTGCACGAGCCAGGATGAAATCACCGCCGGCACGAACCCGACGAGGCCGTACAGGATGAACTGCACCGCGCCCGAGTCCGGCCCGCGCGAGCTATAGGTCAACGAGGCCAGGATGAAGGCGAACACGCCGACCAGCAGCATCCGCAGCACCGGGCCGATCCGCCGGATGTGGACCAGGATGTCGTCGACCGCCCCGATCATCAGCGAGGGCAGGAAGCCGAACAGATAGCTGTATTGCAGGGATTTGAAGAACACCGCGAACAGCTTGCCGACCTCAGCGAGACTGGTCTGGGTCCAATAGCCGGACTGATAGGTCGTCGTCAGCAGCAGCAGGAACCCGCCCACGAACGGGCCAACCAGCGCAAACACGAGATAGCGTTTCATCAGGCACCCTCATCCTTCGCCCCGTTATAGCAGCGCCGCAGGAACCTTGAATAGCGGCGGCGCGGGCTCTGCCCTGGGAACAAGCCGCATAGCGACGAGTTCAGACAGGACCTGAAACTCACCTGTCAGATTTGGAGCCGCCGATGTCCCGCAAACTGTTCTTCCTGGCGACGATCGCGCTGACGGCCGTGAGCGGCCTGTCGAACGCGCCCGCTCTCGCACAAGGCCATATGGGTTCGCCGCAGGAGCAGCAAGCCTGTTCGCGGGACGCCTCGCGCTTCTGCCGCAAGGACCTCGGCAACGACGGTGCGGTGCAGAATTGCCTGCAAGCCAACCGAGCCAAACTGTCGCGGTCTTGCAGCAAGGTCTTTCAGAGCCACGGCATGTGAGGACCGGAACCATCCCCGGCGAACGGAGAGTGAAGCCATGTTGCGCGACGAACAGCTCTCGATCCTGAGGGACATCAGCCAATCCATCGCCTTTGCCGACGACCGGCACGGCAAGATAGGCGAGCTGATCGCCGACGGTTACGTGATGAAAGACGGCGATCTGTTCGAGCTCACGGCAAAGGGCGTTACGGCGGTCGAGGAGCACGCAGCGCTTAGCGCAAGCGATGCGGAACCAGCGAGCGCATCCTCCGATCGGTTGATCTGATCGCACGCGAGTCGCATTGTGCGTGACGTGCGCGCAACAATTGCGAATTCCTTTTCGCTTGGCATTGCGGCCGCGCGACAATGGCGCATACTTGATTCGGGCGGCGCAGCACTTTTCGATTCGAACATCACGAGAGATCGAGCAACCACATGCGGGATTGAGGTCCCGGCGTGATGGCTGAGACATGCGGCAGGTCAAGCCGCGTGCGGCGCCCCAAAAATCAAGTGGCTCAAGCCCACGGAACTCGGGGACGCATTCTGCATGACACGCAATCAGACGATCACAACTCTCTTCGCCCTCGCCACCACCATCGCAATCCCGACCTCGCCGGGCTTCGCGTTCTCGTCCGAAGCGCAGCAGATGTGCTCGGGCGATGCGATGCGGCTGTGCTCCAGTGAGATCCCCGACATCCCCAGGATCACCGCCTGCATGGTGCGGAACAGGTCGCAGGTCAGCCCCGGCTGTCGCGCCGTGATGGACCGCGAGCACGCCGCCGCGACATCGCGCAAGCGGGAAGCCACGGCGCAATAGAGAGAGAGCGTACCTGCGGCCATCCTTCGAGACGCCCGCCCAAGGGGCGGGCCCTCAGGATGAGGTCTCGTTTCGCGGCGAGATATCAAACCCTCATGGTGAGGAGCCCGCCGAGGCGGGCGTCTCGAACCATGCAGGCCGAGGTCTCACGGAGTAGAGATCTAGTCGCCCCACTGCGCGAAGGCGTCGTTGAAGGCGCGCTCGCCGGGAGCGCCCTTCTCGATGGCGATGATGGCGCGGCGCTGGTTGGCGTAGACCAGGGGCACGTCGAACCAGGAGCGCTCCTTCAGGAGCTGGACGTTGCGGCTGCGGTCGGCGTCGACGTTGGAGAGGCCGACCAGGAAGAAGCCGTCGGTGACCTTGACCGCGAGGCCTGCGAGCGGCGTGCCGCGTGCCTGCTCGTTCGACTTCATCAGGATGCCCGGCACGTTGGCGACGCCGCCGCCCGAAAAGTCCGCCGGCAGCACGAAGGTCAGCTCCGCGGTGTGGCTCGCCGGCAGGGAGGAGTCGGTGTTGCGGCGGAACGACATCGTCATCTTGAACTTGCGGTCGGGGATCTCGATGTCGGCGCGCACGGCGACGTCGGCCTTCTGGTTGCCCGACGCCTTGATCGGCTCGAGCCGCCACACCACCGAGCCGACATATTGCTTGCCCTTCGGATCGGATGGATCCTCGTCGTAGAGCACGACCTTCTGCGCCACCGGCGCGACCGGCTGGTCGCTGGCCGAGGGCTGGCCGACGCGATCCGGGATCTTGGGCTTGCTCTGCGGCTGAGACGAATCCTTGGGCGCCTCCACCACTTGCGTCGGCGAAGACTTCAACAGGTTGGTCGCGGTCTGGACCAGTTGCTTGCCCCACAGGATGCCGGCACCGACCAGGATCAGCACGATGCCGACGGCGATCGCGCTCTTGAACGGAAACACGGAGCCGGTGCGGGCGCGCTTCTTCTTCGGTTCGCGGTCGAGAACGGGGATGTGCGGACGCTGCGGCTGCGACTGCGGCGCGTAGCGCTCAGCTTCCTCGATCGATTCGTCGTAGGAATACGGCGCGTCCGCTCCGGCGGCGCGATTTTCCAGGCTCGGCTCGAGCCGATCGAATTCCGGCGAGGGCGAGGGCACGTTGGCGTAGGTCCGGCGCGCCGCGCGGTTGGCCTGCGCGGCGGCGCCGCCGAGATCGTTGGCGTCGGCCGTGATGTCGCGGAAGCCGCGCACGCCCGGTGCCGGTGGCAGCGGCGGCGGAGGTCCCATGTCGGGCGGACGGCGCCCACCGGCGCGATCACGTCCGGCCGGCGGAGGCTCCGGCATCGACGGCGGCGCCGACGGACCCTGCGGCCGCGGCGCATCGAAACGCGGAGCCCGCGGCGCACGCGGGGCGTCGCCCTGGTCATCAACGTTGAACGAGGGCCGGTCGGCGCGCGGCGGCGGCGGAGCCGGACGGGTACGCGGCGGGGCAGCGGTTTGGGGCGCGGGCGAGTTGCCCTCGGTGGCGCGGGTGCTGGCGCGGCGGAAGGCGTCGCCGCTGCCGCTGCTGCGGGTGCCGCCACCGGGGCGCGAGGCCTCGCGGGCACGCTGGGCAGCCTCCGATTCGACCTTGCGGACGGCCTCTTCCAGCGAGAGCCGCTCACGGGTGATCTCGGATTCGGAGAGCGGCGGCTGCACGCTGCGGAGCTGCGCGATCAGCGCCGTGCGCGCCCGCTCGTAGAGCGCGCGACGGCTCTCGCCGGGAGCGTTGGGGTCCAGGGCGGCAATAGCGCGGGCGATCAGCGGATAGTAATCAGCCATTTCTACTCAATTATACGCGCGTCCCGGTAAGAGATCGTTAAGCCTCAAACGGATTTTGTACCAGGATAGTATCCTCGCGTTCAGGGCTCGTGGAAAGCAGTGCGACCGGGCACCCCACCAATTCCTCGATCCGGCGGACATATTTGATCGCCTGGGCCGGCAGCTGGGCCCAGGACCGCGCATTGGCGGTCGGCTCCTTCCAGCCCTCGATGGTCTCGTAGATCGGCTCGACCCGGGCCTGGGCCCCCTCACCCGCCGGGAAATGATCGATCTCCTTGCCGTCCAGCTTGTAGCCGGTGCAGACCTCGATCGTGTCGAAGCCGTCGAGGATGTCGAGCTTGGTCAGCGCCAGACCGTTGATGCCGCAGGTCCGGACCGCCTGGCGGACCAGAACCGCATCGAACCAGCCGCAGCGGCGCGGGCGCCCGGTATTGGTGCCGAACTCGCGGCCGCGCTCGCCGATCTTGCGGCCGGTCTCGTTGTCCTGCTCGGTCGGGAACGGGCCCTGGCCGACGCGGGTCGTATAGGCCTTGCAGAGGCCGAGCACATAGCCGACCGCGGCGGGGCCGAGTCCCGAGCCGGTCGCGGCCTGCGCCGCCACCGTGTTGGACGAGGTGACGTAAGGGTAGGTGCCGTGATCGACGTCGAGCAGCGCGCCTTGCGCGCCCTCGAACAGCATGCGCTTGCCGGCGCGCCGTTCGATGTCGAGCAGACGCCACACGGTCTCGGCATAAGGCAGCAGCTGAGGTGCCAGCGCGGTCAATTCATTCAGGATCTCCTTGCCGTCGAACTCCGGCAGGCCGAGGCCGCGGCGCAATGCGTTGTGATGCGCCAGCAGCCGGTCGATCTTGTGCGGCAGCGTGTCGAGATCCGCGAGGTCCATCAGGCGGATGGCACGGCGGCCGACCTTGTCCTCGTAGGCCGGGCCGATGCCGCGGCGGGTGGTGCCGATCGCGGTCGCCGCATTGGCGGATTCGCGATGCGCGTCGAGTTCGCGATGGAGCGGCAGGATCAGGGTGACATTCTCGGCGACCCGAAGATTGTCCGGGCTGACCGCGACACCCTGCGACCGCAGCTTGGTGACCTCGTCGAGGAAGGCGGCGGGATCGAAAACGACGCCATTGCCGATCACCGACAGCTTCTGCTCGCGCAGCACCCCCGAGGGCAGCAGCGCCAGCTTGTAGGTCTTGCCGTTGATCACCAGCGTGTGGCCGGCGTTATGGCCGCCCTGGAAACGGACGACGATGTCCGCCTGCTCCGACAACCAGTCGACGATCTTGCCCTTTCCTTCGTCGCCCCACTGGGCGCCGACGACGACAACATTGGCCATTCGCGGGTAATCCCTATGCAATCTGTTAGATGCGCCCAGCCCAATCACGGCCGGGGCCGCTCGAACGCGAGGCAGCCAACCGGATAAAGGATGCAGCCTCTGTAAGCAAGCAAGAACGGAGCTTTTTCGGGGCCCAATGCGCTATCCAAGCCCTTGATATCCCCTAAAAATCCGCTTTGTCGGACGGGCTCTACGACGTTAGGCCCGGATGCGGCCGTCGACCACTTCGATGATGCGGTCGCAGCAATGGTCGAGCTCGAGGTCAATGCCGTGCAGCACGTCGTTTCAGTCGGCAGATGCCAACGAAGCCAGGCGCTCGCGGCCATCCAAATTGCGGTAGGTCAACAGGTTACACCGAATTTCGAGGCATTTGCCTGACGAGACAATTCGAATCGGGGGCCTTGCTTGTCGGACAGTCCAGCGCACGCCGACGACCGCTTCTGGCATCTTTCACCCGATCAATTATGCAAGCGACTGGGCTGCGGCCTCACCGGCCTGACCGCCGCGGACGCCTCCGAGCGCCTCGATCGCTTTGGGCCGAACAGCGACGCGCGGCCACGCGTCGAGGGGGCGGCGCGCGCGATCATGCGCCGGCTGCTGGAGCCGCTGTCTCTGATTCTGCTGGTTGCCGGCATCGTCTCGATGCTCACCGGCGACGATATCGGCGGGCTCATCATTGTCCTGATACTCGCGCTCTCGATCGGGCTCGACACTGTTCAGGAAGGCCACGCGTTGCAGGCCGCGGAAGTGCTCCGCCGATCGGTTGCGCTCAAGGCCGAAGTCAGACGTGACAACGACTTCCGCGAGATCGACGTCGATCGGCTGGTGCCGGGCGACATCCTGCGCGTCCGTTCAGGCGACATCATTCCCGCGGACGCGCTCATCCTGGAGTGCACAGCCTTCACCGCGGGCGAAGCGGCGCTCACCGGCGAACCCTATCCGGTACAGAAGCGCGCCGGTGCCATCACCGACCCGGACGACACGTCGAATGCACTGTTTCGCGGCGCCGTCGCGCAAACCGGCGAGGCGATCGCGCTCGTCGTCAGGACCGGACGCGACACAGTGTTCGGAGCGGCGGCCTCCGCGCTTGCCGAGGCCCAGACGCCTTCGCCGTTCGAACGCGACTTGCGCGAATTCGGCCTCGTGATCGCGCGCGCCACACTGGCGTTGGTGCTGGTCGTGCTCAGCGTCCGCGTGGTGTTCGGCCGCCCCGTGATGGACTCGTTGCTGTTTGCCGTCGCGCTCGCGGTCGGGCTGACGCCGGAACTGCTGCCGATGATCACCACGGTGACGCTGTCGCGCGGCGCGCTGCGCATGGCCGGCCGCAAGGTGATCGTCAAGCGCCTCGCCGCGATCCACGATCTTGGCGCCATGACCGTCTTGTGCACGGACAAGACGGGCACGCTGACCTCGGCCGAGATCACGCTGGCCAAGAGCCTCGATGCCGCCGGCAAGGACGATGCCCGCGCCGCGCGGCTCGGCGCCATCGCCGCGAAACTCGGCGGCGATCGCGGCTCGCTCGACGCGGCGCTGGTTGCCGGCCAGTCGAATGCCGCACAGGGCTGGACCCTCGCCGGCAGGCAGGCGTTCGACTTTTCACGGCGGCTGGGATCCGTGCTCGCGACCGGTCCAGAAGGCGCGCTGCTCATCGTCAAGGGCGCGCCTGAGGCGGTGCTCGAGCTGTGCGTGATGGTTGACGGCGCCCGGACCCGCGCGATCGCCCGCGTGCACGAGCTCGCGAGCGAAGGGCTCCGCAGCATCGCGATCGCCTCGCGCCCGTGGACCGGCGCAACGCGCGAGGTCGAGACCGAAGACGAGACCGATCTCGTCTTCGAAGGGTTTTGCGCCTTCGCCGATCCGCCGAAGCCGACGGCCGCGGCCGCGATCGCGCGGCTCGCGGCAACCGGCATCACGCTGAAGATCCTGTCGGGCGACGATCCGGTGGTGGTGAAGCGGCTCGCCGGCCTGGTCGGGCTGAACGCCGATCGCGTCCTATCGGGAGCCGACATCGCCGAGCTCAGCGACGAAGCACTGGCGGTCCAGGTTCAATCGACCGACGCCTACGGCCGGCTTGCGCCCGATCAGAAGTCGCGCGTCGTGAAGGCCCTTCAGGCCGGCGGCGCTGTGGTCGGCTTCCTGGGCGACGGCATCAACGACGCTCCGGCGCTGAAGGCCGCCGATATCGGCCTGTCGGTCGAAGGCGCGACCGGCGTGGCGCAGGCCGCCGCCGACATCATCCTGCTCGCCTCGGATCTCGAAGTCGTCGCCGACGGCGTCGAAGAGGGCCGGCGCACCTTCGCCAACATCATGAAATATGTCCGGATGGGCGCGAGCTCGAATTTCGGCAACATGCTGTCGATGGCGATCGCCTCGATGGCGCTGCCGTTCCTGCCGATGCTGCCGACGCAGATTCTGCTCAACAACCTGCTCTACGATCTCTCCGAGCTCGGCATTCCCTTCGACCAGGTCTCGCGCGCGGCCACCGCGCAGCCGCAGGTCTGGAGCATGACGCGGCTGGTGCGTTTCGCCGCGATCATGGGGCCGCTGTCCTCGGTCTTCGACTTCCTCACCTTCGGCGCCCTGATCATGCTGTTTCAGGCGTCGCCGGACGAATTCCGCACCGCCTGGTTCATCGAGTCCATGGCGACGCAGATCCTCGTGATCTTCATCATTCGCACCAACGGCCGACCGTGGCGCAGCTGGCCCGATCCGGTGCTGTCCGTCTCATCGCTGGTCGCCTTGCTGGTCGCAATGGTGGTGCCTTTCACGCCGGTCGGCGCCTGGTTCGGCTTTGTTGCGCCGCCACCGCTCATGATGGCCGGCATCGCGCTTCTGGTGGTCGTCTATCTCGCCTGCGCCGAACTGTTGAAGCCGTTTGCGATCCGTGCCGGACTGAAGCGTTGAGCGGGTTCCGGCCGCCGCCGTGCATGGACGCGATGCGCCTCGCGCCATTGATATCGGCCGGATTTCCGTGTCTTTGAACGGGCCGGGTTTGAACTGGCCCGGGTGCCACCGGGCCGGAGGCTCGGCGCATGACGCGGAGCCACAACAATCACGATGTCCGCCACCGGCGCCGCCACGTCCGGCCACAACTGGATCGCCAACCAGCCTTATCTTCTGCTCAGCATCACCGCGCTGTGCTGGGCCGGCAATGCCATCGTCGGGCGGCTCGCCGCCGGTCACATCCCGCCGGTGACGCTGTCGTTCCTGCGCTGGTTCTTCGCCTTCCTGCTGGTGCTGCCGTTCGCCTGGAAACACCTTGCGCAGGACTGGCCCGCGATCCGCGGCAAGCTCGGCCTGATGGTCACGCTCTCGATCACCGGCATCGGCGCCTTCAACACGCTGCAATATTGGGCGCTGGAGCATACGCAGGCGCTCAACACGCTGCTACTTCAGTCAGCCGCGCCGCTGGTCGTGGCGCTGTGGTCGCTCGCCATCCTCGGTATCAGGCTCACCGCGGCGCAGGCCTTCGGCGTGCTGCTGTCGATGTGCGGCGTGCTGATCATCCTGCTGCATGGCGATTTCACCACGCTGTCGAATATCGATTTCAACAAGGGCGACCTCATCTTCGTCGTCGCGCTGATCATCTTCGCGCTCTATTCGGTGCTGACCTTGAAGCGGCCGCCGATGCACGGCCTGTCGTTCCTCGCCTTCACGTTCGGCTGCGGTGCTGCCTGTCTCATTCCGCTGGAGATCTGGGAGCTGTCCGCGCGCCCCATGATGAAGCTCGACGGGCCGAACCTCCTGACCCTGTTCTATGTCGCGGTGTTCCCCTCGACGCTCGCCTATCTCTGCTTCAATCGCGGAGTCCGGCTGATCGGCGCCAACCGCGCCGCGCCCTTCTTCCATGTCGTGCCGGTGTTCGGCTCGATCATGGCAATGGTGTTTCTGGGCGAGCACCCCCAGGCGTTCCATTTCATCGGCTTCGCGCTGGTGCTGGCCGGCGTGTTCGTGGCGTCACGGAAGCAGGCGGCATAGGTCCTCCTTCTCCGTCGTAGGAGAAGGAAAGCGCCGTGCCGCGCGGCAGCCAAGGCTACTTCACCTTGAACTTGCTGTACGCTTCGCTGGTCGCAATGATGACGTGCTCGGCGCAGGCGTTGACGCGGTGCGGATCGGCCTCGGTCTCGTAGGCCTCCGACGTCATCATGTCGATGAAAGCCGCAACCGTGGGATAATAGACCAGCGCCGCGAAATCCCAGTCGTTGCCCTGCTGCGGGCCGAGCGCGACCGCCTTGGCGTCGCCGGTCCAGAGCAGCGTGCCGCCGCGCGCCTTGATCATCGGCACTGTGACCGCACTGTAGCGCAAATAGGCGTCCCAGCCGGAACCGTCGCCGTCGCCCGAGCGTGCGTGGAAGCGCATCAGGTTCAACATCACCACCGGTGCATGCCGATCGAGCCGATCCAGGCCGTCGATGTTCAACATATTAACCGCCAATGCCGCCTCCTCTGGTCATGCCTGCATTGTAGCATTGCGGCCGCGTGACTTGTGTCACGACTTAAATCCGGCGCAAGCTCGCGTCGAACGCCAATGACGATCGCTTCGCCCGCGCCACCCGCCTCCAATCCGGCCAGCTGGCTCAACAACCAGCCTTATCTGCTGCTCAGCCTGAGCTCGCTGTTCTGGGCCGGCAACATCGTGCTCGCGCGCCACGTCGGTGCGCATGTGCCGCCGCTGACGGTGACCACGATCCGCTGGTTCGGCGTGTTCCTGATCCTGCTGCCGTTCGCCTGGCCGCATCTGAAGGGCGACTGGCCGAACTTGCGCAAGAGCCTGCCGCTGATGCTGTTCCTGTCGCTGGTGGGCTTTGCCTTCAACAACGCGATCTCGTACTGGGCGATGCAGTACACGGAGGCGCTGAACGCGCTGCTGATCCAGTCGGCCGGACCGCTGTTCGTGGCGCTGTGGTCGCTGGTGCTGTTCGGCGTGCGGCTGACCGGTGCGCAGCTCGCCGGCATCGGGATCTCGCTTCTCGGCGTGCTGATCATCATCCTGCGCGGCGATCTCGCCGCGCTCGCGAGTATCAGCTTCAACAGGGGCGACATCATGTTCGCCTCCTCGCTGGTGGCGTTCGGGATCTACTCTGCCTTCATCCCGCGGCGACCGAAGATCCACCAACTCTCATTTCTCTCCTTCACCACCTGCTGCGGCGCGACGATGCTGCTGCCGACCGCGATCTGGGAAGCCTGGAGCGGCCGCGTTCTGCAACTCGACGGGGTGACGCTGGCGACGCTGGGCTACATCCTGATTTTTCCCTCGACGCTGGCCTATCTGTTCTTCAACCGGGGCGTGGCGCTGATCGGCCCGAACCGCGCCGCGCCGTTCTTCCATCTGGTGCCGGTGTTCGGTTCGGCGATGGCGATCCTGCTGCTCGGCGAAAAGATCCAGCCGTTCCACCTGATCGGCTACCTGCTGGTGCTCGCCGGCGTCGTGATCGCCTCGCGCCAAGGGTCTGCGGTGAAGTAATTCCGCACCGCGAGACGAGGCGACAAACTCGCGCCTTCCGATTTCGACGAGGAGACGCTAGGTTCCCCGCCAACGAAAAAAGAGGGAACGACCAGACATGCTTTCAGCGTTGATCCGAAACCTGCGTGCCATCGGCACGGCCGCCCTTTGTCTCGCTGGCGCATCCGCTGCGCAGGCCGACAATTATCCGAGCCGCAACATCACGCTGGTGCTGCCGTTCGCGGCCGGCAGCGGCACCGACACCACGACGCGGCTGATCTCGCAGCATTTGTCGCAGGCGCTCGGCGTCGGCATCGTCATCGAGAACAAGGCGGGCGCCAACGGCATGATCGCCGCCACCTATGTCGCGCGCGCCGCGCCGGACGGCTACACGCTGCTGGTGACCACCAACACCACGCATTCGGCCAATCCCTATCTGCTCAAAAGCCTGACCTACGATCCGGTCAAGGACTTCACCCCGATCGCGCGCACCGGCGACCTGCCCTTCATGCTAGTGATCCACCCGGAGGTGCCGGCCAAGACGGTCGGCGAGCTCATCGCCTACGGCAAGGCCAATCCGGGCAAGCTGAGCTACGCCTCGGGCTCGTCCTCGGCGATCGTGTCGGGCGCGACCTTTGCGCACAATGCCGGGCTCGACCTCCTGCACGTGCCCTACAAGAGCTCGCCGCCGGCGCTCAACGACGTCATGGGCGGCCGCGTCTCGATGATGTTCGTGGACATCCTGACCGGCCTGCCGCATGTCCAGGGCAACGCGCTACGCGCCCTCGCCGTCACGACAAAGGACCGCTCGTCGCTGGTGCCGAACCTGCCCTCGATGCAGGAGGCCGGCGTGCCGGACTTCGACATCTCGTCGTGGCAGGGCTATTTCGGCCCCGCCGGCATGCCCAAGGAGATCGTGACGCGACTCAACGCCGAGATCCGGAAGATCGTCGAGAAGCCGGAGATCAAGGCCCAGCTCGCCACCCTCGGCATGGACGCGTTTTCAGGCACGCCGGAACAGCTCGGCACGTTCGTGAACGAACAGCTCGTGTTGTGGGAGAAGCTGATCCGCGAGGCGGGAATCGAGAAGCAGTAGGGCGGTCTCGTAGGGTGGGCAAAGCGAAGCGTGCCCACCGAGAAGTTACCGCGAACTCAAAAAGAAAAGGTGGGCACGACGCCTCGCGTCTTTGCCCACCCTACGAATTCAGTGCAAGCCTTACGCCGCGCGCACCTTGGCGAGGAAGCCGTCGACTGCGCTGCGCAGCGCGCCCGACTGGCTGTCGAGCTCGCGGGCGTTGGTGAGCACGTCGCTTGCCGCCGTGCCGGTCGCTTCCGCGGCCGAGGTGACGCTGCCGATATTGGCGTTGATCTCGTTCGATCCGGCCGCGACCGACTGGATGTTGCGGGCGATTTCGCGGGTCGCCTCGCCCTGCTGCTCGATCGACGCGGAAATGCCCGCGGTGATCTCGCTCATCTCGGCGATGGTCTGGGTGATGCCGCCGATGGCGGCGACCGCATCGCTGGTCGAAGTCTGCATCGCCGCGACCTGGGCGGAGATTTCCTCGGTCGCCTTGGCGGTCTGGTTGGCGAGGGCCTTGACCTCGGAAGCGACGACGGCGAAGCCGCGGCCGGACTCACCGGCACGCGCCGCCTCGATGGTGGCGTTGAGGGCGAGCAGATTGGTCTGCGCCGCGATCGAGTGGATCAGCTTGACCACCTCGCCGATCTTCTCGGCGCCGGTGGAGAGTTCCTGCACCGTGGCATTGGTGCGCTCGGCGTCGTTGACGGCGCGGCTCGCCACTTCGGTCGAGCGGGTGACCTGGCGCGAGATTTCCGCAACCGAGCTCGACAGCTCTTCGGCAGCCGCGGCGACCGTGCCGACATTGCCCGACGCTCTCTGCGAGGCCGCGCCGACGGTCGCCGCACGCGAAGAGGCGTCGCTGGCGGTCGCGGTCATCGATTGCGCAGTGGCTTGCATGCCCGTCGCGGCCGAGGAGACGGAGCGGACGATGCCGTTGACGCTGCGTTCGAAATCGCTGGCGATACCCTCCATCGCGCTGCGACGTTCCGCCGCGACACGATCCTTGGCATCGGCTTCGGTTTTCTCGAGGTCGCGAATGCGCAGTGCGTTGTCCTTGAAGATCTGGACGGTCGACGCCATTGCGCCGACCTCGTCGCCGCGGCCGACGCCGGGAATGTCGCCCTCGAGCTTGCCCTCGGCGAGATCCTTCATGCGGGCGCCGAGCAGCGCCAAGGGACGGCTGATGCTGCGGCCAAGCCCCCAAGCGACGCTGCCCGCGACGACCACGATGCCGAGCATGGCAAGCCCGAGCAGCCAGTAGATCGGGACCATCTTGGCGTCGATATCGTCGAGATAGCCGCCGGTGCCGAGATACATGTCGAAGCCGGGTACCGCCACCGCATAGCCGATCTTGCGGATCGGCGTTTCCTGGCCCGGCTTCATGAACTCGTAGAAGAGCAGCAGTTCGCCGTTGGCCTTGACGCCATCCATCCATTCCTTGGAAAGATTGCGACCGTTGGTCAGATTGCTCATGCGGTTCAGGCCGACCTGCTTGGGGTCGGGCGCAAGCTGCGTGATGCCGTCATACGAAGTGCCGAAGAGGTAGCCCGCGCCCTTGTCGTAGGTCATCGCGTTGCCGAGCAGACGAAACTCGGCCATCGCCGCGTCCTTCGTCATCTCGCCGGCATCGACTCGTTTCTTGAGAGCGAGGGCCATGTTGCGGGCAACCTCGACGATGGCCTTAGTCTGCTCGACGCGTGCATTCACCATCTCGCGCTTCATCAGATAGCCTGCGAGAAATCCGGAGATGCACAGGCCGAACAAGGTGACGCCGACGAGAATGCCGAGCTTGGGGGCGATCTTCAGATTGCTCAATTTCACGGGATGGCTCCGGCAACAAAAGGACAAGGACGCACGAGCGAATCGATCGCAATTGAAACAACTTTTAGTGGCGACCCCTTAGCAACCTGTTACGGAGCGCCCCGTAAAGGCACGGAGGAAACGTCGGGGCCGTCGCACAATCGCCGCCACGGCAACCGCCGATTGTACGCAACCGCCCCGATTTCGCGTAAAAGACGCAAAGACTCGCGCAAAGTCCGGGTCACAACAAGAAACCAAATCGGGAGCAGGAAATGCCGAAATACAGGGTGGTGACGCCGAAGGGCGCGAGCTTCACGGTCGCGAGCAGCGATTATTCCTACGAGCGTGAGGCGCTCGATCCGATCGACGCCGAGATCGTCGAGGCGCCGGCCGACGAGGCCGGGTTCATCGCCGCCGCGAAGACAGCGGACGCCATCTACGCCAAGGGTATCCCGATCACCAGGACCATCATCGACGCGCTGGAGACCTGCAAGGTCATTACGCTCGGCTCGGTCGGCGTCGATAGCGTCGACATCAAGGCCGCGACCGCGCGCGGCATTCCCGTCACCAACATCCCCGACACCTTCATCGAGGAGGTCGCCGACCACGCCATGATGCTGCTGCTCGCGGGCTTCCGGCGGGTGGTCGAGCAGGACCGGATGGTGCGCAGCGGCCGCTGGGCCGAGGGCCGGCCGGCGTTGTCGAAGATTCCACGGCTGATGGGCCAGACGCTCGGCTTCATCTCGTTCGGCCGCGTCGCGCGTGCAGTTGCGAAGCGCGCAGCTCCCTTCGGCCTGCGGATGATGGCCTACGATCCCTTCATCCAGGAAACGCTGATGTCCGACCACGGCGTGATTCCGGCGACGCTGAACGAGGTGTTGTCGCAATCCGACTTCGTCTCGATGCACGCGCCCGCCCGACCCGAGGTGCATCACATGCTCACCGAGAAGCACTTCCGGCAGATGAAGAAGGGCTCGGTCTTCATCAACACGGGCCGCGGCGCCACCGTGGACGAGGAAGGCTTGATCAAGGCGCTTCAGGAGGGCTGGATTGCCCATGCCGCCCTCGACGTGCTGGAGAAGGAGCCGCCCTCGCACAACAACCCCATCCTCGGCATGGAGAATGTGACCCTGACCGCCCACGTCGCCTCCGCCTCGGCACGGTTCGACGAGGCGCGCAAGCGCCGGGTGGGCTACGAATTGTCACTGGTGCTTCAGGGCATGTGGCCGGTAAGCTGCGTCAATCCGTCGGTGCTGCAAGACACCGCGCTCCGCCGCTGGCAACCTGTCAGCATGGACCGCGGCCCGAACAGCTAGGCGGGCGGCCGCGAAGGCGCGCCGGCAACCGGAAAGACCCTTCACCGGCGATCAACGCCGGGAAGGGAAAAACATAGGGAGGAACCGATGAGGAACGACATCACACGTCGTGATGCCTTGGCGCTGGGCCTGTCCGCTGCGACAATCGCGGCAACCGGTGCTCCGGCGAATGCCCAATCCACGATCAAGGCCGCGGACGTCCCCGCACCGAAACTGCCGATCGAGAAAGGCGCATCCCTGCGCATGCTGCGACCGGTACGTTTCGTCCAGGCCGACGAGGATGTGTTCCGCGCCAATGCGGCGAAATTCACCAAGGAGACCGGCGTCGAGGTCAAGGTCGATTTCGTCGGCTGGGAGGACATCAACCAGCAAACCGCGGTGACCTCGAATTCCGGCGCCGGTCCCGACATCATCATCGGCTTCTCCGACGCACCGCACATTTACGTCGACAAGCTGATCGAGCTGACCGATGTGGCCGACTACCTCGGCAAACGGTACGGCGGCTGGCTGCCGCTGGCGCAGCGCTACGGCAAGAAGAACAAGAGCCCCATTTGGATCGGGCTGCCGTTCGGAGCCACCGCGGGTCCCGTGATCTATCGCAAGTCGATCCTGCAATCGGTCGGCTTCGACAAGGTGCCGGAAGACCATGCCGGAATCCTCGACCTGTGCCAGAAGCTCCAGAAGGCCGGCAAGCCGGCGGGCTTCGCCCTCGGCAATGCCAAGGGGGACGGCAACGGATTCGCAAGCTGGGCGCTATGGTCGCACAACGCGGCCCTGCTGGACGAAGAGGGCAACGTCATCATCAACAGCAAGGAGACGATCGCCGCGCTGAACTGGGTCAAGCAGCTCTACCCGACCTTCATCGCCGGCACGACGTCCTGGAATGACGTCAGCAACAATCGCGCCTACGCCGCACAGGAGATCGCGCTGACCGCCAACGGCGTCTCGCTCTATTTTTCGCTGAAGAACGATCCGGCGACCAAGGCGATCGCCGACGACAGCGAGCATCAGTTGCTGCCGAAGGGCTTGGCCAAGGTGTCGCCGATGGCGGGCCTGACGCTGAACGCCATGGTGTTCAAGCACAGCCAGTATCCCAACGCCGCAAAGGCCTTCCTGCAATACATGCTGGAAAAGGACCAATACGAGCCTTGGCTCAACGCCAACTCCGGTTACTGGTCCCAGCCGCTCGCGGCCTATGCCGAAGCGGCCGTGTGGTCGCAGGACCCGAAGGTGAAGCTGTTCAAGGACACGATGAACAGCACTTATTACGACGGTTACGCGGGCCCGATCTCGACTGCGACCGGTGCCGTGAGCGCCGACTACGTGCTGATTCAGATGTTCGCGTCCGTCGCGACCGGCGCTGCCACGCCGGAAGCCGCGGCCGCGGAAGCCGAGCAGCGCTGCAAGCGGTACTTCCGGCGGCAGAAGTAACGCTGGACGATAAAGCGACCGTCATTGCGAGGAGCGAAGCGACGAAGCAATCCAGACTGTAACTGCGGAGACAGACTGGATTGCTTCGCTTCGCTCGCAATGACGGATGTGGTGACAGCCTAAAACAGGACGCCTGACCGATGTCCGTGACCACCCTCTCCTCCCCCGTACTCGCACGACGGCAGCCCTCCTGGCTGGTGCGCCTGTTCGACTACAAGCCCTTCCTGATCGTGATGTGCCTCGCACCCGCGATCGGGCTCCTTACGGTGTTCCTGACCTATCCGCTCGGCCTCGGCATTTGGCTCGCCTTCACCGACACCACGATCGGCAGAAAAGGCGTCTTCGTGGGCTTCGAGAATTTCCAGTATCTGCTCACCGATTCCCTGTGGTGGAACGCGGTGTTCTACAGCGTGGTCTACACGGGGATCGCGACCTTCGGGAAGTTCGCGCTGGGCTTCTGGCTCGCGCTGCTGCTCAACAACCATTTTCCGTTCAAGAGCCTGTTGCGTGCGATCATCCTGATGCCCTGGATCGTGCCGACGGTGCTCTCGGCGCTGGCGTTCTGGTGGATCTACGATCCGCAATTCTCGATCATCTCCTACCTTCTGGTCGATGTGCTGCATTGGCGCACGAGCAATATCGACTTCCTCGGCTCGCCCTGGCCGGCGCGCTTCTCGCTAATCGCCGCCAACATCTGGCGCGGCATTCCCTTCGTTGCGATCTCGCTGCTGGCGGGCCTGCAGACCATTTCGCCCTCGCTCTACGAGGCGGCGATGCTGGATGGCGCCAGCGCCTGGCAGCGCTTCCGCTACATCACCTTCCCGATGATGATGCCGATCCTCGCCATCGTCATGACCTTCTCGATCATCTTCACCTTCACCGACTTCCAGCTGGTCTACGCCATTACCCGTGGCGGCCCCGGCAACTCGACCCATCTGCTCGCCACGCTTGCCTTCCAGCGCGGCATTGCCGGCGGCGAGCTCGGCGAGGGCGCGGCGATCGCGGTGTCGATGATCCCGTTCCTGGTGTTCGCGACGCTGTTCTCTTATTTCGGCCTGGCGCGCCGCAAATGGCAGCAAGGAGAGAGCAATGACTGATACAGTGGCGCAACCGGCCGTCGCCGACGCGAAGGCTGTGCCGGACACCATGGCCTGGGATTCCGGGCTGCGGCGACTGATGATGATCTATCTGCCGCTCGGCTGCTTCGTGCTGATCCTGCTGTTTCCGTTCTACTGGATGGCGATCACGTCGTTCAAGCCGAACGCCGAGCTGATGAACTACCGGGAGCACAACCCGTTCTGGATCTCCTCGCCGACGCTGGCCCACATCAAGCACCTGTTGTTCGACACCGCCTATCCGCGCTGGCTGTGGACGACGATGCTGGTCGCGATCGGCGCGACCACGCTGTCGCTGATCGCGAGCACGCTTGCCGCCTATGCGATCGAACGCTTGCGCTTCCGCGGCAGCCCCTATGTGGGCCTCGGCATTTATCTCGCCTATCTCGTGCCGCCGTCGATTCTGTTCATTCCGCTCGCAACCGTGGTCGTGCAGTTCGGCCTGTTCGACAGCCCGCTTGCCCTGATCCTGGTCTATCCGACCTTCCTGGTGCCGTTCTGCACCTGGCTCCTGATCGGCTATTTCAAGTCGATCCCCTACGAACTCGAGGAATGCGCGCTGGTGGATGGCGCCACACGGCTCCAGATCCTGCGCCGGATCACGCTACCGCTGGCGGTGCCCGGCCTGATCTCGGCCGGCATCTTCTCCTTCACGCTGTCCTGGAACGAGTTCATCTACGCACTCGCCTTCATCCAGAGCGGCGCCAACAAGACGGTGCCGGTCGCGATCCTGACCGAGCTCGTCACCGGCGACGTCTACCAGTGGGGCGCGCTGATGGCGGGATCACTGCTCGGCTCGCTGCCGGTTGCGATCTTCTACTCGCTCTTCGTCGATTACTACGTGTCGTCGCTGACCGGCGCGGTAAAGGAGTAACTCGCGGCTCAGCGCAAGCGCAGTCGATCGTGCTATCGTGATAGACTGCTTGCTGCATTGGCCCCACGCTCCATCGTGACAGCGGGGTCGATCATTGGCGGCGTCGATTGTCGCTCGAGAAAGCGAAAATTGCATGCGTTCGCCAAAGCTCCCGTCGTTATCCCGACGCGGTTTCTGCCTGTGTTGCGTCGGCGCCGCAGCGTCCGCCGCTTCGGGATGGCTTAGCCCGAGGCAAGCCTACGCAGAAGCGCGAGGCATCGTCAGCCTGATCAAGGACAGTGCTGCGGTATCGCCGATTGTCACGCACAAGCTCCGAAACAACATCACCGTGCTGGAAGGCTCCGGCGGCAACATTGCCGTGCTGACCGGGCCCGACGGCAAAGTCCTGATCGATGCGGGCATCCGCGTCTCACGTCCACAACTCACCAAAGCGCTGGCTGATCTCGGCGCCGATCCCGTCACCCATCTCGTCAACACCCACTGGCATTTCGATCATGCCGATGGCAACGAATGGCTGCATGCAGCCGGCGCCAAGATCATTGCGCAGGAAAACACCCGCAAACACCTTGCCGAAGTGCAGCGGGTCGAGGACTGGGACTACAATTTCCTTCCGCTCGGCGCGGGCGGAATCCCCAGCGAAGTCTTTGCCGACAGCCGCGAGCTTAAGCTCAACGGAACCTCGATCGGCCTGAAGTATTACGGGCCCGCACACACCGACAGCGACATCTCCGTCACCTTCGCAGAAGCCAATATCATTCATGTCGCCGACATGTTCTGGAACGGCATCTATCCGTTCATCGACTATTCGACCGGTGGCAGCATCGACGGGATGATCGCTGCATGCGACGCCAATCTCGCGGCGATGGACAAGGACACGATCGTCATCGCCGGGCATGGCAAGCCGGTGGGCAACAAAATCGAATTCCAGGCCTTTCGCGACATGCTCGTCGGGATCCGCGACAACGTCGCGCGCCTCAAGAAGGAGGGACGAACGCGGGATGAAACCGTTGCGGCGAAGCCGACCGCGGCGTTCGACGCGATATGGGGGCAATTTGTGATCGATCCCGGCTTCTTCACCCGGCTGGTCTATCAGGGCGTTTGAAAAATCCCTCTCGGCCGTCGACGAACTCATCGTATTGAAAGGACATTGACATGAAAATCGTAGAGACCACATCCAAGCCATCGCTCCTCGATCGTCGCCGTCTCGTTCTTGGGTTGTCCGGAGCGGCTGTCGCAGTTGCTTCCACGGCGGCATCCGCGAAGCCGGAGCGCGACGAACACGCCGCCGGTGCCTATCCGGTCACCTATCACCGAACCAAGACCGTCGACGGGATCAAGATCTTCTATCGCGAGGCGGGTCCAAAGGACGCGCCGGTCGTGCTGTTGCTGCACGGCTTCCCGACCTCCTCGCACATGTTCCGCAACCTGATCCCGGCACTGGCCGACAGGTACCATGTGATCGCTCCCGACTATCCCGGCTACGGCCAGAGCGAGATGCCACCGCGCGCGACATTCAAGTACACGTTCGACCGTTTCGGCGAGCTTGTCGGCGGCCTGCTCGACCAGCTCGGCGTCACCCGCTATGCGATGTATGTCATGGATTACGGAGCTCCCGTGGGCTGGCGCCTGGCGCTCAAGAATCCAGAGCGCATCAGCGGCCTGATCGTGCAGAACGGCAACGCCTATGATGAAGGGCTGAAGGAGTTCTGGAATCCAATCAAGCAATACTGGGCCGACGGATCCGATGCCAGCCGGCAGGCATTGATGAAGCTGGTGACGCTGGAAACGACGAAATTCCAGTACACCGACGGCATGTCCGATGTCAGCCGGATTTCACCCGACAACTGGGTGCAGGATCAGGCACTGCTCGACCGCCCCGGCAACAGCGAAATCCAGATGGACCTGTTCTACGATTATCGGACCAATTTGCCGCTGTATCCCGCAGTGCAGGCGTACTTCCGCAAGCACAAGCCGCCGACCCTGATCGTCTGGGGCAAGAACGATTTCATCTTCCCGGCCGATGGCGCCCATCCCTACAAACGCGACCTGCCCCAGGTGGAATTTCACCTCATCAATACCGGCCATTTCGCGCTCGAGGACAAGTTCGACGAAATGGTCCCATTGATCCGCAACTTCCTCTCCCGCAAGATCGCCTGATCAGTCGGGAAGGAAACGGACATGTATGCCGCTCTCGACTGCATGGCCGTTCTGGCGGCCTCCACCTTGTTCGCAGCAGCTGCCGTCGCCCAAACCGCCAGAGACGTGCGCGGCCCATCGCCACTGGTCGCGATCGAAAACGAGGCGCCTGCGCGGTTGATCGTCGATCCGCCGCTCGCCGACCAGTTGGCGCAGGGTCTCGTCTTCATCCAGTACACCACGGAGAATCTCCGCGTCGTGCCGGTGTTCGGCAAGGGCGCGCTCGACGTATCGCCGCGCATCGGCCACGTCCATATCACGGTCGACGATGCACCGTGGCATTTTGTCGATGCCAGTGGCGAGACCGTGATCGTGGTCGGACTGAAGCCAGGACCCCACAAGGTCCTGTTGGAGCTGGCAGATCCGACGCACCACGTCATCGACAGCAAGACCGTCAGCTTTGAGATTCCAACACCGCTAAAAAAATGACCGTCGGCCGCGGCGTTTGGCTCGGCTTCACAAAACTGCAATGCGCGGTCCGCATAAGACGGCCTCCGTTAACAGGAGACGCACATGCGCGCTACTTTTCTTGGCACCGTCGCAACGATCATTCTCACCGCGAGCTCCGCGCTCGCGCAGAGCGAAGGCGAATTCCCCGCCAAGCTCGCCGGCCACGTCGTGATGCCGGCCGCCACGTTCATCGACGCGCCGGCTGACGCGCCCGCCGATCTCAAGACCTCAGGCAAATACACCACCGGAAAGCGCGTCGACGCGCTCGGCACGGTGATGGGCAAGTCCTATGAGCGGGCGACCGGCTTGTCGCTGCCGTTCAAGGGCCAGCCGCTGCAAGGCCATTCCGGCATCAAGTCGATGGGCGACGGCACCTTCTGGGTCATCACCGACAACGGCATGGGCGCGCGCGCCAATTCGCCGGATTCGATGCTGTACCTCAACCGCTACAAGATGGATTGGGCCGGTGGCAAGATCGAGCGGCTGGAGACCGTGTTCCTGCACGATCCCGACAGACGCGTGCCGTTCCGCATCGTGCATGAAGACACCGAGAGGCGCTATCTCACCGGCTCCGACTTCGACACCGAAGGCTTTCAGATCATCGGCGACACCTTCTGGATCGGCGACGAGTTCGGCCCCTACATCCTGAAGGCCGACAAGACCGGCAAGATCCTCGGGCTGTTCGAGACGGTTGCCGACGGCAAGCCGGTGCGCTCGCCGGATCATTGGGCGGTGGCGACCCCGGGCGCGCCGGGCGCGACCTACACCAACGTCAACCTGCGGCGCTCCAAGGGTTATGAGGGCTTCGCCTCCTCGAAAGACGGCAAGTTTCTCTACGGCCTGCTCGAGGGGCCGCTGTGGGACGCCGACAAGAAAGACTGGGAGAAGGTCGACGGCAAGGAAGCCTCGCGCATCCTCGAATTCGACGTCGCCGCGGAAAAGTTCACTGGCCGCTACTGGCAGTATGTCTTCGAGCAGAACGGCAATGCCATCGGCGACTTCAATATGATCGACCCGGCGAGCGGTCTGATCATCGAGCGCGACAACGGCGAAGGCACGCCCGACAAGGCCTGCCCGCAAGGCACCCGCGGCGAGAACTGCTTCCCCGACGTCGCCAAGTTCAAGCGCGTCTACAAGATCGAGCTCACCGACGCCAATGTCGGCAAGCCCGTGCGCAAGATCGGCTACATCGACCTCCTGAAGATCAGAGATCCCGACAACAAGGCGAAGAAGCCGCTCAATGATGGCGTCTACACCTTCCCGTTCTTCACCATCGAGAACGTCGATCGTGTCGACGAAACCCACATCATCGTCGGCAACGACAACAATCTGCCGTTCTCGTCCAGCCGCGATCCCAACAAGGCCGACGACGACGAGTTCATGCTGCTCGATGTCGCGGATTTCCTGAAGGCGAAGTAAGCTGACGCTCTTTCAACACAGTCATCGCCCGGCTTGACCGGGCGATCCAGTAATCCGCGGCGCCAGCGATTGAATCGTGACGCCGCGGCGTACTGGATGCCCCGCCTTCGCGGGGCATGACAGGGAGTGAGCGAGCGCGAGCTAAGACAGCATCGCACTTCGGCGCCGCCCATCAACCCGCCGGCACGATCACCATGCTCTTGTCCTTCGGCCAGCGAATGCGCCAGGCGAAATTGATGTCCTTGACCTCGCCGGGCTTGGCGTCGAACGACCATTCCAGGACGCCGCGCCGGTCGCGAATGTTGCTTGCGGTCGGCGGCGTGGTCGCAGGCAACATCTCGACGAGGATGTCCTCGTTCTCGCTGACCGGCAACTGATCCTCGATCGCGACCTTGATCGGGAAGTCGTGACCATTGCGGATTGTGGTCTTGAACGAACGCTCGTCGGTCTTCGAGGTCGTGACCAGGAGACCGGCCGAACCTTCGTTGCGCTTGAGCACCGCGCGCTCGATCCTGACCTTGTCGTCGGCGCCGAAGCCGAGCCGCACGATATCGTCCTTGGCCGAAGCCGAGAGCTTGCCGCGGCCGACGAAGGTTCCATCGCGATAGATTGCGACCTTGCCTGGCAACAGGCTCGTGTCGTCGGCCTGCTTGAAGCTGGCTTCGAGGAAGGCGGTGGGATCCATCACCGGCGCCGCGCGCACCATGAGATCGGCGGGCACGGTCATCGAGGCGATGCGCAGGCTCTTGGCGCCCTCGGCGGCCCCGAGGCTGACGCGGCCGGGAATTTTGTAGGTGGCCTGGAAGTCGCCGATCTCGGCGACCGC
The DNA here is from genome assembly GCF_040547695.1 of Bradyrhizobium sp. JR4.3. Lineage (NCBI taxonomy): Bacteria > Pseudomonadati > Pseudomonadota > Alphaproteobacteria > Hyphomicrobiales > Nitrobacteraceae > Bradyrhizobium > Bradyrhizobium sp. JR4.3. The sequence goes on along the minus strand of NZ_JBEPQF010000004.1, from coordinate 39,696 downwards.
CTGCTGTTCTTCGGCGCGTTCGGCAAGATCTTCCCTGGATCGGCTGGCATAAGCCGGAGCTTCCATCTTACGCTGCATTGGCGCCGCCGCAGGCATTGCCGAATCCGAAAGCGAACCCAGCGCCCGCGGCTTCGGCACTTGCGGATACTGCGCGACCAGCGAATTCAGCTCCGGCGCGCTGCCGCCGCGGCCGATGCGGACCGTGGAGACGCCGAGCGTGACGTTGGACCAGTCCTCGCCGGTCGATTGCGTGACTTCGGCACGGCGAACCAATTCGAGCTGCGGCTTGCGATCCTTCGCGCCGGTGTCGAGCCGGGCGTCATAGAGCGGCAGCCAGCGTGCATTGCGCACATTGTAGGTGACCCTCAACGTCGCCTTGGTTGCTGCCGGCGCGGCGATGTCCATGCGGATTTCGAGCTTGCTCGGCGGCTTGGCCTTGCGCTCGACTTCGAGCTGGCCGATCTGCCGATCGATCTCGCGCATCTTGCGCGTGGCGTCGCGAACGGCGGTATCGGCGCTCGCAATTTCCTCGCCGACGGTGGCAAAGGCCGTGCGCCATTCGGCAATCGGCCGCGCCTCGCCCTTGTCGCCGATGCCGGCGGGCGATGCTTCCGCAAAATGCTCCGCGAATTTGCGCCGCGCATTGGCCGAGTCGATCGCGCCTTGCAGGTCGGCGCGCTGGTCATTCAGCGCCTCGATGCGTTTGTCCAGCTCCGGCAGATTGACCGGCGCCGCACGCGGCGTTCGCGCATCGATCGTGCCGATGGTGAGCTTCGCTCCCCCCTCACCCTCCACCCGGATCGAGGAGGTGTCGAGACCAAGCGGGAAGTCCTTGGCAATGAGCGTCGAGTCACCAGACGGCAGGTCCACCGCGATGACGCGGGTGACGGTCGCGCCATCAGGGTAAACCGTGACGGTATTGATGGCCGATGTGGCGTCCAATTCGGCGGCCCATGACGACGACGCGAAGGCCGTGGTCACCAGAACCAGGCTCGTCGTTGCCAAACATCTTGCGGTGATGCGCATCAAGTCCCTCCTCCAAGTCATCGCCGCCGCCAGCCGGACGCGCGATCCAATGCCTCGCCAACATGGTTGGACGCGGCAGGGAAGGAACTGGTTCGATTGAGGTTTCCGTGGGGCGCCGCCGCGGCGGCAGCGGGGCCCGGAACGGGTCGTCGGCCGCGACAGAGCCCTTAATCCTGAGCGGACGAACCCTGACCGAAGATGCGGCGGAGCAGATCGGTGACGTTCTTGGCGCCCGCCTTCCTCAGAATGCCTGCGCGATAGCCCTCGACCGTGCGTGCGCTCAGATGCATGCGCCGGGCGATCTCCTTGTTGGTCAGGCCGGCGGCGAGATGCTCGAGCACGTCGCCTTCGCGCGCGGACAGGGGTTCGCAGCCGGGCAGCCAGCGCTGCCGGCTGGAGCCGGGCTGTGCGAACTCGTCGATGGCAGCACCGATCCGGTCGACGATGTCGCGGGTGCGGAACGGCTTCTCGATGAAGTCGGCCGCGCCGCTCCTGATGGCGTCGACCGCCATGGCGATGCTGCCGTTTGTCGCGGTCACCAGCACCGGCGCCATGCAGTTTTCCTCACGCAGGCGCTTGAGCACGTCGAGACCGGAGCGATCGGGCGGCATCTCCAGCAGCACGCAGGCCGGCATCCGCGCCTTGGCCTCCGAGAGCAGAGACGCGCCGTCGGCGAAGCAGATCACGTTGTATGCGCTCTGTTGGAGCGCGGTGGAAAGTTGTTCGCGGGAGGCGGCATCGGTGTCGATGACGAATACCTCACCCTTGGAAAGCATGTTCCCAGGCATAATTCCGATCCAGCAATGTCTTTTGGTCAAATGGTCCGAGACAGCAGCGGGGCCTCGTCGCGCCGCGCCGTCATATGCACGGCATTCACGCCCGTGCTTCGGTTTCACTTATGTATGTTCCACCCGGTTCCTGGATTTGACGGATCGGGACATAAACTTTACATTTCGGGACATCTGCGGGAATGGCTGGCAGGAACGGTTCGCATGACCGACCTCATTCGCAGCGCGGGCTTGAGCTATTACCCGGAGGTCGCCCGGTCGGTCGGGCTCGACCCCAGACAAATGATGCGCAAGGTCAGGCTGCCGCTGGCCTGCCTCGACAAGCCCGATACGCCCATTGCCGTCACCGGCCTGCGACGTCTGCTCGAATTGTCGGCAGAGGCGTCCGGAGCCGAAGATTTCGGCTTGCGGCTTGCCGAGCGCGGCGGGCTGACCAATTTCGGCGCGGTCGGCTTGATCGTGCGCGAACAGGCGACGGTAGGTGAAGCCATCGAAGCCTTCTCGCGCTTCATCCCGATCCATCACGACGGCATGAAGCTGGACGTCACCCGCGACAAGCAGACCGTGACGGTCACGCTGCACCTGCGCGGCCGACAGCCGACCGCGCCGCGCCAGTCGATCGACATGGCGCTCGGCAGCGTCCACCGCATCATCCAGTCGCTGTTCGGCAGCGATTGGCGGCCGCAGGAAGTGCACCTGCATTACCCACCGCCGCACGACCGCAAGCGCTACCGCGAGTTCTACGGCTGCCGCGTGACTTTCAATGCGGAGGACGATTCGATCCTGTTGTCGACGCACGACATGGAGCGCCGGATCCCGAGCGCGCATCCGCTGATCGCGAGCTATCTGCGCAAGCGGATCGAGGCGATCGAGACGCGGCCGGCAAGCTGGGAGGAGAAGGTCGACGAGGTCGTGCGTCTCCTGCTCGCCGGCGGCGACTGCACGGTCGAGCGCGTCGCCGAGCACCTCGCCTGCACCCGCCGCACCGTCCACCGGCACCTCGCCGAAGCCGGCACCAGCTTCTCGGCGATTCTCGACGCGCAGCGCGCCGATCTCGTGGTCCAGCTGATCGATGATCCCGGCCGGCCGCTGGCCGACATCGCCGTGCAGCTCGGCTTCTCCGCGCAGAGCGCCATGGCCCGCTGGTTCCGCGGCCATTTCGGCTGCACCATCACCGCATGGCGCAAAGGCGTCAGGCCATTGAAATCGTCGACCGTGGCGACCGCAGCTTGAATCAGCGTGCCGGGACGGGCACGCCCATGATGGCGAGGGCGCGGCGAGGGCTGCCGGCGAGCAGCGGGCCGAACGCGATGGCAAAGCCGAGGAACGCAACGATCCACCCGCAGGCGGCAAGGTGCAGTAACCCATCGCTGTGCGCAGGCCAAACCACCGCCGCGACCCGCGCCAGCGCCGCGACGATGATCGCGGCATAGATGGCTTGTGTCGCCGGCGACGCCGTCAGCGCCTGTCCGGTATGGCCGAGACTCGCTCGGGTCATCACCGCGACCGTCATGGTTCCGGCCGCGCCCGCCATCCAGGCGTGGATGCCCGCGCTCGGCGGCAACGCGCCGAAGACGGCAAGAGCATGCAGGAGGAAGCCAAGCGGCACGAAGACATAGCCGACATGGAGAATCAGGAGCAGCCTCTCGCGGAAGGTGCGGTCACCGGCCCAGCGTGCGAGCCGCACCAGATGGAGCCCGCCGACAAGCGCCATCGCCACGCCGGTGAGGGTGCTCAACGGCGCCACAATCCACGCGATGATCGCAATTGCGCTGCACCCGATCACCACACCGTCAAAGCGTCCGAATGGCACCGGGAGGCGGCCGGGGTTGAACTTGACCAGCCAGTTGCGGGTGAAGCTCGGGATGATGCGGCCGCCGATCAGCGAGATCATCAGCACGACCACGCCGATGCCGACGCGGATGCCGACATCGGCCGCACCCGCATAATGCGCTTCGAGATGGAAGCCGACATTGCCGGCGAGCAGCACCAGTACCAGCACCACGACGGGCAGGTTGCGCCAGTTGCCGCCGGCGATGATCTCGCGCGTTGCAGCGGCGACGACCAATGTCAGGAAGGCGGCATCGACGGCAAGCGCAAACGCCCAGCCGATATCGGCGGACAGCGTCACCGCGACCCGCCCGGCGAGCCAGACCGCGAGCAGCGCGCCCAGGGACGTCCCCTGGATCGGCAGCCGCCCGGTCCAGTTCGGAATCGCCGTGAACAGGAATCCCGTGATCACCGCCGGCAGGAAGCCGTAGAGCATCTCATGGACGTGCCAATCGCGCGGCGCGAAAGCGGAGCTCACCGACAATTCGCCGTAGAACATCGGCAGCCAGGCCAGGATCGAAAGCCCTGCCTGGATCGCGGCAAGCAGGAAAAAGGGCCGAAAGCTGTTCGCGAACAGCGGCCAGCCCTCAAAGTTGCGGGATCGGGCGCCAGCCATGGGTCAACTCCAGTCGATTCAAATCGTCGCCCGGAAAAATACTGCCGTCCGGCCGGCTCGTTTTTGAGCTATCGCAAACACCCTGACGATTGCAGGTGTCATCACACTTCCAGCGCCAAGGAGGCAGAATGGCCAAGGTCGACACATCGTTGGTTGCGCATTTGCCGCTGTTTGGGGGTGTCAAACCGGAGGACCTCGAGGAGATCCTGCGCGAGGCCCGCTCAGTGCGCTATCCCAAGAACAACGCCATTTTCGAGCAGGGTGCGGACGCGCAATCCTTCTTCCTGCTGCTGCACGGCCATGTTCGCGCAGCCAAGACCACACCGAGCGGCGAGCAGATCGTGGTGCGCTACGTCTCGCCGGGCGAGACGTTCGGTCTCGCGATGGCGATCGGGGCCGCGCGCTATCCGGCCACAGCGATCGCGGTCGACGACAGCGTCGCCCTGATCTGGCCGACCTCGGCCTGGCCGCGACTGGTCGAGCGATTTCCCTCGCTTGCCGCCAACACGCTCCAGACCGTCGGCACGCGGCTGCAGGAGAGCCACACCCGAATCCTGGAAATGTCGACCCAGCAGGTCGAGCAGCGCGTCGCGCATGCGCTGCTGCGCCTCGCCAAACAATCCGGCAAGAAGCTCGACCACGGCATCGAGATCGATTTCCCGATCAGCCGCCAGGACATCGCGCAGATGACCGGCACCACGCTGCACACCGTGAGCCGCATCCTGAGCGGCTGGGAACAGCAGGGGCTGGTCGAGAGCGGCCGTCAGCGCATCATCCTGCGCGATCCGCATGGCATCGTCGTGCTGGCGGAGCGGAGCCCTGACAGCGGCGCGGCTTAAGGCCAGGGGTGAGGGTCGCTTCCGCTTACGGCGAAAGCGCCCCTCACCCGGGAATCCGCGCGCAGCCCGCGCGAATTCCAGATCGGTTCACGCCGGCACGCGGTCACACAGCGCGGCGAGGAATTTGTCGCGATCGATGCCATGCTCGCGGCAGGCGTCATCGACCGTGTGGAAGGTTGCGATCGGACAGCCCACGCAGGCCATCCTGAAGGCGAGAAACACGCGGATCGTGTGCGGCGCCGTGCGCATGATGTCATCGACCAGATCGTCGGATCCAAAAGGCATGGACAACAACTCCGTTCCGAAACCACGATAGCAGAGCGGGCGGCGGTTTCTTTGTTGGAGCGCAAGCTGCTTGTCATTCCGGGGCGCGCGAAGCGCGAGCCCGGAATCCATCGGGCAGCAGACCAAGAGGTGAAATGGATTCCGGGCTCGCGCCAAGTGGCGCACCCCGGAATGACGGGACTACACCGCCCGGCTGTGCAACTGCTTCGCGGGATCCAGATGCGCGTCGAACGCGGCCGCGACGCTGCGCACGAGAAAGCGCGAGTCCTTTGCGACCGCGATGCGGTCGCCGTCGAGTCTCACGACGCCGTCGGAAATCAGCGGCTTCAGACGCGACGCCGATTTCAGCATTGCCCCGGCCTCTGCGCCATGACGCGCGCAGATATCGCCGAGATCGGCGCTGAACTCGCACATGATGCGTTCGATGATGTCGGCGCGCAGCCGGTCGTCGTCGGTGAGGCCATAGCCTTTCGCGGTGGCCAAATGGCCGGCGGCGATGCTCTGCGCATAGGCGCCGATCTGCACCTCGTTCTGGACATAGCCCTGCGGCAAATGTCCGATCGCGCTCGCGCCGAAGCCGAGCAGAACTTCGCCCTGGTCGGTGGTGTAGCCCTGAAAATTGCGCCGCAGCGTGCGTTGCTCGAAGGCCACGGCCATGGAATCGCCGGGTCGCGCGAAATGATCGAGCCCGATCTGCACGTAGCCGGCCTCCTTCAACGCATTGGCGATCGCGCAGGCTTGGTCGTGGCGCGCAAGGCCGTCGGGCAGCACGGCCTCGTTGATCATGCGCTGGTGCTTCTTGAAAGCAGGCACATGCGCGTAGCCGAACACCGAGAAGCGGTCGGACCCAAGCTCGAGCGAACGTCGCACCGTATCCAGGCACGAGGCAACGGTCTGGTGCGGCAGTCCGTAGATCAGATCGAAGTTGATCCCCTTGATGCCGGCGTGCTGGAGCATGTCGACCACGGAAGCCGTCTGCTCAAAACTCTGCACCCGGTTGATCGCGCGCTGCACGACAGGGTCGAAGCTCTGCACGCCCAGGCTCGCGCGATTGACGCCGGAGAGCCGCATCGCCTCGACCATGTCGGAAGTCAGCGTGCGGGGATCGATCTCGACTGCAATCTCGGCCGACGGCAGCACGAAGAACGATTGCCGCATCGCCGCCATCAACTCGGCAAAAGCCTCCGGCGCCATGATCGTCGGCGTGCCGCCGCCGAAATGGATGTGCTCGACCTTGATGCGCCGGCCGATCGTCTCGGACACCTGCGCGATCTCGCTGCGCAGCGTACGCAGATAGGCCGCGATGAGACCGTCTCGACGAACGATCTGGGTATGGCAGCCGCAATACCAGCACATCTCGCGGCAGAACGGCACGTGCAGATAAAGCGACGCGCTGGCCGCCGCCGGGAGCTCCGCCAGCCAGCGGGCGTAGGCCCCCGCGCCGATCGCCGGCGAGAAATGCGGTGCGGTCGGGTAGCTCGTGTAGCGCGGCAATCGTTCTTCGCCGTAGCTCGCCGCAAGATCGGCCCTCATATCTTACCCATTCGTCAATCAATGCTGCGCAGCGGGGCGGCGCATCCCGGATGGCACCAAATTACCCGTTTTCGGGTGCGAAACCTTGCGCTCGCTCAAAGTCCGAGCACGGGATAAGAGCCATGGTGACATTTGATTGTTGCCCTCTGGAGACAGGTTATGGCGTCGTTCGCGCTCGATCTCGTTCTGTGGCTCACCGGCGTTCGCGGCCATATCCCGCGCTTTGACGATTTTCGTCCCGTCCCCACGACGCCCACCGTTGGCGCCAGCCACCTGGTACGCGTAATGGTCATCACGGCCGCCGTCTTCGCCGCGCTGTCGCTCGCGGTTTGGGGCACGGTCTGGATTGCGATCCAGTTGCTCTAATCGACGACAATCCATTCGCAATAAACGCAGCTGAACATGCGAACGATTTGCGGCCGACGCGACTGACGTCGCGAGTCGTCACGTATTTCGTATCGCCGATGCGATCTTCGACAAACTCCTAAGGATTTTACCGGAGGCGAATTCGGCAAAAGCTTGTCGCAGCACAAACACACTTGCCGCGATCGGCGCACACTGCATTCCGTCATCAAAACCATTTCAGATGAAGGATGCTTCCGATGTTCACCCGCCGAGCCGCATTGATCAGCGCCGCCGCAACCGCCCTGATGCTGGCGACACCCGCCTTGGCTGCCGATGATCTCAAACTGCCGCGCCAGAAGGTCGAGTTGGTCGCTCCGCCGTTCGTGCACGCGCATGAGCAAGCGACCAAGCAGGGTCCCAAGATCGTAGAGTTCCGACTCACGATCGAGGAGAAGAAGGTCGTCATCGACGAGAAGGGCACCACCTTCCAGGCGATGACCTTCAACGGGTCGATGCCGGGTCCGATGATGGTCGTGCACGAGGGCGACTACGTCGAAACGACGCTGGTCAATCCCGCAACCAATTCCATGCCGCACAACATCGACTTCCATTCCGCGACCGGCGCGCTCGGCGGCGGCGCGCTCACGCTGGTCAATCCCGGCGAGCAGGTCGTCTTGCGCTGGAAGGCAACCAAAACCGGCGTGTTCGTCTACCATTGCGCACCGGGCGGCCCGATGATCCCCTGGCACGTCGTCTCCGGCATGAACGGCGCCGTGATGGTGCTGCCGCGCGACGGCCTCAACGACGGCAAGGGCCACGCACTGAAATACGACAAGATCTACTATGTCGGAGAGCAGGACATGTACGTGCCGCGCGACGACAAGGGCAATTTCAAGTCCTATGAATCGCCGGGCGAAGCCTTCACCGACACCGAAGAGGTGATGAAGAAGCTGATCCCCTCTCATGTCGTGTTCAACGGCAAGGTCGGCGCGCTCACCGGCAAGAATGCGCTGACCGCCAATGTCGGCGAGAACGTGCTGATCGTGCATTCGCAGGCCAATCGCGACAGCCGTCCGCATCTGATCGGCGGCCATGGCGACTATGTCTGGGAGACCGGCAAGTTCTCCAACGCGCCGGAGACCGGGCTTGAGACGTGGTTCATCCGCGGCGGCTCGGCGGGAGCTGCGCTGTACAAGTTCATGCAGCCCGGCATCTACGCCTATGTCACGCACAATCTGATCGAAGCCGCCGACCTCGGCGCCACCGCGCACTTCAAGGTCGAAGGCAAGTGGAACGACGATTTGATGACGCAGGTGAAGGCCCCTGCCGATATCCCGGCCCCCAACACCAACTAGACGCGACGAGGGGCCGGTGAATGACCGGCCCCTTTTCCTTGGGGAACGACCATGCTGATCGCATTCAAGTTGAAACTGCTGCTCGCCTGCGCCGCCGGGCTTGCAGGGCCGATCGCGGTGGCGCCGCTCGTGTCGGAGATCGGGACCCACGGCGCTGCGACGGAGCCCGCCATCGTCAGGGTCGCGCCAGGCAGCCTGTCCTATCGCGAGGCCGGCGATTTCACGCGTGCCGGGCAGCAGGCGGAAGCGCCGCTGCGCGCGATGCGCTTCGAGAGGCCGCTGTACATCATGCGGCATCAGGTCTCGTCATCCGACTATCAGATTTGCGTGCAGGAGGGCGCTTGCCGCGCGCTTGATCGCGGCGTGGCAATCGCCTCCGATCGACCCGCGGTGCAGGTGAGCTGGCATGATGCCGAGGCTTATGCGGGTTGGCTCTCGCGCAAGACCGGTCACAGTTACCGCCTGCCGAGCGACGTGGAATGGGCCTTTGCGGCCGGCTCCCGATTCAGGGATGACGGCCTTCCGGTGGACGCAACAGATCCATCGAACCGCTGGATCGGCCGCTATGAACGTGAATCCGAACGCGACCTCTTCGACACGACGACCTATCCGTTTGGCAGGTTCGGTGTGAACGAGCACAGCATCGAAGATCTCGCCGGCAATGTCTGGGAGTGGACCTCGACCTGCTTCGTGCGCTCGCGGATCGACGCAGCCGGCAATGCCGGCCGTCCCACCGTGAACTGCGGTGTGCGCGTCGCCGAAGGCGCGCACCGCGCCTATGTCACCGATTTCATCCGCGACGCCCGTGCGGGCGGCTGCGCACAGGGCGCCCCTCCCGCCAATCTCGGCTTCCGCCTGGTTCGAGAGGAAACGTCCTGGGTCGCAAGCGTGTCGGCGCGGTGGAGCAAGACGTGGGCAGCAAGGTCGTAGCGGATCTAAACGCGAGGGAAGATCGACGCCGGCGCCTCATATTCAGTCATTGCGAGCGCAGCGACTTGTCCGCCGAAGCCTCGGCGAAGGCGGAAGCAATCCAGAATCTTTCTGCGGAGACAGTCTGGATTGCTTCGTCGCAAGAGCTCCTCGCAATGACGAAATTGCGGCGCGCGCCCGGCGCTCAACCGTCACTGCACGCGCGGCGTGCTCAGATCGCCCGCGCGAACATGCGAAAGCCCGGCGCACCGATGATCGCCTCGAAGGCAGGATCGCGCTTCTCCTCGGCAAGGACGAAGCCGGCCTTGGCATAAGCGCGCTCGGCGGGCTCGTTGCCGATCAGGAACGATATCGTCGCCCGGGCAAATCCAGCTGCCCGCCCCTTCTCCAGCGCATGCGCGATCAGTGACTGCACCAGGCCGCGGCCGCGATAGGCGGGATCAGTCGCGACATACTCGATCATCCAATCGCCCTCGCCGCCCTGAACCCAGCAGGCGCGCGTGTAGCCGGCGCGTTGACGAATGGCCTCCAGCTCTGCCGGGGCGAGCCCAGACGCGGCTGCGACTTCTTCGATCGCACGCCAAGCCGCTGGTCCCGTGCCGGCCGCCGGTAGCGCACACAAGGCGGCAGCAGGCTTGCCATCGATCTCGGCGACCAGAAATTGCGAGACGTGCCACATCGACACTGCGCGGGCGACTGCGACGCGCGCGATGAAAGCGCGGCACTGTGTTTCAGGCCAACCGAGCGCAACGTCGAACCAGCCGCGCGGCCGGTAGCCGCGCTGCGATGACAGGATGGTTTGTGCGATGAAATCGGCGTCTTCGGGACGCGCAGACCGTATCGTCATGCGCGCCCCTTCGCGAAAACCTTACGTGTTCTTCAGTGCGACGCGGAATTCGGCTTCGGTCTTGGCCTTGACCTCGTCGAGCGAGACGCCGTCGGCGAGCTCGATCAGCGCCATGCCGCCGCTGCCGTGCTTGTCGATGGTGAAGACGGCCAGGTCAGTCACGACCATGTCGACCACGCGCTCGCCGGTCAGCGGCAAATTGCACTGCTTCAGGAGCTTTGGACCGTCCTTGGCCGAATGCTCCATCACCACGACCACGCGCTTGACGCCGGCGACGAGATCCATCGCGCCGCCCATGCCCTTGACCATCTTGCCGGGGATCATCCAGTTGGCGAGATCGCCGTTCTGGGCCACCTGCATGGCGCCAAGGATCGACAGATCCATGTGGCCGCCACGGATCATGCCGAAGGAATCCGCGCTCGAGAAGTACGAGGTCGACGGCAGCTCGCTGACGGTCTGCTTGCCGGCGTTGATGAGATCGGCGTCCTCTTCACCCTCATAGGGGAACGGGCCCATGCCGAGCATGCCGTTCTCGCTCTGAAGGCTGACGTCCATGCCGTCGGGGATGTAATTCGAGACCAGCGTCGGGATGCCGATGCCGAGATTGACGTAATAGCCGTCACGCAGTTCCTTCGCGGCGCGCGCAGCCATCTGTTCACGGGTCCAGGCCATCTTAGTCTCCTGATCTCAAGCTGCCGTGCGCGGGCGGGTGTTGCGGAATTCGATGCGCTTCTTGGCCGTTCCGACCTCGACGATGCGCTTGACGAAAAGACCGGGTGTGTGGATGTGGTCGGGATCGAGTTCGCCGGCCGGAACCAGATGCTCGACCTCGGCCACCGTGACCTTGGCGGCCGTCGCCATCATCGGGTTAAAGTTGCGCGCGGTCTTGCGGTAGATGAGGTTACCTGCGGTGTCGCCCTTCCAGGCGTGGACGATGGCGAGGTCGGCGAACAGGCCGCGCTCCATCAGGTATTTCTGCCCGTCGAATTCCTTCACTTCCTTGCCTTCGGCGATCAGCGTGCCGACGCCGGTCTTGGTGTAGAAGGCCGGAATGCCGGCACCGCCGGCGCGGATGCGCTCGGCCAGCGTGCCCTGCGGATTGAATTCGAGTTCCAGCTCGCCGGCGAGGAATTGCTGGGCGAACAGCTTGTTCTCGCCGACATAGGACGAGATCATTTTCTTGATCTGACGGGTTTCGAGCAGGCGGCTGAGGCCAATGCCGTCGACGCCGGCATTGTTTGAGACCACCGTCAGGTCCTTGACGCCGGAGTCGCGGATCGCGTCCGACAGCGTCTCGGCGATACCGCAAAGGCCGAAGCCGCCCGACATGATCATCATGCCGTCTTTCAGAACGCCCTCGAGAGCCGACTTAGCGTCGGGATAGACCTTGTTCATGCAAATTACCTTCGAGTGAACCTTCGGCTTGCAGGCGTCGCGCCTTAGTGGCGGCGATTATTAGGCGAAATCGTCCGAAGCCGTCAATGATACGGGGTTCTCCGCTCCGCCCCTGGGTGATAGAAGCTGCCCAAGCCGTGGGCGCAACCGTTCCCGCGGCCTTGAAAGCGACAAGAAAACCCATCAAGTTGCGGCACTTAACACAATAGGTCTTGGGCGTGGGGCGCGCAGGTTTCCCGGCCCGCCTTCTGGCTCCAGCGACCAACTCGATCAGGACATGCCATTGACCATGGCCCAAGGAATGAAGCGCCTCGGGACGCCGATCGCGGCGCTGCTCGGCGTGGCGCTGATCGCCCTGATCGCGACCTCATGGCTCATCAACCGCGACGCGCTGCGCAAGGCGGTGGAAACGCAGATCCGCGACGTCACAGGGCTCGAGGTCAATGTCGCAGGCGCGATCGACATCTCGGTGCTGCCGGCAAGCTACATCTCCTTCCATGACGTCGGCCTGAAGGGCGGCGGCACCAGCGATCCCGCGCTCCATGTCGACGTGCTCACCGCGAACCTGCGGCTGCTGCCGCTGCTGCTGCAACGGTTCGAGATCGCCGACCTGACGCTGCTGCGGCCGCGCATCCATGTCAGCCTGAAGCCGGACGGCGAAAGCAACTGGACGCCGTTCATCCAGACCATCGCGCGCACCATGAAGCCCGGCGCCGAGAATCAAGTGTCGTTCTCCGAGATCCGGATCCAGGACGGCGTGCTCGATTACGAGGACGCCGCCATGCACGGCACCGAGAAGTTCGAGGACATCGACCTCTCGCTGGCCTGGCCATCGATCTCGCGCTCCTTCGCTGCGACCGGACAATTCGACTGGCGCGGCGAACGGGTCGACGGCTCGATCAGCTTTGCCGATTTCGTCGCCGCGCTCTCCGGCGAGCGCTCGGGATTGAAGGCGCGGATCGCGAGCGCACCGCTCAAGCTCGCCTTCGACGGCAGCGTCGCCAACCGCACCAGCCCGATGATGGAGGGCACGCTCACCATCGACAGCCCGTCCTTGCGCAACGCGCTACGCTGGACCGGCCAGCCGCAGCCCGCCAGCGGCGGCTTCGGCCGCTTCGCGTTGAAGGCGCGGGCCAATGTCGTCGGCGCGTCGATCGCGCTCACCAATGTCAATGTCGAGCTCGACGGCAACACCGCCGAGGGCGTGATGACCTACGCCAATAACGGCCGGCAGACGCTGCAGGCGACGCTCGCAGCCGACGCGCTCGACTTCACACCCTATATCTCGACCTTCCGCCTGCTCGCGAGCGGCGCGCGCGACTGGAACAGGCAGCTGTTCGATCTCAACGCCTTGTCGACCACCGACCTCGACATGCGCCTGTCGGCCGCCAAGCTGACGGTCGGGGCGTCGAAACTCGGCCGCACCGCGATCGGCGCGAATCTGCGCAACGGCACGCTGGCGCTCTCGGTCGGCGAGGCCCAGGTCTATGGCGGCATCGCCAAGGGCTCGTTCGGCATCGCGCGCTCCGACACCGTGGCCGACATCAAGGCGCAATTCCAGTTCACCGACGTCGACCTTCAGGCCTGCGCCTCCGAGCTGTTCGGTATCAACAAGCTGTCCGGGCGCGGCAACATCAACGTCTCGCTCCTCGCGTCCGGCTCGAGCCCGTTCGGCCTCGTGCAGTCGCTCGACGGCAGCGCCACCGTGACCGGGCATGATGGCGCGATCGCGGGCTTCAATGCCGAGCAGCTACTGAAGCGGCTCGAGCGGCGGCCGCTGTCCGGCGGCGGCAATTTCCGCAACGGCTCGACCCCTTACGACAATCTCACCATCGCGGTGAAGTTCTCCGACGGCGTCGCCACCGCCGAGGACATCCGCGTCGAAGGACCGGCGGCGAAGATCACGATGACCGGCACCGCCTCGGTGCCGACGCGCGAATACGACATGAAGGGCGTGGCCAGCCTCAACAGCGCGTCGGGGTTCGAATTGCCCTTCGTGGTGCAGGGCCCCTGGGACGACCCCCTCGTCTTCCCCGATCCGGAAAGCCTGATCCGCCGCTCGCCGGCCTCTGCGCCCCTGCTCGACATGCTGAAAGACCGCAAGCCGGGCGACGCGGTGCGCTCCGCGATCGAGCGCATCACCGGCACTGGAAAACGTCCCGCACCCGCCGAAGCGCCGACAGCGGAGAACGCCAAGGAAGGCGCGAAGTCGAACTAGTCCTGAGCGGATCGCGGACGCGGAACGCCTCCGCCAACGCATAAGAGCCGTCCGTATTTCGCCACGATGGTCTCATACCTGAGGTTGAAGCAGGAGGAGACATCGCCCAATGGGAAGCTTTGGAAGATGCCGGGTGGCCGCCGTTATTGCGGCACTCGCGCTGGTCACCGTCGCGAGCGCCTCGCATGCGCAAGACGTTTCACGACCGGAGTCTGTTGATCGCCCCTCCGCTCTTCTCCTTCCTGCCGGGAAGGTCATTTTCGACGCCGCGGTGGCTCGTGCGAACAGGGGCACAAACGGCTTCGGCCTGCCCCCTTCGTTCCCACTGCCCTCGTGCGGATTTCCTGATGGGCTTTGCGGCGCGGTGAACCGCGACGGCACGCTTGCTGTGCCGGCCGAATACGATTGGGTCGATACCTTCCATGAAGGGCGCGCGCTGGTGCGATCGAATGGTCGCTATGGCTATGTCGACACAAGCGGTCATGTGATCGCAAAGCCGCAATATCCGATTGCAGATCGCTTCTCGCACGGATTTGCGCAGATCGACGTCGGCGGCCGATCCGGTCTGATCGACCTCGACGGCAACACCGCGCTCGAGCCGAAGTTTGGCTACGTCATTCCCTTCACCGAGAAGGTCTTCTTTGCCACCGAGGGCCGGACCACGTCAGGAGGCATCGCGGGCACGGAGCAGTTCAGCCATGGGATTTTCGAGTTCGTCGGCGCGATCGCCGACAGCAGAGCGGTCACTGCGACAGGCAAATGGGGCCTCGTGGACCGCTCCGGCGCCTGGCTTGTTCCGCCGTCTCTCAACGCGATCCTGCCTTTTGACACCGAAGGCACGGCGCTCATGCTGGCGAGGGTCGATTCCGGATGGGGTGTGATACGTCCCGACGGAAGCTGGGAGATCGAACCAAAATTCCAGCAGCTTGGTTCGTTTGTTGATGGGATGGCCCCCGCAAAGGTCGATGACCATTGGGGTTTCATTGATCGCGCGGGACGCCTCAAGATCGAGCCGAAATTCGAGAACGTCCATCAATTTGTACACGGCGCGAAATTTACCCCAGCCCGCCTGAACGGCCGATGGGGCCTGGTAGATCGCACCGGCGAATGGGTCGTCCAGCCCCAATACGAAAACATATCTCTGAAGGGGACTGCGCCATGGTCGTGGGACATTCAGAACGAGAAGAAGCATGGCTATCTCGATGAAAACGCCAAGGTCATTGTCCCGCCCCTATTCGATTTTTCGGTCGGGCGATGCGCCAATGGACGCATTGTCGGGGAGATCGACAGGCAGCCGCGAATTCTTGATGAGAATGGCAAGTCGATCGAGCCGCAGGAGGGTGAGCTATCGAGGCCGGTGACCTGCGACGGACCTTATATCCTCAAGATCAGCGGTAAATTTGCCTATGCGGCAGCCGATCTCATGCCGATGACGGCACAGCGGTTTGACCGTGCCGGCCCTTTCGTCGGCTCTCTTGCTGTCGCCGGTTTTGGGGACAAATTCGGATTGTTGAGAACTGACATCACCTGGGCCATAGAACCCACGCTCGATGCGATCTCTCCAGGCTTGCCGAATGGTTCGGTTCTAGCGCGGCTGGACGACAGGAACGGCATCATCGATGCCTCGACCGGTGCATGGATCACCAAGCAGCCTTTCGAACGCATCTGCCACATCAGGCCTGATATGGCCATGGCATTCGAGGGGGGTAAACGCGGCATCCTTGATGCCCATGGCTCCTGGCTAATCAAACCGCGAGAGGGACGGATGGGCATTCGCCTCGAGGATGGCTTGGTCCCGGCCCAATCGGGCGGGCATTGGGGCTTCATGAATGTGGAAGGAAAAATGGTGATCGAGGCGAGATTCGATGCACCGACGTTTTTTGATCGTGGCATCAACTGGACCAGTACCGACGCCTCTTGGTGTCCGATCGATCGCAGGGGACAGCCGATCGAAGGCCTTCAATGCCAGCCGTCGGACCCGCTAAAGAGACAGTTTGGCGTATTTGCATGTCAGCTCGGGCCCTGAGACCTCACGCGAATTGATCAGGGCGAATTGATGCGGCGATTGGATCGATGCCGCACATTAAGCATCTCCTCTCGCCCGACACCCCACGACCTATGTCTGACAAGAAGCCGCTAGATCGGATAGCGGCCATGCGCTAGTGTTTTATACGACCGGTTAAAAACACCGGCCGTTTGAGGGAGAAAAACGTGAAATCCAAGGTTATTGGCGCAGTATCACTGGCGGTCGCTGCGGCCGGGCTGTTTGCAGCCGCTGCACCCGCATTTGCGCAGCAGAAGACGATTACGGTCTGGTGGGGCAAGGGCTTCTACCGCTCCGAAGACGACGCGCTGCTCGAGACGATCAAGAAGTTCGAAGCCAAGACCGGAATCAAGGTCGAATTGTCGCAGTACGCGATCCAGGACATGATTCCGAAGACGGTCGCCGCGCTCGATGCCGGCACCGTGCCCGACGTCGCCTATTCCGACTCTTATGACGTGCAGGCCCAGGGCAAGTGGGCCTACGAGGGCAAGCTCGAGGATCTCACCGACGTCATGGAGCCGATCAAGGGCCGGTTCGTGCAGAACACGCTGGACGCCTCGATCCTCTATAACGACGTCACCAAGAAGAAGGCCTATTACGGCTTCCCGCTGAAGCAGCAGAGCATGCACGTCCAGATCTGGAACGACATGCTGGAGAAGGCCGGCTTCAAGCAGAGCGACATTCCGACCGACTGGGCGGGGTACTGGACGTTCTGGTGCGACAAGGTGCAACCGGGAATCCGCAAAGCCACTGGCCAGCGCATCTACGCCGTCGGCCAGCCGATGGGCGTAGAATCCACCGACGCCTTCCAGTCGTTCTACACCTTCATGGATGCCTACCACGTCAAGCTGGTCGACGACGACGGCAAGCTCACGGTCGACGATCCCACGGTCCGCGAGAACCTGATCAAGGCCATGAAGGACTACACCGACACTTATATCAAGGGCTGCACGCCACCGTCCTCCACGACCTGGAAGGATCCGGACAACAACGTCGCGTTCCACAACAAGACCATCGTGATGACCCACAACTTCACGATCTCGATCGCGGCTAAGTGGTATGAGGACTCGCAGAACCAGGCGCTCACGCAAGAGCAGCGCGACGCCGGCAAGAAGGCTTATGAGCAGGACATCATCACGGCGTCCTTCCCCAAGGCGCCGGATGGGTCGACCATCCGCTACCGCTCCGACGTCAAGACCGGGCTGGTCTTCAGCGTTGCCAAGAACAAGGCCGAGGCCAAGCAGTTCATCAGCTTCCTGCTCCAGGAAGAGAACGTTCGCCCCTATATCGAGGGCGCGCTCGGCCGCTGGTTCCCGGTGACGAAGGAAAGCCAGGCCAGCCCGTTCTGGCAGGCCGACAAGCACCGCAAGGCGGTGTACGCCCAGTTCACGGGCGGCACCGCGCCGTTCGATTTCACCAAGAACTGGAAGTTCACGATTCTCAACAACGAGAACGTGTGGGCCAAGGCGATGAACCGGGTGGTGAGCGAGAAGGTTCCGGTCGACAAGGCCGTCGACGAACTGATCGCCCGCATCAAGCAGGTCGCGGGTTAAGTCATCATCCCCTCGCCCCGCCCAGCGGGTGAAGGTATAAGAACAGTACCGGCCGCGTTTCGCGGCCGGCAACTCTTTGAAGAGTCCAAAAAGAATGGCGATTACGCTCTCTGGTGATCAGTCGATCCCCGCACCGCCCTTGTCGTCGCGGCTGACCCCGACGCAAATCTGGGGCATCGTGCTGCTCGCACCCTATTTGCTCGTTTTCCTTGCCTTCGTCGTCTACCCCGTCTGTTACGGGCTATGGCTGGCGCGGGCCCCGTCGAATTATGTCGCGCTCTATAACGACCCGATCTTCGCGCGCGCCGCCGTCAACACGCTGATCTTCCTGGTCATCGGCATCAACATCAAGATGCTGATCGCGCTGTTTTTGTCCGGCTTCTTCGCGCAGCAGCGCACCTGGATCAAATGGCTCTCGGTGGTCTTCATCCTGCCCTGGGCAGTGCCGTCAATTCCGACCATCCTGTCGGTGCGCTTCATGTTCAACCCCGAATGGGGCATGGTCAACCACCTCATCTTCAACTTGACCGGTGATGACGGCCCGAACTGGCTGAACGACCCGACCGTGGCGCTGACCATGGCAATCGGCGTCCACATCTGGAAATCGCTGCCGTTCTGGACGCTGATCCTGATGACCGGACGGCTTGCGATCGCGCAAGATCTGTTCGAGGCCGCCGAGGTCGACGGCGCCAGCTGGTGGCAGAAATTCCGCTACATCACCTGGCCGTCGCTGCAGATGCTCTACATCACCTGCACGCTGCTCTCGATGATCTGGACGCTCGGCGACTTCAACAGCGTCTATCTGCTCACCGGCGGCGGCCCGGCCGACCTCACGCACGTGTTGTCGACGCTCGGCATTCGCTATCTCCGGCTCGACCAGCTCTCGCTCGCGATGGCCTCCATCGTCTGCGCGATACCGTTCGTCCTGCCGCTGATGTACTTCATGATGAAACGGTTGTCGCGATGAAGCTTCCCTCTCTCCGTGACGTCGCGACCGAGGCGCGGCTGCTCCTGATCGGCATTCCCGTCCTGCTCTGGACGATGATACCGATCTATCACATGTTCCTGTTCGCGATCTCGCCGAAGGAGGACGCGTTCTCGGGCAAGCTGTGGCCGGATCATCCGACGCTGCACAACTTCGAAATCGTGTTCAAGCAGCAGCATTACTTCCTGCGGGACTTCTACGTGCAGTTCTGGAATTCGCTGGTGATCGCGGCAGCCGTCGGCGTGCTCACGCTCGTCATCGCAACCGCGGCTGCGTTCTCGATCTCGCGGTTGCGCGTGCCCGGCGGGCGCATCGTGATGAACCTCGCGCTGTTCACCTATTTCATCCCGGCAGCGTTCCTCGCGGTGCCGATGTATCGCACCATGGGCAATTACGGCCTGCTCAACAATCATTGGTCGCTGATCCTGGCCATGGTGACGATCGCGAGCCCTTATGCGATCTGGGTGCTCAAGCAGGCCTCCGACAAGCTGCCGGTCGAGCTGGACGAGGCCGCGGTGATGGACGGCGCGACGACTCTCCAGATCTTCCGCCTGGTCTACTTGCCGCTGATGATGCCCTCGCTGGTCGCGATCGGCACCTATGCGGTGCTGCTCGCCTGGAACGAATATCTCTACGCGTTCCTGCTGCTCTCAAACGATCGCGAGATCACCCTCCCTGTCGCGCTCGGCAACTTCCTCGCCGCCGACGACTCGCCGTGGGAGCTGTTGATGACGACCGGCTTCATCTACGCGCTGCCGCCGGCCGCCATCTACTACGCCTTCCGCCGCTACATGGTGGGCGGGCTCACGGCGGGTGCGGTGAAGTCCTAAACATCGGCCGCGCGCTTGCTGCGATATGCGATCAGAAGCGCGACCGTCGAGCCGAGGAAATAGCCGGCGGTCGCGCCCGAAATGGCGCGGCCGGCGATGAAGGCCACCGCGCGATCGCCCGCATCGATCGCCGAGATCACGCCAACCGTGTACTGCAGAGAGAACACGACGAGGTTGCGGACCAGCGCAAACGCGCTGCCGGGACGAATGATCTCCCCGGTCGTGTGATCGACATCGAACGGACGCGGCGTCAGGACGCCGAGCGGCAGTAGCGCCAGTGCCGCCGCGATCCAGGCGATCAGCGGCCATGTGCCGTCCTGATGTCCAAAGCCGATCCGTGAGACGCCCCAGACGATGAACACGGCCGGCACGATCAGCGCGCGCCAGATCGGCGTCCTGCGCGGCTGCATCGCCTTGATGCCCTGCCAGACCAGATAGGCGAACAACGTCCAGACCCAGAGTGGCGTATGGACGAGGACCTGGTAGGTGAATATCACAATGCCTCCCCTCTCAAAGCGGCGCCGCGCTTTCGCCCTGCGAGCTCGACAATTTCGAGGCGAGCGAGGCGATCACGATGACGATCGCGATCAAGGCGATCACCAGCGTGCAGATCGCGTTGATCTCGGGCTTCACGCCCAGCCGTACCTCTGAATAGATCCGGATCGGCAGCGTCGCGGAGCCCGGGCCGGTGGTGAAGCTCGCGATCACGAGATCGTCCAGCGACAGCGTGAAGGCGAGCATCCAGCCCGCGACGATCGCGGGCGCAATCAGCGGCAGCGTCACGGCCACGAACGCCCGCACGGGGTCGCAGCCGAGGTCCATCGCGGCCTCTTCCAAGGAGCGGTCGAGCGAGCCGAGGCGGGACTGCACGACGACGGCGACGAAGCACATCGTCAGCGTGGTGTGGGCGATCGTCACCGTCCAGAAGCCGCGCTCGGCGTTCAGCGCCACGAACAGCAGCAGCAGCGACAATCCGGTGATCACCTCCGGCATCACCAGCGGCGCATAGAGCATGCCGGAGAACAGGGTGCGGCCGCGAAACCGCTCGCCGCGCGACAGCGCCACGGCGGCGAGCGTGCCGATCAGGGTCGCAATGGTCGCCGACGAAACCGCGACGCGCAGGCTCATCCAGGCCGCCTCGATCATGGCGCGGTCATTGAAGAACTCGTGATACCAGCGCAGCGACCAGCCACCCCACACCGTCACCAGCCGCGAGGCGTTGAAGGAATAGATCACGAGGATCAGGATCGGCAGATAGAGGAAAGCCAGACCCAGCGCGAGCGAGACGACGTTGAAGCGGGACAGGCGGGAGACCTTGCGCATCGCCTCACCGCCCCTGTTCCAGCTGCCGCTTCTGCAGCCGTTCGTACAGCAGCAGCGGGACCAGCAGCACCACCAACAACACGATGGCAGCGGCGGAGGCGACCGGCCAGTCCTTGTTGGTGAAGAATTCGAGCCACAGGGTCTGACCGATCATCAGCGCATTGGAGCCGGCCAGGAGATCCGGAATGACGAACTCGCCGACGATGGGGATGAAGCACAGCAGCACGCCGGCGCCGACGCCGGGCAGCGACAGCGGGAAGGTGACGAGCCAGAACACCTGCCAGCGCGGTGCGCCGAGATCGGAGGCGGCCTCCTCCAGCACCGGCTCCATTTTGGCGAGCGTGGCATAGAGCGGCAGGATCATGAACGGCAGGTAGGAATAGACGATGCCGATATACATCGCGCTGTCGGTGGAGAGCCACACCACCGGCTGGCTGACGAGATGCAACGCAAGCAGGATCTGGTTGAGCAGGCCGTCATGCTGGAGGATGTTGATCCAGGCATAGATGCGGATCAGGAACGAGGTCCAGAACGGCACGATCACCAGCACCATCGCCACGGCCTGCCAGCGCGTCGGCAGCCGCGCCATGCCGTAGGCGATGGGATAACCGATCAGGAGCAACAGCGCGGTCGCGGTGACGGCGACGGTGAGGCTACGCACATAGGCGAACACGTAAATATCGTCGGAGACGAGCAGCCTGAAATTGTCGATCGACAGCGCGGCAAAGGCGGCCTTCAGCGCCCCCCATCCCGCCATCAGGTCGAACACCGGCTCGTAAGGCGGCTGCGCGATCGCCGTCTGCGACAGGCTGATCTTCAGCACGAAGCCGAACGGCACCAGGAAGAACAGCACCATCCAGACATAGGGCGCGATCGCGGCAAGGCGAGCGGGTCGCGCAAAAATGCGGCGCGCGCTCATGACGGCAGCACCACGCAGTCGTCGGGCGTGAACCAGGCGACGACAGGCTGGTTCAGGCTGTAGGCGTCGACATCGAGGCGCGCGCTGTTGGCGACCGAAGCCTGCAGCATCCCGCCGGCGTCCAGCTTCACCTTGTAAGTGGTGGTGCCGCCGAGATAGCAGATGTCGGCGATCACGCCGTCCAGCTGGTTGATCGCCGTTTCATGACCGGCTTCCCGCACCGGACCACGGCGCGACAGCTTGACCTTCTCGGGGCGAATCGCAACCGATAATCTGCCCTCGCCGAACGGCTCGCGCGGCTCCGCCACCACCAGCGCGCCCGCATCGCGCGTGCCGATGACCAGACGATGACCGTCGCGCAATTTGGACTCGGCGTCGAACAGGTTGACGTCGCCGACAAACTCCGCGATCCAGCGCGAGCGTGGCGCCTCGTAGAGTTCGCGCGGACTGGCGACCTGCGCGAGCTTGCCGTCCCTCATCACGCCGATCCGGCTCGCCATCGTCATCGCCTCTTCCTGGTCGTGGGTGACGATGATGAAGGTCATGCCGAGCCCGCGCTGCAGCTCCATCAGCTCGCCTTGGGTGTTTTCGCGCAGCTTCTTGTCCAGGGCCGCGAGCGGCTCATCGAGCAGAAGCAGCTGCGGGCGCCGCGCCAGCGCGCGCGCCAACGCCACGCGCTGACGCTGGCCACCGGAGAGCTGGTCGGGCTTGCGCTTCTCGAGCCCATCGAGCTTCACAAGCGCAACCATCTCCGCAACGCGCGTGGCGATGTCGGCGCGCGCCATGCCGGCGCGCTTCAGGCCGAAGGCGATGTTGTCGCGCACCGACAGGTGCGGAAACAGCGCGTAGTTCTGGAACATCATGTTGATCGGCCGCTCATGCGGTAGCGCCTGCGCGATGTCCTTGCCGCCGAGCAGGATGCGCCCTTGATCCGGCGCTTCGAAACCGGCGAGCATGCGCAGAAGCGTGGTCTTGCCGCAGCCGCTGGGCCCGAGCAGTGCAAAGAACTCGCCGGCTTTGATGTCGAGCGACACGCCGTCGACGGCCCGGAACGTCCCGAACGTCTTGGCGACGCCCTCGATGCGCAGCAGCGGCTCGCCGGCCGCGAACTGCGTCTCTCCAACCGCAGCCGCAGCCGCATCTGTTCTGGGCAACTCGTCAGTCATGGTCCCTGCCAACCCCAATCCCGCCGCACGCTAGCGGCCGATCGTCCCCAGCTCAACCGGTTCGGGAGTAGCGTCCACTACAGCCCCGTAGCCCGGATGGAGCGCCAGCGTAATCCGGGACGGTCTGTCAGCGGTGAGACTTTCCCGGATTGCGCTTCGCTCCATCCGGGCTACCACTGACTAGCCCACACCCGCCATGAACGCCGCCAGCGCATCGCGGTCAGCCTCCGGCATGGTCAAGCCCAGCTTGGAGCGGCGCCACAGGATGTCCTCGGGAAAACGCGCCCATTCGTGGGTCATGAGATATCGCACCTCGGCGCCCGTCAGCTCGGGACCGAAGGCGGCGCCGAGATCGTCCCGGGTCTTCGCCTCGGCAAGCACAGCCGATAGCCGCGAGCCATAGGCCGCGACGAGGCGTTGGGCCTGCGTCTCCGACAGAAAGCGCCAACGGTCGCGCGCAAGATCGACCTTGGTGTCGAAACGATCCCAGGCAAAATCTCCGCCCGGTAGCGCCGCGCCTGCGGTCCAGGGCAGCGACATCGGATAGAACGGCGTCAGCTTCGTCACCGCGCGCTCCGCCCGCAGGCGCGAGGTGGTGACGTCACCGCCAAACATCGTGATCAGCGGCGCCTTGCGCCGCCGCGCGTCGAACAGCGTCGTGCCGTCACGCCCGCGCGCGGACGCCAGCGTCAGGTTGACGCCGGAGACCGCGCGCACCACGTCGGTCGGGGCAACGCGCTCGCGGAAATAGCGGCTCGCCGCTTCGCAGAGATAGCCGACATCGGCCCCCGGCATCGCGACGATCGCGGGATCGCCGGTGAAATCGTGCGTGACTGTTCCGATCAGGGTGAAATCGCGCTCGATAGGACTCGCGAAGATCAGCCGGCCATCGCTGTTCTGGAAGACGTAGACGTTATCGGAATCAAACAACCGCGGGACGATGATCTGGCTCATCTGCGTCGCCACCATGGCGGGTTGCGGCTGCCGCAGCACGGTCTCGGCGACCATCGACGTCCAGCCGCCGGTGGCGTTAGCCAGTGCCCGGGCCGTGATCGTGCGACGATGGCCGCGGTCGACCACCGCGAGCCGCCATGTATCGGTTCGATCGGCACGCACACAGCGCGCTCCAGTCCGAATCACGGCGCCGCGCTCGGCCGCATCCAGTGCCGTGAGCACCACCAGTCGGGAATCGTCGACGACGCAGTCCGAATATTCGAAGGCCGTGCCGAACGGTCGTTTCAGCGCGTTGCCGACCGGATGATGCGTGATGTCGAGGGTCGCCGTTGCAGGCAGGCCGCTCCGGCCGGTGAGGCTGTCGTAGAGGAATAGGCCAACGCGCAGCAGCCATGGTGGGCGCTCGTCGGAATGCGCCGGGATCACGAAGCGCATCGGCCGAACCAGATGCGGCGCGATCCGCAGCCAGGTCCGGCGCTCGGCCAACGCTCGGCGCACCCGTCGGAAGCCGCGCCGTTCCAGGACCGAGAGATCGCCGTGGATCAGCCGCGGTGTTGCCGAGGACGCCGCACCGCCCAGATCGCCCTGCTCCAACAGGATGACCCGCAGGCCGCGGCCGGCGGCATCGCGCGCGAGGCTGACACCGTTCAGGCCGCCGCCGATGATCGCAAAATCGTAATCCGCCATAAAGCCGTCGAATGGGAGCGAAAGAAGCGCCCACCCTCACTAGAGCCATTTCCGTTCCGATGAAATCGGAACGGGGCTCTGGATTCTAGTTTGGCGCGTTTTCTTGACGCGAACCGGCAGCCACTTCGCTCGAAAACGCTTTAACCGGTCTTGAGCGCAAGCTCCATGACGTCGGCGCGGCCGACGAGGCCGGCATATTTTCCGATCGGCAGGGGCTTGCCGAGCAAATAGCCCTGCACGCCGTCACAGCCTTCCGCGGCGAGGAAGGCGAGTTGTTCCAGCGTCTCGACGCCCTCGGCGACGATCGACATTTCCAGGCCATGGCCGAGATCGATCACCGCGCGAACGATCGCCGCCGATTGCGGGTTGCGGCCGAGATTGATGATGAAGGCGCGGTCGATCTTGATCTTGTCGAACGGGAACGCCTGGAGATAGCTCAGCGAGGAATAACCGCTGCCGAAATCGTCCATGGAAATGCGCACGCCGAGCGCCTTGAGCCGGCGCAGCAGCGCAAGGCCGCGATCGAAGTCCTCGATCAGCACGCCCTCGGTGATCTCGAGCTCGAGCCGGCCGGGGGCAAGACCCGTCTCGAGCAGGATGGAATGGACGAGCCCGACCACGTCGCCGTGCATGAACTGCGCCGGCGACAGGTTGACCGCGATCTGAAGCGGCGTCGGCCAGGAGGCGGCCTCGCGGCAGGCCTCGCGCAGGATCCACTCGCCCATCTCGACGATCAGGCCGCTTTCCTCCGCGATCGGGATGAATTCGGCCGGGGAAACCTGGCCGCGCACCGGATGCTGCCAGCGCGCCAGCGCCTCGAAGCCGATGATCTCGCTCTCGGCGACGCTGTGGCCCGCTGCTCCCTGCGGCTGGAAGGCGAGCGAGAGCTCGCCGTTCTTGATCGCCATCGAGAGATCCTGGTGCAGCACGCGGCGATCGCGGATCTGCTGGTCCATCTCCGGCTGGAACAGGCTGATCGTGCCGCGCGATTTCTGCTTGGCGCGGAACAGCGCCGCGCCGGCGTTGGCGAGCAGCGAGGCGGCGTCGGCGCCGTTGTGCGGGAAGATCGACATGCCGGTGGTGACGCCGGCGCGAACCGGGCGGCCGTCGATCTGGAATTCCTTGGCGACGGCATCACCGATCTGCTGCGCCAGCGCGAGACCTGCATCCGGCTGCTTACCGTCGATGATCAGGCCGAACTCGTCGCCAGACAGGCGCGCCACCACGCCGCCGCGCGCGGAGTCCTGGAGCCGCTGGGCCACCTCGACCAGGAGCTTGTCGCCGTGCGCATGACCGAAGACGTCATTGACCTCCTTGAGGCCGTCGAGATCGACGCACAGAACCGCGAACTCTTCGCCGGTGCCCTCGCAGGCCTCGATCATCTGGGTCAACGCCTGCAGGAAAGCGGCGCGGTTCGGCAAATCGGTGAGGCCGTCGTGATAGGCCATGTGCGCCATGCGCGACTCGGTCTGCCGGCGATCGGTGACGTCCTCGTGGGTCTTGATCAGATATTGCGGCTCGCCGGTGTCGCTCAGCACGGTAGCGCGGCGGGTGAGAAACAGCCGCAGCCCGTCCTTGGTGGAGATCGGGTGCTCTTCGGTGATCATCCCGCGCTTCTTGATCGCGGCTTCGTCGCGCGCAATGATCAGCTTGGCTTCCTTGGGATTGAAGATGTCGGACGCGGTCAGGCCCGTGGCTTCCTCGCGCCTGCGGTTGAGGATCGTCTCCGCGCTGCGGTTGGCGAGCAGGTAGCGGCCGTCCTTGACCTGCTCGACGATCAGGGCCACCGGGATGTTGTCGACCACGAGCTCCAGGAACTTCTTCGTGCTCTCCAGCTCCTTCGACAGCGAGCGGCGATCGGTGATGTCCTCGAACACGAGCATCAGGAATTCGGGCTTGTTGCTCTCGTTGCGGACCACGATCCGGATCGAAGCAACCATGCGCCGCTCACCGGCGCGGTCGACCTCGAATTCGTTGCGAAACTGGCCGTCCTGCGAATCGAGTGCCGCCCGGTCGGTCGCCTCGATGCTGTCCGCCGAGACAGGCGCAAACAGCTCGCGCGCGTTCTTGCCGACGACATGGTCGCGCGAGAAGCCCCAGAACCGCTCATAAGCGCTGTTGGCGAAGATGTAGCGACCATCCTCGATGTTCTTCGCGGCCACGCAGGCCGGCACGTGGTCCAGCAATGTTTCCAGGAACTGCTTGGTGGAGGCGAGCTGCCGCGACAGCCTGCGCTGCTCGCTGACGTCCAGATGCGTCGTCACCGAGCCGCCATTGGGCAGCACGAAATATTTCACCAGGATGGCCCGCCCGTCCGGCAGTTCGGTGATCAAGCCGTTGGTGCTTGCCGCCTTCTCATAGAACTCGTCGTTGGAGGCGCCCCCGAGCACACCGCGCTTGCGTCGCAGCTCAAGGAGTTCGTAGCCGTTCATGTCGGCCCAGAGATCCGACCGCGCCAGGCCGTAAATCTCGATATAGCGGTCGTTGCAGAAGATGATGCGCCGCTGCGCATCCGTCATCACCACGCCCTGGTTGAGATTGTTCATCGCGGAGGAGACGAAGGCATTGCGCCGCAGCTGCAGACGCTTGGTCCGGCGCAACGAGGAATGGATCCACAGCGCGATCGCGACGAGGAACGAGCAGATCACGATGCCCGCGATCAGGGCTTCCCAGATCACGTTGGGATCGAGGTGGCCGAGATAGCTCGGAGGAGTGAAGCTGTCGGAGAGGGCAAAGGCGCGCGCAGGCGTCACCGCTGCGGCCAGGCACACGACGGCCTGCACCGCAATCGGAAGCGCGCTGCCCGCGTGCCAGTTCTTCTCAGCCATCAGCCACCCGCGATTTCAACGTCGGATTGTCTGGCCTCGCGGGTTTGGATCGGGTAAACGCCTGTACGCGCAACGAAAAAATGTGGCATCAAATACGGCAATTGCCCTGACATGATAAATGCTTCGTTAACGGAAAACGCCCCCGCGCCGCCCTCCCCAGGCGTGAGGCCATCGTCGCTTCGAGCGGACGTCCTGCACTACCATGGATAGGGTCGACTGCGTCGTCGTCGGAGCCGGCGTGATCGGGCTCGCGGTGGCTCGCAAGCTGGCGCAAGCCGGGCGCGAGGTGATCGTGCTCGAGGAAGCCGAGGCCATCGGCACCATCACCTCCTCGCGCAACAGCGAGGTGATCCATGCCGGCATCTACTACCGCGCCGGAAGCTGGATGGCGCGCATGTGCGTCGACGGCAAGCACGCGCTCTACCGTTACTGTTCCGAGCGCGGCATCCCGCACAGGAATAGCGGCAAGCTGATCGTCGCGACCAATCCGAAAGAGACCGAGAAGCTGCAATCGATCAAGGCGCATGCCGAGGCCAACGGCGTGCTCGACATGCAGTTGCTCACGGGCGATGCGGCATGTGCGCTTGAGCCGGCGCTCGCCTGCGACGCCGCGCTGCTGTCGCCGTCGACTGGCATCATAGACAGCCACGCCTACATGCTCTCGCTGCGCGGCGAAGCCGAGGACGCGGGCGCGGCCTTCGCGTTTCACACCCCGCTGATCCGTGCCAAGGCCAGCGCCGGCGTCATTGAAATCGAGGCGGGCGGCGAAGCGCCGATGACGCTGCAATGCAGCCTCCTCGTCAACGCCGCCGGGCTCTCGGCGACCACGGTGGCGCGCAACATCGAGGGCATGCCGCTGGAACGGATCCCGACGGCCTACCTCGCCAAGGGAAACTACTTCAGCTGCAATGCCAGGGCGCCGTTCTCGCGCCTGATCTATCCGGTGCCCGAGCCCGGCGGGCTAGGGGTGCATCTGACGCTGGACATGGCCGGGCAGGCACGTTTCGGCCCTGACGTCGAGTGGATCGAGACCATCGATTATGAGGTCGATCCGTCACGCGCCGAGCGCTTCTACCCGGCGATCCGCAAATACTGGCCGACGCTGCCTGACGGCGCGCTCATGCCGAGCTATTCGGGCATCCGCCCGAAGATCGTGCCGCCGGCGGTGGCTACGCAGGATTTCTTGATGCAAGGCCCGCGCGATCACGGCGTCGAAGGCCTGATCAATCTGTTCGGCATCGAGTCGCCCGGATTGACGTCATCGCTCGCGATCGCGGATCACGTCGCCGAGCTCGCAAATGTCTAGTGGTTTAAAGCGAAGTGGATTCCAGTTGCGCGTAAAGAACCGCGTCCAGACAAGAAGCTAGAGCCGCACAAATCCTTACACGGTGCGCGCCTTGCAGCAGGGATGAGCGCAAAGACTCCCATCCCTGCCTGAAAGGGTGCGATCAACTCTACGCTGTTACGGGGGTTACTAGTGGAGCGTGTCGCCGTGCCTGAGACGCTCGATCTGGTCCTTGACCATCAACTTCCGGCGCTTCAACTCAACAATTTGCAGGTCGTCTGTTGAAAGGTGCACGAGAGCTTCGTGCAATTCGTTTTCGAGAGTTTTATGCTTCCGTTCCAATTCAACCAGATGTGCCTGAATTGTCATTCGAAACCTCCTCGGTAGGGGTGAACCTTGGATTCGACCGGACGAGGAAGTGTACATCACCGATTCGTTCTGTCGATGGATATCAGTCGTCGCAGTGTCATTTTTAAAAATTCATATGTAACGAAGCGTGAGTAAGGGAACCACGCGGGAAAAATCCGTGATATCAATGCGCTTGCGCAACGCCGGAGCGACCGCAGAAATATCTCGCGGGAGATCGGCGCGCGACAGCCCGAGATCGCTTGCGATCACGGCGCGCAAGGACGATAGTTTCCACAGGGCATCCACAGCCTTAATCTCACGCCTATCGGTTTTTCGGCCACCGCAGACATGACCAATGAAGATGCGCGCGAACTCGAATCCGAGCTCGCCCGGTTGCACCAGGAACACCGAGATCTCGATGTGGCGATCGATGCACTGCATCAATCGCCCGCCCCCGACCTGTTGCGGTTACAGCGGTTGAAGAAACGCAAGCTGTTGTTGCGTGACCGTATCGCGTTCATCGAAGACCAGATCACGCCCGACATCATCGCCTGATCCACAGGAGGAGAGCTTTACGGCAGCTCGCCGCACGTGAATCCGCTTGACTCGAAAGGAACAAAATAAGAACATTTGGGCGCCAACGCCCCCAGGAAAACCGTCCAAGGAAAACGCAGATGTCGGCAACCGCCCTTCTCGACAACAGCCATTATGAACAAGCCTGCGATCAGGCGATCGCGATGTGCGACGGCAATCTGCGCAGCACCATCAAGGCGCTGATCATGGCCAATGAATATCTGGAGGCCGAGCTGGAGGAATTGCAGGCGGCCATTTCCGCCGGCTGCATTCCGGAGACCTCACGCAGCAAGATGCGGAGCAAGAGCAGCGCAGCCTGAGCTGTCAGCTATCGGAGCCGACCATGTCCGATGTCACCTATTACGTTGCATTACCTTTCCTGACCGACGAGGACGGATCGCCGGTCGCAGGTGCGGCCGAGGAATGCCAGACCGCGGCGGCCGCGTTACGGCGCGCCGAGGTTATGTCGCACGGCGCCGGCCACACCGGCGCCGTCGCATTCAGCCGCAGCGGTGATCCCATGACCGGCGAATTCGGTGACGCCAAACTGCTCCGCAGCTTCGGCAACGTACCGAAAGACCTCGGCACGCTTTAACTAGCTGCTGACGAGCCTGATGCGCGGCTCGTGCCGCCGGTGCGCCTTGCGCACATACATCGCGGCATCGGCCTCTTCCAGGGCGCGCGCGGCGTCGGACTGTACCCCGAGCAGGGCCACGCCGGCGGAAGCGCCCGCGCTCACGTGCTGGCCGCGAAAGACAAAGGACAAGTCGTCGACGGCCTGCTCGAAGGCCGCGGCCTTCGCCTTGGCGTCGGTCTCGCTGAGATTCCAGAGCAGCAGCGCGAACTCGTCGCCGCCGAGCCGGCCGACCACGTCGGAGGCGCGGATCTGCCGCGTCAGCGTGGTGGCAATCGCCTTCAGCACCTCGTCGCCGGCCGCATGGCCGAAGGAATCGTTGATCGGCTTCAGCCGATCGACGTCGAGCACGATCAGAGCGCCGCTGGCGCGGTAGCGCTTCATGTAGGCGACGGCGCGTCCGAGCTCGCGTTCGAAGCCGCGCCGGTTCGGAATTTCGAGCAGGAAGTCGGTGTCGGCGGCCGCCTCGAGCTCCGCGACCCGCCGCAGCGCCCCCTTCAGCTTGCTCCGGAGGTCACGGATGGTCGCGTTGATGGCCGTCTTGATGACCGCTTTGGCGCCGTCATCGGCAGACGCTCCGCGTCGCGACGGTCTGGTCGGACGCTTGACCGGACGCTTAAGAGCAACTTTGGAGCGAGCGGCGCTGGTTTTCGGGCCCTTTTTGGCCTTCGCAGCGCTCGCCCTTTTTGGTTTCTTCATGGGCATCCTGCTCAATGAAGGCTTGCGGGGATTCACCAAGACAGGATAGTGCATTCCCTTCTCCTTGCCACCGCCTTGCGAGCCACCGGCCGGAACCGCTAATCTGGCCTATCTTCCTGTTTTTCGAGCACAATTCACGTCATGACCGCGCCGATCGCCATCATCATGGGAAGCCAGTCGGACTGGGACACGATGCGGCATGCCGCCGACACGCTCGCAGGGCTCGGCGTTGCCGCCGATACCCGTATCGTTTCGGCCCACCGCACCCCCGACCGGCTGTTTACGTTCGCCAAAGGCGCCAAGACGGCCGGTTACAAGGTCATCATCGCCGGCGCGGGCGGCGCAGCCCACCTGCCCGGCATGGCGGCGGCGCTGACGGAACTGCCCGTGTTCGGCGTTCCCGTCGAATCGAGGACACTCAAAGGCATCGATTCGCTCTATTCGATCGTTCAGATGCCCGCGGGCATCCCGGTCGGCACCCTCGCGATCGGCAAGGCCGGCGCCATCAATGCGGCGCTGCTGGCGGCTGCCGTGCTGGCCTTGTCCGACCCGGCCTTGTCCGACCGCCTCGCCGCCTGGCGCAAGGCGCAGACCGAGGCCGTGGCCGAGCGCCCGGAGGACAAGGCGTGACTGACGCAAAGCAGGTGAAGCTGAAGCCCGGCGACACCATTGGCATTCTCGGCGGCGGACAATTGGGGCGGATGCTGGCTATGGCGGCGGCACGGCTCGGCCTGCGCTGCCAGGTGTTCTCGCCGGATCCGGACTCACCGGCCTTCGACGTCGTCCTGAATGCGACCTGCGCCGAATATGCCGATGTCGAAGCACTCGAGCTGTTCGCCAACGACGTCGACGTCATCACCTACGAATTCGAGAACGTGCCGTCCGCGGCCGCGATGGTGCTGGATGCGCGCCGCCCGGTGCTGCCCAACCGCAAGATTCTCGAGACCACCCAGGACCGACTCGCCGAAAAGGATTTCGTGACCCGGCTCGGCATCGGCACCGCGGCCTATGCCGACGTCACCTCGGTCCCGTCATTGCGCGAGGCGATCGCCAGGATCGGCCTTCCGGCAGTGCTGAAGACCCGTCGCTTCGGCTATGACGGCAAGGGCCAGGCCATCATCCGCGAGGGCGACGACATCGCGAAAGTGTGGACCAGTCTCGCCACCAAATCGGCCATCCTGGAAGCCTTCGTGCCGTACGAGCGTGAGATTTCCGTGATCGCCGCCCGCTCGGCCACAGGCCAGGTCGAGTGTTTCGACGTCACCGAAAACGAGCACCGCGACCACATCCTGAAGATCTCCCGTGCGCCCGCGCGGATCCCGGATGTGCTCGCCGAGGAAGCGCGCAGCATCGCCGGCAAGATCGCGGGCGCGCTCGATTATGTCGGCGTGCTTGCCGTCGAGATGTTCGTGCTCGCCAACGGCACCGGACCCAAGGTGCTGGTCAACGAGATCGCTCCGCGCGTGCACAATTCCGGACACTGGACGCTCGACGGTGCGTCCGTCTCGCAGTTCGAGCAGCACATTCGCGCCATTGCCGGCTGGCCTCTCGGCAAGCCCGTGCGCCACGGCGAAGTCGTCACCATGACCAATCTGATCGGCGACGAGATCAACGAGTATGAGAACTGGCTGAGCGTGCCGGGCGCGACCGTGCACATTTACGGCAAGGGCGCGCCGCGTCCCGGCCGCAAGATGGGCCACGTCACCGAAGTGCGACCCACGACCGGCAAGTAACGGGACCGCGGCGTATGCCGCGATCCCGCTTTGCGATTACGCCGTCTTTGCGCCCGCGACGACGCCGGTGGGTTCGTCGCTGAGCCAGCGATAGATCACTCCGCCCAGCGCGCCGCCGATCAGTGGCGCAACCCAGAACAACCAGAGCTGCGACAGCGCCCAGCCGCCGACGAACAATGCGGGGCCCGTGCTGCGCGCCGGGTTCACCGAGGTGTTGGTGACGGGGATGCTGACGAGATGGATCATCACCAGCGCGAGCCCGATCGCCAGCGGCGCAAAGCCCACGGGCGCGCGGCCGTGGGTGGCGCCCATGATGATGAACAGGAACATCATGGTCATCACCACCTCGGTGAGGAAGCACACGATCATGCTGTACTGGCCGGGAGAATGGGCGTCGTAGCCGTTGGACGCGAACCCTTTACTGACGTCGAAGCCGGGCGCTCCGCTTGCGATGACGTAGAGAAGCCACGCGGCCACGATCGCGCCGGCCACCTGCGCGATCACATAAGGCAGGATCTGTCCGGCCGGAAAACGTCCGCCGGCAGCAAGGCCGACAGTGACGGCCGGATTGAGATGGCAGCCGGAGATGTGGCCGATCGCATAGGCCATGGTGACCACGCTCAGCCCGAATGCGAGGGAGACACCGACCAGACCGATGCCGACCTGCGGAAAGCCGGCTGCGATCACAGCACTTCCGCAACCTGCGAATGTGAGCCAAAAGGTGCCGATAGCTTCGGCCGCGTATTTCTTCATATCCATGTGTCGTCCCCTGCTTTCAAAGATTCCGGAACAAAGCTCCGGAAACGGCCCCACCCTTGGCGTCAAATCTCCCAAATCAGGGCCGCACAGAGGTATTTTGCCTCATTTAATGGCTGAACTTGGCCCGAAAACCCGCTTGGCCGGTGGACATCCCAGGTTTTGTCTGATACATCCGCGCCCTCAAGGTTAAGGGCTTGTGCGTTTCGCCATCCCCTTTGACTTACCAGAATTCAAATCCGATCCACTGAAGAGGATGCCGCGTGCAGGTTCTCGTCCGCGATAACAATGTCGATCAAGCCCTCAAGGCGCTGAAGAAGAAGATGCAGCGCGAGGGTATTTTCCGCGAGATGAAGCTCCGCGGTCACTACGAAAAGCCCTCCGAGAAGAAGGCCCGCGAAAAGGCCGAAGCCGTGCGTCGCGCACGCAAGCTGGCCCGCAAGAAGCTGCAGCGCGAAGGCCTGCTGCCGATGAAGCCGAAGCCGGTGTTCGGCGCTGGCCCTGGCGGTGATCGTGGCGGTCGCGGCGGCCCGGGTGCTGGCGCAAGTGCCGGTCCGCGCGGACCGCGCTGATTTACCGGACTTGAGAGATTTCAGTTTTCGATGACGCGGGCCCCTGGCCCGCGTTATTGTTTTGTGAGCGGTGCCTTCCTGGGATGGGGCACTCCCGATGCGGCACTAGCGCGAGCGAACCGTAGATGGCCTCCCCTTTCCCCAAGCGCGGCTTGGCGCGGTTACGCCAGATCTTGCTGCAGCCATTTGCGCTGGCCTTGATGGGGATTTCGCTGTGCGGCTGCTCCTTCGACCTGGGATCGCTGACGCCGGAGAAGGAAAAGCCGCAGGAGGCACCCAAGGCGGCCACGACCGCCGAGAATGTGGTCAGCGCCGGCAATGTCAGCGAAGCCCAGGCCCATACGGCAAAGGCCCAAGCCTTGGCAAAGTCCGGCGAGACGGCGGCCGCGCTCGATGAATTCAATCACGCGGTCGGACTCGATCCCTACAATGCGCAGGCGCTCTATGGCCGCGCCCTGATCTACCAGGGCAAGAACCAGCACGATTTCGCGATCGCCGATTTCAGCGCGGCGAGCGGCCTTAACCCGCAGAAGGTCGAGCCGCTGCTCGGCCGCGCCAACAGTTATCTCGCCCTCGGCAAGGCCAAGGAGGCCGCGGCCGATCTGGATGAGGCTTCCGAGGCCGATCCCCACAATGCCCAAGTTTGGACCATACGCGGCCAGGCCTATGAACGGCTGGGCGACAGGACCAAGGCGGCGGCGTCCTACACCAAGGCGGTCTCGCTTCGTCCACGCGACGATGCCGCCCGCAGCGGCCTCGCCCGCGTCGGCGGCTGACGATTCTGGCGAAGCCGCAGGCGCCGTCTTAATCCGGGGTGACGCCCTTCGGCAGAACGGAGTGGAACATGGACTTGACGCCCGACAGCATGTCGTCGGCGACATTGGTCTTCGGCCGCGGCATGGACGCGCCGGCATCGGCGCGCAGATCGAGCGGGGGCGCGATCATCGGGACAGGAATGTCAGCCGGCGGCGTCAGCCGATTCGGGTTCTCGTTGCCGACCGAGGCCGTGTAGGGCGGGTTCGCCTGCGACGAGCCGCCATCGCCATAGGCCTCGGCTGCGGGCGTCGAGACCGTGATCGGCGGCGGCAACGGACGCACCGTTGACTGATCCAAGGGGATGATACGCGGAGCCTCCGGGCTGCGGGCGGCTTCGCGCACCGCAGGCTCCTGAGTCTTCTCGGGCGCCTTGGCTTCCGAAGACTTGGTCTCAACCGACTTGGCCTCAACGGCTTTACCCTCAGGCGACTTGCGCAGGCGCTCGATCGCGGCGCGCACGAGATCGTTGGCGTCGGGGGTTGCGGTCGGTGCGGCAGCAGCCGGCGCCGAATTGGCCTCCACCACCGGGGTGGCGGGAACGGGTGCACTGACGGCCGGGGTGGACTTGGCGACTGCCTTCTCGCGCGCGGACGGCTTGCCGCGCGGGGCGGCCTCGGCCGGTGCGACGTCCACCGTAGAAGTCTTTGGCTCCGCGGCGGGCTGATCGCCAGCCTTCTCGGTCGCCGGCTTGTCCGCCACCTTCTTCTCGGAAATGCCCTTGGCCTTGACGCCCGGCGCGGGCAGGTTGGCCAGATCGGCGGGCTTGCCGTTCTTGCCAGCGTCGGCAGGCGCCATCACGGCCGCGGGTGCATCCGCCGCCGGCTTCGCGTTGATGTAATGATTAACGATGTATGCCCCGATGATCGTTGCGAGCACCGAGGGGAAGATGTCCATCGAGATTTTAGCGATGTATTTCAGCATTCCGGCCACTCCCCGCGCGATCTGATGCGGGAACTTTGAGGCATAGTGAGGGATCAACTGCGACGGATCAATGGCAAAGGGGTACGCCGGATTTACGACTTCAGCTCAACCTCAAGGAACACGATCTCGGTTGCGGTTTCGTTAAGCACATCGTGCTGGACGCCGGCCTTGCGAAAATAGGATTTTCCGGCCGCAAGCTGCGCCTTGGACCGCTCGCCATTGGGTGCCACGATGGTCATTTCCCCTGCGACCACGGGAACAATGACGTAGTCCATGCCGTGGGTGTGATGCCCGGTGGCGCTGTTTGGCGCAAGCCGCCACTCGGTCACCCGAACCTGCTCATTGTCGACCTGAACCTCGGACTCGGCGGCAAGCATCGGAACTCTCCTGGGGCATATCCGGAAAACCGGTTCAGGGCACGAAAACCATGAACACGTAGACGGCAAATACCACCATATGGACCAGCCCGAACAGGACATTGGTCCTGCCCGTACCGAAGGTCAGCATGCTCAAAAAGAAGGTCAGGAGCAAAAGCACGCTGCCCTGGCCGCTGAGGCCGAGCGTGAGCTCCTTGTCGAGTGCATAGGTGGCGACACCGACGGCCGGGATGGTCAGCCCGATGGTGGCGAGCGACGAGCCGAGCGCGAGGTTGATGCTCTTCTGAAGGTCGTTTTTGCGAGCCGCCGAGACGGCTGCGACGCCTTCCGGCAGCAGGATCAGGAGCGCGACCAGAAGTCCGGCAAAGGCAGGCGGCGCGCCGATCCTGGCCGCGACCGCATCGACCACCAGCGAGAATTTCTTGGCCAGCAGCACGACCGCCAGCAGCGCAATCAGCAGCAGCACGACGCTGAGCGCCAAGGTCCTCCCCGACAGATGCGCCTCCCCGCTCCCGCCGCCCGCCCGGTCGTGAACGAAGTAATCCTTGTGCAGCACGGTCTGGGTGTAGAGAAACACCCCATACAGCGCGAGTGTGACCACGTCGA
The DNA here is from genome assembly GCF_040547695.1 of Bradyrhizobium sp. JR4.3. NCBI lineage: Bacteria > Pseudomonadati > Pseudomonadota > Alphaproteobacteria > Hyphomicrobiales > Nitrobacteraceae > Bradyrhizobium > Bradyrhizobium sp. JR4.3. The sequence continues at coordinate 3,080 of NZ_JBEPQF010000004.1, read as the reverse complement.
CGAAGCCGAGTTGAGCCGCCGAATAGACGGGGCCCGGCGTGGTGGTCGTGTAGTTCGGCATGATCAGGGTGATGGTCGCGAGCGCGAACAGCACGCTGAGATAAACGTTGGCGCCGGAGAGCTGAAAACCCTGCTCGCGATAGCGCAGGCCGCCGATGAAGATGCAGAGCCCGACGAGGCCATTGCAGACGATCATGACCACGGCGAACACGGTGTCGCGCGCCAGTTCCGGGGCCGGCTTGTCGCCCAGCATGATCGTGGTGATCAGCGCCACCTCGATGATGGTCACCGCGAGTGTCAGCACCAGCGTGCCGTAGGGTTCGCCGACCCGCTCGGCGATCACTTCGGCATGATGGACCGCGGCAAACACCGTGCCGAACAGGATGACGAGGAGCACGAGGGCGAAGACGAGCCCGCCGAACGACAGCGTGAACACGTAGTCCGTCGCGCTGACGGCCGCGAACAGCAGCACGGCCAGCGCCGGAAAGATCCAGGCCGACCGAGGCATCGGATTGTGCGCGCTCATCCACCGGCTCCAATTGCTTCGCGCAAATTCATCGCATCTTGGGCGAGCAGTAGCAAATCGGGTGGCGGATTCAATGCCAGCGCAGGATCGGAGCGAACGGCAGCAGCGTCAGCAGCACGAATAGCGGGATCAGCACCGCGCTGGCGCGCACGAAATAACCGAAGAAGCTCGGCATCTTGATGCCGTTCTCGCTGGCGATGCTGCTCACCATGAAATTCGGCGCATTGCCGATATAGGTGAGCGCGCCCATGTAGACTGCGCCCATGGAAATGGAGGCGAGCGTGCCCGAGAGTTCGTGCATCAGCACCTGCGGGTCGCCGCCGGCGAGCTCGAAGAACAACAGATAGGTCGGCGCATTGTCGAGGAACGCCGACATCAGACCGGTGAACCAGAAATAGGCAACCTCGCGCGGCGTGCCGTCCGGCGCCGTCACGGCCGACAACAGCCAGGCGAACGCGCCGTGATGGCCGGCATCGAGCATGGCGATGACCGGGATGATCGCGACAAAAATGCCGGCGAACAGCTTCGCGACCTCGCGGATCGGCTCCCAGGTGAAGCCGTTGGCCTGCCTGTGCTCGTCCGGCGTCAACCACACCGACAGAGCCGCTATGGCCAGCAGCGCCGCGTTGCGGGCGATGTCTTCCAGCTCCAGCCTGGTTCCGAGAATGTCCAAGGCGATGCCGGGCTTCCACATCGCCGACGCCAGCAGGCTCGCGACGATGGCTGCGATCAGCACCAGGTTGACGAGGCCGCGGATCCGGACCGGCTTCGCGGCGCCGGCGGCGCTGAACAAAGGTTCGCGACGGAAGCGCCAGACGTCGATGACGACGAAGATCGCGAGCAGCAGTCCGGCAACGATCGCCGTCTGCAGCCAGATGGTCCGCGTGGTCCAGAAGAAGTCGACACCGTGCAGGAAGCCGACGAACAGCGGGGGATCGCCGAGCGGGCTCAGCGCACCACCGACATTGGCGACCAGGATGATGAAGAAGATGACGACATGGGCGTTGTAGCGCCGCGGCCGGTTGGCGCGGATCAGAGGGCGGATCAGGATCATGGCCGCTCCCGTGGTGCCGACGACGCTCGCCATCACGGTGCCGAGCGCAAGGATGCCGGCGTTGGCCGCCGGTGTCGCCTTGATGTCGCCCGTCACGAGAATGCCCCCAGCCACGACATAGAGCGAGAACAGCAGCACGATAAAACCGAGATATTCGGCGAGCATGGCGTGAACGAGCGCCGCCAGCGTCGCCGTGCTCCCGGCCAAGATGACGAGCGAGGCGAGTGCCAGCAGCGACCAGGCTGCGGCGATCTTGCCGTAATGATGGTGCCAGAATCGTGCAAATAGCAGCGGGCCGAGCGCAATCGACAGCAGCAGGCCGGCAAAGGGAAGCGCATAGGGCCAGCCCATCGCCGCGCCGTCGAGCCCGGTCGCAGCCCATGCGTGCTGTGGCAACAACACGACGAGGATCGCGGCGATGAACCCGCTCGCGCGCCGAACGACAAGTCGTCTAGGAAGCAATGAATCGCCTCGCCGTTTCAATCGCACCGAACGCATCGAGATTGTCGTGTCCACCGCCTGCAAAGCGAACGAACTGCTTCGGTTCATGCGCAAGCGCGAACAGACGCTCTCCGAACACGATCGAAATGGCAAGGTCATTGGTGCCATGCATCACCAATAGCGGCACAGTGACGCGCGGGATGCGCTCGTCGGAATGAAAGGGATCGCGCATCAGCAGACGCACCGGAACGAACCAGAACGATGATGCTGCAATGTCGGCCGTCGATGTATAGGGCGCTTCCAGGATGAGTTTTCCAACACGATGCTCCGAGGCGATCGCGACCGCCACGCCTGTCCCGAGCGAAAAGCCCCAGGCGGCGATTCGTTCCGCCGCGTAGCGCGCAGTGGTGAAGGCGTAGGCGGCCGCGGCATCGCGCAGCAGGCCCGCCTCGCTCGGCGCCCCGCTCGAGCCGGCATAGCCGCGATAGGACAGCGCGACGAGGCCGGTGCCGTCCGCCGTCATGGCCTTGAAACGGCTGACGCGACCGGCGAGATAATCGCCATTGCCTGGGAAATACAGGATCACGGGGCGGCCGGGCCTCGCCGGCACGTGCCAGACGATGACCTTCTCGCCATCAGAGGTGGTCAGGACGTGCTCTTCGGCCTCAGGGAGGCCTGCGGCATCCGGCGCGGTTCGACCGACGGGCGGGATCGGAAACAGCATCTCGCGCTGCCTGACATACAGCACGAGGAGACCGGCGCAATAGACGGTCACGAGCAGGATGGCGATCCACTTGACGATGGTCATGATGACACGGCCCGGCCCCCGTCAGGGCTTTGCACCGGCTCCGCAGCAATTTCATGACCTCGCGGGAGGCGCGCCGGCCGCACGCCGCCCAGTGAGCGGTGTGCCATACGACGCGCTGCTCGCGCGTCGCTTTGGCAATGGCCCGCTTGCCTCCGCGCTACATCGCCTTGACGATGTTCTCGGTGACCTTCTTGGCGTCGCCGAGCAGCATCATGGTGTTGTCGCGATAGAACAGCGGATTGTCGATGCCG